>CAZWQX010000149.1:0-9414 GCA_964635965.1 uncultured Cryomorphaceae bacterium
TAGCTCCCCAAAATGAAATAATAGGCTTTTTGAAAGCCGATGCGATGTGCATCATTCCCGTATCAGGAGTTACCACTAAACCAGCCTGTTTAATCAAGAAAGCCGATTGATGAAGATTGGTGAGTCCCGCAGCATTTAAAACATGACCCCCTCCCTTTTCGGAAATTTCTTTTCCTTCTTCTTGTTCTGAAGGTCCACCCAGCAGTATAATGTTCTTAGTTGTTTCACGACAAAGCCTTATGTATTGATTCATTCTTGGTTTCTTTCGCCAATGAGTTGCAGAAATGACGAGGGCGACGTAATTTTCCCGAATATGCTGAGGAACAAACTCGGGCCATAAATCCTCTGATTCAGGAATGAAATAGTCCAATCCCTTATTATCGTTCTCAATCTTAAAGATTTTCAAGGTCTCCATGTAGCGATCAACTATATGGATATCGGGCATGCGATTGATTCCAAAATTCACTAACAGCCACTTTTCCCAATTCAATTTTCTAAATGAAAATGAGAGCATTCGTAAAGCCTTCTTTACACGGGCCGATCTTAGATTTCGGTGTAAGTCGATGATGTAGTCATATCTCTCTTCCTTCAATTGGTCAACCACCTCATTCGTACTCTTTTCAATTCCATAAACCTTTTGGATAAAAGGATTGGGCTCAAGGATTGATTTAAATCGATTCTTAGTCAGGTAATGGATTTCAGCACCATCGTGCATCTGTTGAGCCAAGTTTCTCACCACCGGGGTGGTGAGCACTATATCCCCGATGGAGCTGAAACGGATGATTAAGACTTTCGCCAAAAAATTGATTTTTTCAAATGTAACCGATTTACGTCATTTGCATCGCAAATTCATCACTCGTGAAACTCGTAGACACCCACTCTCACATGTATCTTCCTCAATTTGAGGATGACCTCAACGCTTGTATGGAGGAGGCAAAAAGTGATGGGGTCGTTTATACCATTCTCCCTAATATTGATGTGAACAGTATCCCTCAATTGCAGGGTTTGAAAAATGCATTCCCGAATCAATGCGGGTCAATGATGGGTCTCCATCCCTGCTCGGTTAGAGCTGACTTCAGGGAACAGTTGGATACGATTTACACAGAATTGACATCAGGAAATTACTTAGCAGTTGGTGAGATTGGAATTGATCTTTATTGGGATAAATCAAATCTTCCCGAACAAATAGAAGCTTTTGAGATACAAATAGATTGGGCCAAAGAACATTCGCTACCCATCGCTATACATGCTCGCGAATCTTTTGATGAAATTTTTGAAGTTCTCGATCGCAAACACGACGACCGTTTAAGAGGCGTCTTCCACTGTTTCACCGGAAATAGCGATCAAGCGGCAAGGGCTCTTGACTATTCAGGTTTTTACTTGGGAATTGGCGGAGTAGTAACATTTAAGAATAGTGGATTGGATAAGGTTGTCAGAGAAATCGACTTAAAACATCTGGTTCTAGAAACGGATGCTCCCTACCTAAGCCCGCATCCGTTTCGCGGAAAGCGTAATGAAACCAAAAGAACCCGCTTGGTAGCAGAAAAAGTAGCCGACGTCCAGGGCAAATCCATCGAAGAGGTGGCGAGAATTACCACGGAAAACGCAAAAAATCTTTTTGATTTACATGAAATCTGAGCGTAAAGTACTCATCATCTATACTGGTGGTACAATCGGTATGGTACAAAACCATGAAACAAACAGGTTGATTCCATTCGATTTTGCCACCCTGGAAGAGCAAATCCCTGAAATCAAGAACCTCCCTACACAAATTACCAGTATATCTTTTGAAGAACCTCTTGACAGCAGCAATGTAGGGTTAAATGAGTGGACAAAGCTGGCGAATCTCGTCGAAGACCACTATGACGACTTTGATGGTTTCGTCATTCTTCATGGCAGTGATACAATGGCCTACACCGCATCTGCTTTGAGTTTCATGTTCGTAAACCTCTCCAAACCCGTGATACTCACAGGCTCGCAATTACCTATCGGTGTTGTTAGAACAGATGGGAAGGAAAACATCATTACCGCGATCGAAATAGCCTCGGCCTATGAATACGGTAAAGCCCTCGTTCCTGAGGTTGCCATTTATTTCGAGTATCATTTGTATCGAGGTAATAGAACCTACAAACACAATGCCGAGCATTTTGAAGCTTTCGAATCTCCAAACTATCCCTTCTTAGCTGAAGCGGGAGTTCATATCAAATACAACAGAGAGTTTATCAGGCCTCCGTCAAAATTACCGTTTCGGATTGAAACGGATTTAGATAATCATGTAGTTATATTAACCCTTTTCCCAGGTATTTCTCCCAAGATTGTTCAGGCGGCGCTTTCTATTCCAGAAAACAAAGTATTGATCATCAGAACCTACGGAAGTGGGAATGCGATGACTGCTCCTTGGTTTCTTGAAGCATTGGCGGAGGCGAAAAAATCAGGACTGTTAATGATCAACGAATCCCAATGCAGAGGGGGTGGGGTTCATCAAGGAAAGTATGAAGCCAGCGCTGAACTTGAGAAAATAGGACTCATTAGCGCTCAAGACATGCAACTTGAAGCGTGTGTAGCAAAATGCATGTACTTGCTGGGCCAAAATTTATCGCCAAAAGAGTTTGCGGCTTACTTCACTAGCGATTTACGAGGAGAGGTAACCGTTTCTTAACTCAGTTTAACCTATCAATGGTTTAGGTATTTACTTTCAGCGCAGAGTACATTTTTTTGTATTTTGGCGCCCGCTTTGCCGTATGGATGAACGCATTCAGGCAATTCGGAGAGGTGGCCGAGTGGTTTAAGGCGCACGCCTGGAAAGCGTGTTTCCCCGAGAGGGGATCGGGGGTTCGAATCCCTTCCTCTCCGCTACGGAGTGTCATTATTTTGACTTTATTTGTACCGTTATTTTACATGTTCTAAAAAATCTACGTAAAAACCAACTTTTGGAAACCATGAAGAAATTACTCACCGCACTTACTTTAAGTGTACTTTTCAGTTTTGGCATTGTCAACTTTGGATATGCCCAATCGGAAGCTGAGGGAGATTCAACGCAGATGGAGGCTATGGCCGATGATGCGACTGAAACCGAAGCAGAAATGGAAGAAGCTGCACCAGTTATGGAAGAGGAAGAACCTGCCGAATCCATGGAAGAAGAAACTGCTGCGGTTGATACCAAAAAAACTTTCCACCAGGTCGTTAAGGACACTTTTATCGATGGTGGGCCTTTCTTCATGTCATTCGTATTGATCTGTTTGATCTTAGGTTTGGCATTGAGTATTGAAAGAATTATTTACCTCAACATGGCAAGCACCAACAAAACCAAACTTCTCAAAAACGTAGAAGATTCTTTGGTGTCAGGTGGTGTAGAAGCTGCAAAAGACGTTTGTCGAAACACACGCGGACCGATTGCTTCAATTTTCTACCAAGGGCTTGAGCGTTATGACGAGGGAATCGATATGGTTGAGAAATCAGTAGTTTCTTACGGAGGTGTTCAAATGGGGCTTTTAGAAAAAGGTCTTTCTTGGATTTCTCTTTTCATTG
The DNA here is from genome assembly GCA_964635965.1 of uncultured Cryomorphaceae bacterium. Classification (GTDB taxonomy): domain Bacteria; phylum Bacteroidota; class Bacteroidia; order Flavobacteriales_D; family Cryomorphaceae; genus JAKVAV01. The sequence continues at coordinate 3,529 of CAZWQX010000149.1, forward strand.
CGCTAGCACCAATGCTTGGTTTCATGGGAACGGTAATCGGTATGATCGAAGCCTTTGATGCGATTGCAGCGGAAAACAATATCTCACCGGGTGTTGTGGCAAACGGTATTAAAGTGGCCTTGATTACTACGGTATCGGGTCTTATCGTTGCGATTATCCTTCAGATTTTCTACAACTACATCGTTTCTAAAGTAGACGGTATCGTAAACGACATGGAAGATGCTTCTATTTCTCTAGTAGATATGCTTCTCCGTCACAAAACCTCTAAAGGGTAATCTATCATGGATACGAAAAAACTAGATACAGGTCTTACCGTACTGGCATTCGTAATTGGAATTGTCGGGCTGATTCTTGGAATCAGAATCATGGTAGGATATGAGGATGCAATTAGCCCGTCAATCTGGTTAGTATTCGCCTTAATGATCGTTGCAGGTGGAGCAGCAGTTCTTTTCGGATTGGTTCAACTTTTAACCAATCTAAAGAGAAACATCTCCCTGCTAATTGGATTAATCGGATTCGTTGTGTTGGCATTTATTTGCTACAGCTTAGCGTCTGATGAAGTTCTTGCGACTTATGGTGAAGACGTCACAGCCAGTGCATCTCAGTTAAGTGGGATGGGCCTGATGGTTATGTATGTATTAGTTGTTGCTGCGGTATTGTTGGCAATAATTGGAGAAGTTGTACGTATTTTTAAATAAAGAGAAAGATGGCTAGAAGACCTTTACAAGAGATTAATGCCGGCTCTATGGCCGATATTGCTTTCTTGTTGCTTATCTTCTTCTTGGTAACCACAACCATGGACCAGGACATCGGGATTTTGCGACAGCTTCCTCCTCCTGTTCCTGAAGATTTAGAGCCGCCTGACGTTATCAAAAGAAACGTTTATGAGGTTTTGGTTAATAGCCAAAATCAGCTTTTGGTTGAAGAGAAAAGGATGGATATCAGAGATCTGAAAGAAGGGGCGAAACTGTTTTACACGAACCCTAACGACGATCCGAATCTTCCGAAACTGACCCGAATAACCAGATCATCCGTTCAGGAGAATATTAATAATCTGAAACAAGCTCTTCGCCAAGATCCTGACAGCAAAGATCTCAAAGACAAATTGGAAAAGTGGGAAGACAAAATGACCGCCATTGATCTTATAGGAGAGTACGACGAGCTGCCTACATCGGCTTTGATTTCATTGCAAAATGACCGTGGTACTAAGTACGAGATGTATATCAAAGTGCAAAATGAATTAAGTGCGGCTATCAATGAGCTCAGAAATGATCTTTCAATGGAAAAATTTGGTGTGGCCTACAGCGAGTTGAGCGTAACTAATGCTGAGGACAAGCCAAAAATCAAGGCAGTTCGTGCGGTATACCCCCAAAGGATATCTGAAGCTGAACCGAAAAACATTGGTGGTAACTAAAACAGGCAAGAACGATGAGTAAATTCATTAGAAAAGGCAAAAAAGGGACCCCTGGTATTTCCACGGCCTCATTGCCTGATATTATTTTCATGCTTCTGTTCTTTTTTATGGTTGTAACCGTAATGAGAGAGGATGATCCAAAGGTGAGTATTAGCAAACCTTTGGCAACGGAAACTGAAAAGCTTGAGAAGAAAGCCTTAGTAGATTATATCAATGTTGGCCCACCGATAGACAAGCGATTCGGAACAGAACCGAAAATTCAGCTGGACGATTCTTTTGCTGAGATTGCAGATATACAACTTTGGATTAAAGACAATCGTGAAGCTAGAGATGAAGCTGAAAAACCATTGATCACAACCTCTTTAAAAGTAGATAGAGATACTAAAATGGGTGTTGTAACGGATATTAAACAAGAGTTGCGTGAAGCACAAGCCCTAAAAATCAATTATTCCGTGAATAAGGGCTCCGCAATCGACAACTAAGATTTTTTACATGTAATGAAAAAACCGTGACTCGATTGAGTTGCGGTTTTTTTTATTCGATATCCCTAACCTCCCTGTGATGTGGCTCGGTCTCCTGCTGCAGCCGATTGGCCAGTCGATTGTTTCTCCAACCTTTAGAATATTTCGTCAAGAAGAAAATTCCTACCACAATAATTGCAATCGAAGCTAAAACCAGGAGCCAATCTAACCATGTGGCGTTAAACTGATCCACTTCTTCAGGAATATACTCCCTGGCTAACAAAAGCATCAAGAAAAGAGCCAATGTGTTATTGATAAAGTGAGCAATAATGGGAGCCCACAGCGATTTCGACCAAACAAATAAATAACCTAGCAAGGCCCCCAGAATAAACCTGGGAAGGAATCCGTAGAACTGAAGATGGAAAGCGCTGAAGATAAAAGCTGAAATCCAAACCGCAAGGTGCACGTTACCCGTCCATTTCCTGAGAATTGGAAGTACTACCCCTCTGAAGATCATCTCTTCACCAAAAGCCGGAAGCAGGGCTAAAACCACTATGTTTACCAGAAATACATTAATGTCGGGTGAACCGGCAATTGCCTCCGTGAGTAAGGCTGCCGATTCTTCTAAACCTAGCAATGTCTTCTCAACTCCCGCAAGAAACTCAGGGAAAACAATGCTCTGATTTGCCCATGCAAGAACATTGATTAAAGGAAGAGCGGCAATGATCATTATGATTGATCCGACGGCAAATTGTGGTAAAATGAATCTAAACCCGAGGTATTTCTTCCAATTCGTTGAACAGAGTGCGGCAAATATGATGGCAGGAACCACAAAAAGGCCTAAATGCTGAAAAAATAACAGGAGGCGGTTCATGCGGATGACCTGCTCGTTCTCATAATCACTGATTAAGGTCGGATTCTCAAACAAACTTACTCCCCATAAGGCATTCAGTAAGCCTTGCCCCATCAATAAAAAGAGTCCGACGCAAAAAAAGGCCAGCAAGAACAGTACGATCAGCTGCAGAAACGGATCGGCGTTTGAAAAGGGTCTTGAACCCATCCAAAGGGATTTTTAATTTTGCACTCTATTTATCATGGCTAAGATAGGGAATATAGAATTGGGTAACTTCCCATTATTACTCGCTCCGATGGAGGACGTGAGTGATCCTCCCTTTCGCGCACTTTGCAAAAAGCATGGTGCGGACTTGATGTATACGGAGTTCATCAGCTCTGAAGGATTGATACGGGATGCGGCTAAAAGCTTGCAAAAACTAGATATCTACGAATATGAAAGACCCATAGGTATCCAAATATTTGGAAGTGAGTTTGAACCTATGATGGAATCGGCTCGAATTGTGGAGCAAACCGAACCCGATATTCTAGACATCAACTATGGCTGCCCCGTAAAAAAAGTTGCTTGTAAAGGAGCCGGCGCGGGAATTCTACAAGATATTCCTAAAATGGTTAAGCTCACAGAGGCTGTGGTGAAATCTACCTCCTTGCCGGTAACGGTTAAAACCAGACTTGGCTGGAGTGAGGATACCAAATACATCGTAGAAGTAGCCGAAAGGCTTCAAGATGTGGGAATTGAGGCCATAAGCATTCACGGCCGAACACGCCAACAGATGTATAAGGGAGAAGCAGATTGGAGTTTGATTTCCGAAGTCAAGAATAATCCTCGTATGCACATTCCCGTTTTTGGAAACGGTGATATTGATACGCCTCAGAAAGCTCTGGAATACAAAAACAGATTTGGTGTTGACGGAGTGATGATAGGAAGGGCGAGTATCGGTTATCCTTGGATATTCAATGAGATTAAGCACTTCCTGAAAACAGGTGAACTTCTTCCACCACCTCAACTAAGTGAACGTGTTGATGCTGCACTAGAGCATTTTGAGATGGGTCTCAAATGGAAAGGTGAGAAGCTTGGGGTGGTTGAAATGCGTCGGCATTATGGAAATTATTTCAGGGGAATTCACGGTTTCAAGGATCACCGAATAAAACTGGTGACCGAAGATGATCCTAATGGAGTAAGGGACTTATTATTTGAAGTGAAAGAAAAATATGGTCACTTTGAATTTGCTTAAAGAGCCGAATACTTCCTGGTGAAAATTCTGACAGGTGCGATGCTGGATAGCAATCCGCAAAAAACCACCAATCCAAAAATCGCGGCAAAATCTGCCAATTCCATTTTGACAGGATAATACTCAACGAGGCCTCCTTCTAATCTTATAAGACCGTAATTGGCTTGGAGAAAAACAAAAACGAGACCCAATAACAGTCCTATTGTTGCCCCGATTGCATTAATCATTGCGCCTTCAATGAAAAAGACTCGACGCACATCCTCTAAAGTGGCTCCCATACCGGTCAAAACACCGATATCGTGTCTTTTTTCATTGATCAAAAGTGTAAGGGCCGCAATTATATTAAATGTTGCAATGAGCATGATAAAGGCCATGATCAAAAAGGTAGCCCACTTTTCCGTCTTATTTGATTTATAAACGAGCTCATTTTTCTCCAGCCTACTCCTCACACGAAACTTATCCCCTACTATATTTTGGATTTGTTTCTGGACAGTTTCGAGATCATAACCCTCTTTAACCCGTATATCAAGGGTAGAGTACTCATCGCGATAATCCAAAAGTGATGCGGCGAAATCAATGGGTACGATCACGTAGTCAGAATCAAAATCAATATTGATGGAGAATATTCCTGCTACGGGAATGTTCTTCTTGTTTAATGCCTCGTTCATATTTCGGCGAAGGTTTTTACCCCTCAAAACAGCCGATAAGCGAAGAGGATTAAAGACCTGCTCGAACAAGCGTAAATCCAAATCATATTTAACCCCTATACCAATTAGCGCGGCAGGACTTCCGTCCAAAGAATTCGTCGCCACCCCACTTATTGTCATGCTGTCTAATCCCGATCGCTCAACAAAACCCTCATCTACCCCCTTGAGAATGACTATACGATTATTGTCTTCGTAGTTCGCAAAAACCCTTTCTTCGATTGCAAAAGAACAATCGGTAATGCCCTCAACCTCTTCAATAAACATGCAATTCATAGAGTCAGAAGTAAACACCTTATCATTCAAGGGTAAAATTGTGAGGTCCGCGTCGAAAAATCCATAACGGTTATCAATCAACTCTTCAATACCGTTAAAAGCGGAAAGAATCACAACCATTGCCATGGTGACTATGGCAACAACCAACATAGATATCAAACTCATTACCGTAATGATGGAAAGCGATTTCTTCGAAAAGAGATATCGCCTGGCAATGAAATAACTGAGGTTCATCGCTTAGTCCTTGAGGAGATTATCGATGCTCTCCGCATAGTCAAGACTGTCGTCGAGGAAGAAGATTAATTCGGGAACACTTCGAACGTGCTTGCCAATTTTCTTTCCCAACAATCCGCGAATACCCGAAGCTCTTGATCTTACAAATCCGAGGAATTCATCTTTATTAATCCCGCCAGGGGCAAAAAAACTAAGGTAGACCTTGGCCACCCCCAAATCAGGGCTCATTCGAACAACAGTAACGCTGATCATGGCACCGGAAAACATATCTTTTGCATGCTGCTGGAAAATGATCGCCAACTCTTTAGCTATGAGTTTACCAACTTTCTCCTGTCGTATTCCCGCCATCGTTTATTTTTAATAAAGCTCAGTATGCAGCATCACTCTCTTCTCCTTCTTCTTTTCTTCGTAACATACGTATATTCATGTATTCTTTCAATATGCTCTGATTATTTTTGTCTGTGTTTCTGTTTTTGGTTTATATATCTATATATCTATATATATATGTATATTTTTTCTTCTTCGTGAGAAGGGAGAAATTGAGAAGTATTGATATTATTGCATATCGTTTTTTGGGGGGGGGAGGGAGCAGAAATTATTTTGTTTTTCTTCCATAACCCTGTTTTGTCTAAATAAATAAATGAAACAAAGAAACATTAGGGGGGCGGAAACGAAACTATTTTGTTTGTCTTCCATAACCCTGTTTTGTCAAA
>CAZWQX010000150.1:0-9270 GCA_964635965.1 uncultured Cryomorphaceae bacterium
ATGACAGTTTTCTCCTGTTCCGTCATGTCCAATATTTCGAACAAGAGAAGAATATGGATGAAGTGACAATCCTCCTTTTAAGTTTACAGAAGCTTGCCATTTGATCGCCCAAGATTTGAGTTGTCCAGATACATTTTTTTCTAATTGATCCAAAAACACCCCACTATTATCAAGATCGAACCAATTCAAAAGATCGTTTTTGTCCAGTTCATTTAACAGTTTTTGAGCATCCTTCTCAAAGTTTGACCAGCGATCCACCCAAGTACCCCAACCCCAGCAAGAAGTGACTTGATAAAAATAAGTTTCCTGGGCACTTGAAAGCTCTATGGGATGCATATATCCAGCAATATGCATGACTTGTTTTTCGCTCTGATAGAAATCCAGTGCATCATTCATGTATTTCAAGAAGCCTGGTGATGTAACTATATCGTCCTCAACAACAATTACTGTTTTGTGCTTTTCGACGACCTTTGTGACACCGCTGATAATATTGTCGGCCAATCCTACGTTCTTTTTTCTTTTGATGATCGTAAGATTTTTAGATGTAAGGTCAGCTTTCACAATGGATGCAGAACATTCATCGACGGACTGAATATCAAATTTATCCTTTGGTCCATCAATAAATACGTATACCTCAGTATTGCAAATTTCAGGATTACGACCTAGAGCATTCAGCGTTTCAAGAAGGTGCTGTGGACGATTGTACGCAAAAACTGCAACAGGAGCTAAATTCCGTCGTATTTTCGTCATACATACAAAAGTATGGTTTCCTTTTCATGAAGCCTCTATTATCCTCCCTAATAAAAATCATTTTCTTGATTTGTGTAGCACAAATTAGTCTTGCACAAACAGTAGTTCCGTCATCACTCTTTAGATCTGATACATTAGTTACAACTACAGAGAGTGAGGTCATATCTTGGGGTGATGCCTTGGGCGGTTCATTCCATTTCTCAGCAGGTCCTAATTCACCAACACTAGCAACAAATGAATTCGGGAAGAATGTACTTGCCTTTGGCAATTCGAATCAGAACCTCTCTCTAAATATCGAAATTAATCCTGCCGCAATAGCAATTCTATTTGAACCCGATGCCTATCCAAGCTATGCTAGAATACTCGATGCCAACCAGGCGAATGACTCAGGAATTCATCTCAGAGCCAATGGTATCGAAGCAAGATTTAATGATGCTTCATCTGGAAGAGTATTGATTCCGCAAATTTTGCTGGATTATTTGGCTTTGGGTATTGTTACCTCAACAGACTCGGATCCTGCATTTTCCATTCTGAACGGTGTTGTCCTAGAATTGGGAGCAGATAGAAATTTTGTCTCTGGCAACTACAGCTTGGGCAGAGCGGGTTCCCTTTCCTGGAATGGAAGCATTTTGGAAGTAGGTTTTTTTGAGGACGAATTGAGCACTATTGAATTAGAAGAATATTTGACTAGTCGAATGGACTATTATGCACCGCCTGTATCATTAGCGATCGAAGACACTCTTTTTCTCCAAGACTTTTGCGGAATAGAACTGGGACCTGAGACGGCGTATAAGTCATATGAATGGCAAGATGGAAGCACGGAAAGTACATTAACAGTCAATGATGAAGGCTGGTATTCCGTAATTGCTATCGATATGTTTAATCGCCAATCCGTCGACTCGATTTACATTGATTTACCTGGAGATTTCTTGAGCGATTTCGCTCTCTGCTCGAACCTCGACTCCCTTTGGTCCACCAACCTAGAAGGATTCGACGTCGAATGGCAAGATGGTTCAACGACCACAGACTACTTAATCGAGGAGCCCGGAGAATATTTTCTCACCGTAACCGACGACGAAGGCTGCTCCTACACCTCGGAAACGGTGGTGGTGACCGAAGATTTCTTTCCCGAAATTGCCGAGCTCGATGAGAACCCCACCTTCTGCCTCGGAAACGAACTCTTTCTCTCGGCGGGTTTTGAGGAAGCGGAGGAATACCTCTGGTCCACCGATGAAACAACGCCCTTTATTCAGCCTCAAGAAAGTGGAGAGTATTGGGTGGAAGCCACCAATGCCAATGGCTGTGTGGGAAGGGATACGGTGGAAATCGATATTGTAGGTATCGCACCGACCGTAGACTTCGGATTTAGCCCTCCTTGCCAGAACAATGAGGTTGATTTTGATGACTTAACCGAACCCGAAGGCGGGAGCATCACTGTTTGGAACTGGACTTTTGAGAATACCTCGGCAGGTGTTTCAGACGAGGAAAATCCATCGATCCTCTACGAATCAACCGGGGAATTTCCCGTTGAATTGACTGTCACTCTTGATAACGGGTGCACGGGTACCGGAAGAGATACGATTTTTGTAAACCCATTGCCCCTTGTCAATTTTTCGGCGCCTATTATTTGTGCAGGCAACGAGGTTTTCTTTGAAAGCCTTTCAGTTGTTCCTGGAGGAGGAAGTATCGCCCAGCAAGAATGGTCTTTCGGAAATGGTACTTTCGACACTGGATCCGTCGGTTCAACAACCTTCGAGAACTTAGGTGCCAATACGGTTACGCACATCGTTACCAGTGAAGAACAATGCACCGATAGCCTTCTGAGAAATGTTGAGGTTCTGGGTAGCCCAATTGCCGACTTTGAAGTCATCGATGTGTGCCTCGGTGAAGTGGCCGTCTTCCAAGAAAATGTAGATATCTCCGTTTCAGGACCCGTATTTTACAATTGGCAATTCGGGGATGGATTCTTTTCAAACTTCCCAAATACGACACACGAGTACGCCCAGCCAGGAGTTTACGATGTGACGCTCACTGCCACTGGTAATAACCTTGGGGTAAACGGTTGCACCGATCAAATCACCAAACAAATTCGGGTTTACGAACCTCCATCACCTGAAATAACGACTGAAGATGCCTGCCTGGGAGCGGTAACTGAATTGGTGGATTTGACCATTCCCCAGAGCATCGCTGATGAAGTTGACCCGATTTCGTCTCGCCTTTGGACGATAATCGATGGACCAACCGGAAGTCAACAAGGTGAGTTAGGAACCGATTCTGCGCAAGTTTTTATTCCCGGAGCTGCCGGAACGTTTGAAGTTCAACTTGAGCTCCTCTCTGAGTCGGGATGCGCCGCATCAACTCAAGGATCGGTCTTCGTTCAAGCCATTCCTTCAGCCGACTTTACGATTGACCTCCCCATTCAAGCACCTCCGTTCTCCGTGATACCTGATAACCTAACAACTGATGGAGAATTATTTGAATGGGTCGTAAATGGAAATGTGGTCTCAACTGAATTTGAACCAACTCTAAACTTTGAAACTCCCGGTGATTATGAAGTGTGGCTGGTTGCTACAAATGAGCTTAATTGCAACGATACAGCCAAAACTTCGTTCACGGCCATCATTCCCGAATACGACCTCGAAATGGTCGACCTACAGTACCAAACAGTTGGTAACAACCTACTTCTTGTTGCATTCATCAATAACAATGGAAATGTTCCTGTAGAATTCTTCGACTCCGAAATTGAGGTAGGACGAGACATTAAATTCAATATCGATTCCGAGTGGTTGCTCCCTCCGGGGCAGTTAACCGAATATCCACTAGGGACGGAGATAGGCTACCTACCTGGAAGGGACTTACCCTATACTTGTATGAGAGTCAGCAATCCAAATGGAGAAATGGAGAGCGACACAACGAATAATAAGCTTTGTATTGGCCTCAATCGTCAAAAAGCAACTTTTGCACCTCCATTTCCAAACCCCGCTTCCAACGAAGTTCACTTCACTATCGTTATGCCGACAGATGCAGCCGTAGCAGTTGAAATCACCGGATCAGACGGGAAACTGATTGAGTCTTTTACCCTAGATCTCAAGGAAGGGCTAAATGAACTTGACTACCCCTTAATAGGCTGGTCTGAGGGTCTTTATTTCGTAAAGTTCAAATATGACGGGCAGGACGAGGTGTTTAGATTGGTGATTGCCAGGTGAGGCTCGTATTACTCGCCATGTTTTAAACCGCAAAGGCGCGGAGAGCGCAAAGGGTCGTTGGGCTCGTGGTGTAAGTTGATTATGAACCACAAAGGTACCAAGGCTCCTAAGGATTGTAGGGCTTGTAAAATCGCCTTGTTTTAAACCGCAAAGGCACAGAGAACACAAAGGGTTGTTGGGCTCGTGGTGTATGTTGATTATGAACCACAAAGGTACCAAGGGTCGTAAGGATTGTAGGGCTTGTGAAATCGCCATGTTTTGAACCGCAAAGGCACGGAGAACACAAAGGGTTGTTGGACTCGTGGTGTAAGTTGATTATGAACCACAAAGGCACCAAGGGTCCTAAGGATTGTAGGGCTTGTGAACTCGCCATGTTTTGAACCACAAAGGCACGAAGGACGCTAAGAACTGTTGGACTCCAGGTGCTCGTTGATCATGAACCGCAAAGGCATCAATGATGCTAAAACCAGCTGAATAAACTACTTCGCTTTTACGAATATTCGGGAAAGCAATGCACGATAATTTCGTAGATTCACTCAAAGAGTGAATTATGACGGAAGAAGAAATTGCTGCCGAGGTAGTTGATGCTGCCTTGGAGGTACATAGAGAATTAGGACCGGGATTATTGGAGAGCGTTTATGAAAAGTGCTTGGCCTTCGAGCTAAAGCAAAGAGAAATAGATGTTCAACGTCAAGTCGAGATTCCTGTATACTATAAGGAGTTAGAAATGAACTTCGGATTTAGGGCTGATCTGATTATTGAAAACAAATTCATTGTTGAAGTTAAGTCGAGTGAAAGACTGGCAGACATTCATTTGGCACAGATCTTAACTTATTTGAAACTAACTGATATCAGGATAGGTCTTCTCATCAATTTTAATGTACCACTGATTAAAAACGGAATTAGAAGGGTTATTTATGGACGTTGAAATAAAGTACTGCCGAACAGCACATATCTAAATATCTTTTTCCGCAACAACTTCGTGTTCTTTGTGTCTTAGTGGTTAAAACAAATGAGCGAAGCGAACCTAACACGCCCTACACTCCCAAGCATTCGTGCCAATTCGCGTCATTCGTGGTATAAAAAAGAGAGCAACGCGAACCCAATCTCCCTTCGTGCCCTTTGCGTCTTTGTGGTTTAAAAAGTGAGCGAAACGAACACCCCTACCCCTTCAAATACCTATAAAAGGCTTCTTGAGCTCCAATGTTTGACTCCTCCTCATAAGGAAAGTCATTTTGCAACTCACTGTTAATCTCCACCGTACCTCGATGAGCAGACAATTGAATTCGAATAAAGTCCTCTACTTGCTTCTTTAGTCTTGAATCCTTAATCGGGAAAACAACCTCAATTCTGCTTCTCAAATTTCGTTTCATCCAGTCGGCTGACCCCATGTAATACAGGGGATCACCTCCGTTTTCAAATTTGAACACCCGACCGTGCTCCAAGTAACGTCCTACAACTCTAAACACTTGAATATTCTCGCTCAAACCTTCGACACCAGGGCGCAAACATAGGATTCCACGTACGATGAGGTTTATCTTTACGCCTTTCTGAGAAGCCTCGTATAACTTCTTGATCATCGGTTTGTCTTCCAAGTTGTTGATCTTGATCGTAATCTGAGCTTCTTTACCTTCCCTGGCGAAGGCAATCTCTTTATCGATCATCTCCGTAAAACGATCGACCATATTAAACCCTTCTATGAGCAACTCCTGAGGAGCGGGTTCCTTTCTTCCACGATCCAAATACTTCAAAAGCGACTCTAGTTCCGCGTTCATTGAAACATCCGAAGTCAATAATGCGTGATCGGTGTAAATAGAAGCCGTCTTCTCATTGAAGTTACCCGTTCCGTAAAATGCATAACGCTTTTTCTTTCCGCCTTTTTGCCGAGTGAATAAAGCAACTTTAGCGTGAACCTTTATATCAGGGATGCTGTAGATAATTTTAACTCCTGCTGCTTTCATTTTATCAGCCCAGGTTATGTTATTAGCCTCATCAAACCTCGCTTTGAGCTCTACAAAAACAACTACTTTTTTGCCATTCTTCGCAGCCGTCATTAGCGCAGCACCAATTGCCGAATCCGCTGCCATCCGATACATGGTCGCCCTTATCTCTGTGAATTCGGGATTCGTTGCCGCCTCGTTAAACATCATGAGGACATAATCATAAGGCTGATAAGGGAAGTTTAGCAAGAAGTCCTTTTTGTCAATCTCATCAAAAATACTCGCCGATCTAACCAGCTCAGGAACTCGAATAGATCTGACCTTGGGATATTCCAATTGAGGTTTTAAAGGATTCGGAAGGGAAAAAAAGTCATAGAAGTTGTGATACCTGGCACCGTTAACAAAACTCGCAGCTCTTAAATCCAAGTCTTGGGCTAGTCGCTCTCGAACCTCATCGCCCATTGATTCATCAATTAAGACTCTTGAAGGAGAACCTGTTGAACGATTAGACAAAGCCCGCTGAATCTTCTTTTTTAACTCACTCCTGTAGGCTTCGTCCAAATACAACTCGGCATCCCTGTTCAATTTGATTGCATAAACTCCTTGTATCTCAAATCCAGTGATCACTTCATTCAAATAGAGCCTGATCAAATCATCGAGAAAAAGGAAAACATGGTTGTCACCGTCGGGAACACTTATGAATCGGTTGACTCGATCTGTTGGTATATTGAGGTATCTGAGACTCCTTTCACCCGATTCATCTAATCCATCTACAACTAAATAAAGTTTTCGATTCTCGAGAAAAGGTTTCTCAGCTTGCTGATGCAAAGAACCGAGTACCTGGATTCTGAAAAATTCACGAAGCGCATTTTTCTGATCAACCGAAATCTCGTCTAAATGAGCGATTCTAATTCCACTTGAATTCAGTTCAGGGAGAACAATGTCTCGATAGATACTACCAAACCGTTCTTGCTGTTTATCTACTACTGATTGAATTTCACGAAGAAGATAGGAGTAGTCATTGAGCTCTTTCTCTTCCAATTTCCCATCGGAAATTACCCGTTGAAATGCAGCCACTCGAACCCGATAGAACTCATCGAGATTACTTGAATAAATAGCCAAGAATTTTAGCTTCTCGAACACAGGTGTTTCGGAGCGTTCGGCCTCTAAAAGAACCCTTTCGTTAAAAGAGAGCCAACTCAGGTCTCTATCAAAGTACTTCTTTATCGATCCCATAATGGGTTCGAATTTAATCGAATCAGCGCATCGTTCATTGCGAATCCCGTATTGTTAACCAAAAAAAAACATGGGTAGAAATCAATCCTACCCATGCATTTATTGAATCAACCAAATAACTAACACGATTTCGGTTGTAAGAACTTAAATAGCGTCAACTTACGAACAGATCCGACGACGGTTAGAAATCGATTCGGACAAAGGGGATTTTCCCCTTTTAGTCCGAATCAAGTGCGTAAATCATGTTCATTCGAATATAGCCATAACACGCTCTTAATCGGTGCTTTAGACATTCTTTAACTCTCGAACAAACAAATCGTTCGCTATCGGACGATGCAAATTTGCTACTCGTATCTCAAGGCTATTACCGGATCAATTCGATTGATTCTTCCAACATAAAAGAGGATGATTAAACCAGTTAGAAACAATGCAAAAATCAAGCTCAGGGATGAAAGAAATGGACTTATTTCTGCCTGGTAGGCAAAGTCTTCCAGCCATCGATTCATGAGGTAGACGTTCACAGGGGTGGCGATAAAAAAGGCGATAATCAATACCAAAACCAGATCGCGAAGAAGTGTCCAAGCAATACTTTCCGAACCTGCTCCCAATATCTTTCGAATACCTATTTCGCGAATTTTAGACTGCACCGAAAAGCTGATAAGAGCAAAAAGTCCCATTACTGCAATCACGATGGAAACGATTGCGAAAAAGCTAAAAATCGTAAACATGTTTTGCTCTTCTCGATAATTCTCACGAAGCGATTGATCCAAAAAGTCTATTTCAATTGGATGATTTGGGACCAATTCTGCCCACTGATCTTCAATCTCATCAAGAACCTTCGAATAATCTCCTTTGGCAAACTTGATGGAAACCGTATTGTTTCCGCTCGGGTTATAGCATAGCACCAACGGCTCCAAAGGACTGTGGAGGCTTAAAAAGTGAAAATCGTTTACGACCCCAACAACTTCCCCATCATTTGCTGCGGCTCCATTTGGTTGCAACCCCCATTGCATTCTCTTACCAATGGGCTCATTGCCCCAACCAAATGTCTTAGCGGCTGTTTCATTGATCACAAAAGCCGTTTGAGCATCCGAAGGGCGATCAACTGAAAAATTTCTTCCTTCCTTCACTTCAAGTCCCAGCACTTCTACAAACTCATGATCGACAAATAAACAGCGAATGGATTGTTCTTGAAGCTCACCTTTGGAAGATTCTATCCTGAACATCAATTCTCCCGTGCGCCCTGTAGGCATCGAGGTACCTGAAAATGCCTTTACACGTTCATCCGCACGGAGTTGGTCAAGCATCGGGGTTAATCTTTGAACCGCCGTTGTATCACGAGGGAGCGGGATAGAAACAACATTCTCCTTATCAAATCCAAGATTCTTCTCATGTAGAAAATTAAGCTGCTTGTTGATGAAGAGTGTACCCGTAATCATGAAAATGGAAAATACAAATTGGGTAAGCATGAGCGCTTTTCTCAGAAATCCTATACCCCCCGTATTCGGAATATATCCGCGAAGAACGCGGAGTGGTTTGTACGAAGCCAATACAAAGGCAGGGTAACTACCTGCGAGAATCCCAACACCGAGAAGGATAGCCAAAAGGACCAAAGGAGTTTTACCAACGAATACATCACTCAGACCGAACGCCTTCCCACTAACGGCATTGAAAGTGCCAATGCTGAGCTCGGTTAATGATAATCCAATGACCATAGCGATTGTGGTAATCACTATGGATTCACCTAAAAACTGCAGGGCTATTCCGTTTTTATCCGCTCCAAGAGTCTTTCTGATACCGACCTCTTTTGCTCTCTTACTACTCTGTGCCAAAGAAAGGTTTATAAAATTGATGGCAGCGATGAGCAATATAAAAAGAGCCAAAAGACTGAATATCGCGATGTAATTCTTGTTGCCCTTTGGCAAGTCATAATCAAATTGATCTGCAAAATGGAGTTCTTTTAAAGGTGTCATTGAATAATCTACCGTCGCATCCACTCCGTTGGATTCAGCCCAGGGGTTCACATATTTTTCGCTAACCTCTGCGAGCTTTTCCTCGAATCCCGACGGATTATCAAAATCGGAATTAAACTTGATGAAAGTGTAAAAGGCTATCCTAAACCAGTCTTGCATTAAACC
>CAZWQX010000151.1:0-9245 GCA_964635965.1 uncultured Cryomorphaceae bacterium
CGGAGAAGCGAGTATCCGCCACGCAGGATATTCGAAACACGTTGACAGCCTAGGCACTTTTTTTCTGGGAATTCAGAGCCTCGGATATGGTGATTTTGATTTGACCACTGAGACCGGAGAGGTCATTGGAAATTTTAGCGCAGGTGAATACCTGTTTCAAGCAGGTTATGGCAGACAACTAGACGATAGATTCTCGGTTGGAGGTAACCTTAAATTTGTGCTAAGTGAATTGGCAGAGTATCGATCAACCGCCTTTGCTTTAGATCTAAGCGGTACCTATTATAATCCCGAAAAGCTTTTTACGGCGACCTTCCTTATAAAAAACGTCGGCACATCATTAAGGAGCTATAGAGAAGGAGTTGCTGAAGAGCTACCATTTGAGATTCAGGCTGCCATTTCAAAAAGACTTGACAAAGCCCCGATTCGCCTTTCACTCGTTGGTGAAAATCTGCAACAATGGGATCTTACGCCTGAACCAACAACCACTGAAATCGATCCGTTAACAGGCGAAGAGGTCGTCACCAACCCAGGCGGCTTTGGAGAGAACCTAATGAGGCACCTCATCTTTAATGCTGAGATACTCTTGACTGAAAACTTCAACATAAGATTGGGGTACAATTACAATCGACGACAACAACTCAAGATTGATGATAACCCGGGAGGTGCTGGAATCACATATGGATTGGGTTTGAGAATTGCGAAAGTTCATATTAGTTATGCAAGAGCTGCATACAGTCTTGCCGGTGTAAGCAATCATTTCACCTTGAATGTAAAATTCGACGACTTCAAAAAATCGTAAGTTGTTAATGGCGACGTCGTATCTTCGACGCCCATGACAAAAAGTATCAACATAGCCGTAGATGGTTATTCTTCTTGTGGAAAAAGCACTATGGCGAAAGCGATGGCAAAAAGCCTTGGCTACACGTATGTTGATTCAGGGGCAATGTATCGTGCCGTTACGCTGTTTGCCATACAAAATGGTTTCATACAGAACGGAGTTGTCAATAAAGAGAGCTTAATTAAAAGCTTGCCGTCTATTTTCATCGACTTCATATTGATCGAAGGCAAAAACTCTACACGACTCAACGATGAAGTAGTTGAAAATGAAATCAGAGGTCTCGAGGTATCTTCCTTAGTGAGTCAAGTCAGTAGAATTGCCGAAGTGAGGAAAAAACTTCGCGAGATTCAACAAGACCTCGCAAAACGCAAAGGAGTGGTGATGGACGGACGCGATATCGGAAGTGCTGTTCTTCCTGATGCCGAGCTCAAAATCTTCATGACGGCCGACAAAGAAATCAGAGCTAAACGTCGCTATGACGAATTGACTGCCAAGGGAGAACCAACATCTCTGGAAGAAATTAAAGAGAACATCCGGTTAAGGGACGAAATTGATACAACCAGAAAGGAAAATCCTCTTATTCAAACGGAAGATGCACGATTATTAGACAATTCAAATTTAACTCAGGAAGAGCAGTTAAAGATCGCTCTGGGCTGGGCAAATACTGCTATTCAGCAGAAGAATCCGTAATCTCTTCCAAGACTTCTTCTACGGATCGGGTGTTTTCGAAATACGATAACACTTTCTGCATAACGGTATCGATGGTGGCATCCGGACATGAAGCACCACTAGTGAGAACGATCCTCACCTTCTCTTTTTTTGGAATCCACTGATTGGTCAGCTCCATTTTCTTCAAGGGATAGTTGAAATGATTGATCTGATCACCAGATTCAATTTCCATATCGGAACTAATGAAATAAGTCGGAATTTTCTCTTCACAGAGTTCAACTATGTGGGAGGTATTTGAGCTGTTGTAACCCCCAACAACCAAGGCCAAATCAGAATCGAGCTCTAAAACCCCATAAGTCGCGCGCTGATTATCATTGGTTGCGTAGCAAAGGGTATCTCTGGTATCGGCAAAGTGATCCTTGTAACCACCTTCTCCGTATGAATTTATCATGAGTCCTTTGAAGTAATCCGCTATTGCTTGGGTCTCTGTAGCGAGCATTGTGGTTTGATTCACAACTCCCACCCTCTTGAGATCAGTTTCAGGATCGAAACCCTCACTGAATTTGCCCGCGAATTCCAAATAAAAATCCTCTTTTGATCGCCTACCCAAAACATATTCTCCCAGTCTTTTTGCTTCGGCCATGTCAAACACTACGACCGAAGGAGCGTTCTGATAACTATGGGAAAAAGTTGCTCGGGTTTCTTCGTGTTTTACTTTTCCATGGATGATCACCGAGAATTCCTTCTTTCCCAATTGCTCTGAGCGCTTCCATACTTTCTCCACAAAAGGACATGTCGTATTGTACTTCTCGATTTGAATGCCCTTCTCTGTCAGTAACTCCATTATTTCAACGGTAGTTCCAAATGCAGGAACAATCACGACGTCTTCAGGATTTAATTCGTCCCAGTCTACAAACTGATTTCCCTGTGTATCCATAATAAATTGAATCCCTCTTTTTGTCAAATCGTCATTCACCGTAGGATTGTGAATCATTTGACTCAAAAGAAAAATTCGCTTTCCTGGATTCTCTTCCAAAGCTCGGTAGGAAATTTCAATGGCATTTTCCACCCCGTAACAAAAGCCGAAATGGCGTGGAATAAGAAATTCAACAGGTCCAAAATCAAGCACAGTTGGAGTGAAATCTTTTTTCCTGGGATCTGTGATTTTTCTAGCTTCTTTTACCTTACCGATAATGGGTGAGCGATAAAACTGAGGAACGTCGAATTGTTTCATGGTTGAATAGTCAACGGAGGAACAACGAAATTAAGATAATGTTTGGGCAAGAATTCTGAATTTGTCGCACTACATCGACTACTCTATTAATCGTGAGTTCGTCAGATCTCAATTAGAAAAGTCTATTCTCGTAATAATCAATCAAAAAACCGTATCTTCGCGCCTCCAAAATTTGAGGGTGTCGTGGTCACCCCTGTTTTAAACGACTTGCAGCTACCACGAAACTGCAATACAAATGGATGCCTTAATTATGGCAAACGAAGAAAAAAAAGTTTCTGAGGAAACTGAAAACAAAGAAACAGAAGTAACCCAAGAAGTTACTGAAGATCAAGCAACGGAAAAGGAAGAGACGACTACTCCCGAAGAATCATCAGAAAAGACAGAAGAGGTTGCTGAAGAAGCTACTGAAGTAGTAGCAGAGACCGAAGAGGCACCAGCTGAAGCTGTGGCGGACGAAGAGGCTAGTGAAGAAGCCCCTGCAGAAACTGAGGTAGTTGCTGAGGTGGAAGATGCCGATACTGATCCTGATGGTGACAAAATTGTTACCCGACAAAAAGAAGAAGAAGTAGGTCGCGATGATGAAGAAGGAGAAGAATTAAACCTCTACGAAGGACGCGAGGAGATGGACCCTGCCAATTTCGACTGGGAAAAATTTGAAGAAGGTTCAGAAGACTACGATAAAGCCCAACGAGCAGAATATGACGCTCTTTATGACGATACCCTCAACGCCGTTCAACAAGGAGAGGTAGTTAAAGGTACTGTTGTTGACATCACCAAAAAAGAGGTGGTGGTAAACATCAACTATAAATCTGAAGGAATCGTTACTGCAAACGAATTCAGATACAATGACGAGCTGGCTATCGGCGATATCGTTGATGTGTATGTGGAGAATCTTGAAGACAAAAACGGACAACTCAATATATCACACCGCACCGCGCGCATGCACGAAGCTTGGCGCAAGGTGAACGAGGCTCTTGATACCGATGCCGTAATCACTGGTAATATCAAATGCAGAACCAAGGGAGGTCTCATTGCGGACGTGTTTGGTTTGGAAGCTTTCCTTCCCGGATCTCAAATCGATGTCAAGCCTATTCGCGACTACGATATGTACGTTGGGAAGAAAATGGAATTCAAGGTTGTTAAGATTAATCATGAGTTCAAAAACGTTGTTGTTTCTCACAAAGCTTTGATCGAAGCCGAACTGGAAGAGCAGAAGAAGCAAATCATCGGTGGATTGGAAAAAGGACAAGTACTCGAAGGTACCGTGAAGAACATCACTTCTTATGGTGTCTTCATCGACCTTGGAGGAGTAGACGGCTTGATCCACATCACGGACTTGAGCTGGGGACGCATCAATCATCCTGAAGAGGTGGTTGAACTTGACCAGAAAATTAACGTGGTAATTCTCGACTTCGATGACGACAAGAAGCGTATTGCTCTTGGATTAAAACAACTTACTGATCATCCATGGGATACGTTGAGTGACGAAACTCAAGTTGGAAGCAAGGTGAAAGGAAAAGTTGTTGTGATCGCTGATTACGGAGCGTTTATTGAAATTGCTCCCGGCGTAGAAGGATTGGTGCACGTTAGCGAGATGTCTTGGTCTCAGCACCTCAGAAGCGCCCAAGATTTCTTGACAGTTGGAGATGAAGTGGAAACCGTTGTACTATCTATTGATAGAGAAGAGCGCAAGATGTCTTTGGGTATTAAGCAGCTTATGCCGGATCCATGGGCAGCCATTGCAGATAAATATCCTGTTGGCAGCAAACACAACGCTACGGTTCGAAACTTCACCAACTTCGGAATTTTCGTTGAGTTGGAAGAAGGAATTGATGGTTTGGTTCACATTTCAGACTTGAGCTGGTCAAAGAAAATCAAACACCCTTCTGAGTTCTGCAACATTGGCGATGAAATGGAAGTGGTTGTTCTCGAAGTAGATCAAGACAATCGTCGTTTGAGCCTTGGACACAAACAACTCGAAGAAAATCCTTGGGATGTATTTGAGTCAGTATTCCTGGAAGGTTCTACCCACGAAGGAACGGTTACCAATATTGAAAACAACACGGCTACCGTAGCAATGCCTTACGGTGTTGAAGCTGTAGCACCATCTAAACATTTGCGAAAAGCTGATGGAAGTTCAATAAAGGTGGATGAGAAAGCCGACTTTGTTGTTCTTGAATTCAACAAGAACCAGAGAAGAATTATGGTCTCGCATACCCGTACTTTTGAAGAAGATCCAAAATTGAGCAAGGCAAAAGAAGTTGCCGAACGCAAAGCATCTGCTAAAGAAGCATCACGGGCTGTTGAAAATATACAGCGTGGTCAAGAGAAAACAACTCTTGGAGACTTGGATGTATTGGCAGGTCTGAAAGATGAAATGGAAAAAGACGAGAAAGCTGCTGCGAAAAAAGCAGACAAATAAGCACGTTTTCCTTAAGACTTATAACCGCAGTCCGTTGGGCTGCGGTTTTTTGTTTTAGGATACCCCGAGAGAAGTTAAGAATTGGTTAAGAATATTTTGAATTAGTCTAAAACTATTCTATCTTAGGCATCCGTTTCGTGAAATCTGTCGGCTTTTTTCTGCAGTTTAACGAAACATAGCCATGTATGGGGGCTTTATTCCATGCTGTTTTTTTAACCAAATTATTAACTAAACTAATTCTTATGAAGATGCATTTTACTAAAATGCTTTCAGTTTGTTGCGCCATTGCTCTTGGTGTTTTCATGTCGACTGAAACATTAGCACAAGGAGGAGAGACCTGTGCGACAGCTGAAGTAATTACACCTGGCTCTTTCACCGCAGGTGATCTCGTTGGCGCAGGTTACGAGAACTTTTGTGGTGATGGTACTCCTGGTGAAAACGCTCGTTGGTACTCTTACACACCGGCTTCTGATGGGTTTATGACCATCAGTTCTTGTGGTGGCGGAGCAGACACACGTTTGAGTGTCGGAACAGGAGCTTGTGGAGCTGTTGTTTGTTTTGCAAATACTGACGACGATTGTGAGGTTTCCCCTGGAGGATTTGATTTTGCAGCTGAACTTGCTAATCTTGCGGTAACAGCAGGTACTACTTACTTGATCGAGTGGGATGACCGTTGGGACTTCATTGGTTTCGACTGGACTTTGGAATTTTTCGCAGACCTTCCTTTGGACTGTGAAGGAACTCCAGGTGGAACCGTTGGAGAAGGTGATCCTTGTGATGATGGCAACGACCTTACATTCAACGACGTTTACGATGAAAACTGCAACTGTGCAGGTACCCAGGAATGCACTGGCACTCCAGGTGGAACTACTGGCCCGGGAGCAGATTGTGACGATGGCAACCCAGACACCTTCGGTGATGTTTACGATGATAACTGTATGTGCGCTGGTTTTCCACTTGGTGACGGAGCATCTTGTGCAGACGCCATCGTAATTGATCCAGGAACATACACCACTGAGGCTATGGTAGGCGGCGACGGTTACCAAGATATTTGTGGTGATGGTACTCCTGGTGCGAACGCACGCTGGTATGCTTTCACTCCTCCATCTGACGGAACTATGTCGATTTCTTCATGTAATGGAGGATCTGATACGCGCTTGAGTGTTGGTACAGGTGATTGCGGTGCTCTTGCTTGTTTTGCCAATTCAGATGACGTTTGTGCAGTGGTACCAGACGGTTTAAACTTTGCAGCAGAATTGGTTGATCTTGCTGTAACGGGTGGAACGACATATTACATTCAGTGGGATGACAGATGGGATGGACAAGCTTTTACATTCACTCTTACTTTTGTTTCTAATACCCCTCCTTGTGAATTGGGTCTTTTCCCACCAGTTGATGAATCAAGTTTGAGCTCTATGGAAGGACCTGGATTATTGACTGTTTCTTGGGCTGCAATCCCGGGACAAATCGGATGTCGTGTTGAAGGACGCCCAGTAGGTGGACCAACTCTTCTTTCTGAAGATGTTCCCGGAGCAGGTGCTAGCTCTTTGACACTTCCAACAGTTACAGTTCCTCCCGGAGACTACGAGTGGAGAGTTGCTTGTGCGTGTCAAGTGAACCCTGAAATCATCAGTGCTGGATTCACTTCTTGGCAGCCGGTCACTATCACTGGAAGTGCACCTTCTATCTCATCTAATCCTAACCCAACAACGGGAGTTTCATTCGTGAGCTTCAGCGTTCCAACAGAAGGAACTGCTAGCTTAGAAGTTTACGACATGAGTGGAAGAGTTGTGGACGCATTGTTCACAGGAGTTACTCAACCAAACAATGAGTATCGTTTCGAATTCGACGGTTCTGACTTGCCAAATGGTGTTTACATCTACCGTTTGACAACAGAAAACGAAGTAATCAACGAGAAATTCATGATTGCACGATAAGCTCAATCATGACAACATAACTCAAAAAGCCGATCCACCAAAATGGTAGATCGGCTTTTTATCCTTTCTATTTTAACCAAAATCTAAACTAACACTTATGAAGATTCAACTTTCTAGACTTTTATCAGTCTGTTGCGCCATAGCACTTGGTGCCTTCATGTCGACTGAAACTTTGGCGCAAGGCGGAGAAACTTGTGCAACCGCTGAAGTTGTTACTCCGGGATCATATACAGCGGGTGAGCTGCTTGATCTCGAACCGGGGTACCAAGATATTTGTGGTGACGGAGTACCAGGCTTCTGGGCTCGATGGTACTCTTTCACTCCTGATACAGATGGCTTTTTGAGCGTAGCTTCTTGTTTGGGAGGAGCCGATACGCGCTTGAGTATTGGATCAGGTGTTTGCGGCGCCTTGGTATGTGAGGCTAATGCAGATGACGAATGCCCGCTTTCGGAATTCGGATTATCTTTCGCCTCAGAAATTTCAAACCTTCCTGTAACGGGTGGAACTACTTATTACATTCAATGGGATGACAGATGGAGCATAAGTGGATTTGACTGGACCCTGTCGTTTGTTGGTGTGCTACCTCCTGATTGCGAAGGTACTCCAGGAGGTGATGTTGGAGAAGGAGATCCATGTGATGATGGAAACGACTTGACTTTCAATGACGTTTACGACGCAGAATGTAACTGTGCGGGAACTCCTGAATGTACAGGGACTCCCGGGGGAACAACCGGACCCGGCGCTTCTTGTGACGACGGAAACTCCGAAACCTTTAATGACGTTTACAACGAAAACTGCATGTGTGTTGGTACTCCAATCGGACCAGGCGCATCATGCGACGATGCAATTGATGTTGAACCGGGAACCTACGTTTCGGGTCAAATGGTAGGTGGAGCAGGATACCAAGACATTTGTGGAGACGGTGTACCGGGCGAAAATGCTCGTTGGTATTCTTTCACTCCTCCATCGGATGGCACCATGTCCGTATCATCATGTGATGGTGGTTCTGACACCCGATTGAGCATCGGAACGGGAGAATGTGGAGCATTTGACTGTTTTGCTAATACAGATGATGATTGTTCTGTATCACCAGGTGGTTTAAACTTCGCCGCTGAATTGCTCGATCTTCCTGTATCAGGTGGTACTACTTATTACATTCAATGGGATGACCGCTGGGATGGTGATGAATTTTCTTGGACGCTCTCTTTTGTTTCAAGTGTTCCTCCCTGTGAAGATCCATATCCGGCAGTTGATCCATCGAGCTTAAGTTCTTCGGTTGATGGAGGTTCAGTAACCGCTTCTTGGGATCCAATTCCAGGTCAAGCAGGTTGTCAAGTTCAAGGACGTATTGCAGGTGGACCTGGTATCCCTGTAGATCAGGTAATTCTCGGTCCAAACACTGACTCTTACTCTGTGGATGTAAGCTCTCTTCCTGATGGTGACTACGAGTGGAGAGTTAGATGTGGATGTGCATTCAATATTGGCGGACCATGGTCTGACTGGCAATTAGTTACTCTTGGCGAAGAACCAACAGTTACTTCCAGTCCTAACCCAACTGACGCCTTATCATTTGTTAGCTTCAGCGTTCCAACAGAAGGAACTGCAAGTCTTGAAGTATATGATATGAGCGGAAGAGTTGTTGACGCTCTATTCACCGGAATGGCTCAACCTAACAATGAATACCGCTTTGAATTCGATGGTTCAAACTTACCTAATGGGGTATATATTTACCGTTTGACTACCGAAAACAATGTGGTAAATGAGAAATTCATGATTGCACGATAGAGGTCTTCATGATTCATAGTTTAAAAGCCGATTCACGCTTGTGAATCGGCTTTTTATTTCACCATATCCATTATTTTCGCGCCACCACAACTGAAAATGATTAAAATCATTCCCTTTCAAGCAGTCCGCCCACCGCGGGAAAAGGTGCATTTGGTCGCATCCAGATCTTATGTCACCTATACACCGGGCGCGCTGAAGCGAAAACTTAATGAGAACCCTTTTTCCTTTATTCATATAATTAATCCCGAGTTTGGTCAGGAACAAAAGACCCGTAGAAACAGTCCCGAGAAATTTGGATTGGTCAGAGATAAGTATCTCGATTTTATAAAAAAGGGTAATCTCGAAAACGACGACTCCCC
>CAZWQX010000152.1:0-9222 GCA_964635965.1 uncultured Cryomorphaceae bacterium
CTACTGTCTTTTCCGAGATCAAATTTGTTTCGATTCTTCTTTTTCTTCTCTCTCGAGTCGTGAACCTCGAGCTTTTTACTCAGTCCTTTTACATTCGACTCGTTAATATACCTGTCTTCTTCAGGACCGCCAATCAGCCTGATTAATGGACCCTTTTGGACCTCTCCTTCAAGCACATAGACATCATCATTGTCCAATCCATATATTCTGATCTCCTTGGTTTCTGAGGTAAGGAATGTTCGTTCGTAGTGCGGTGTATCTCCTTTTTTCTTGTCTTTCTTTTTCTTTTTTGGGTATATCCGAACCCGAGTAGAATCATTATTCAGCCTCACAACTTCAAAATACTCTTCCTTGTAAGTACCAACTACATCAACTTCTTTGGCCAGTATCTCGTAGTACTCTCGGGCAAATTCCTTGAGCTTATCCCTATGGACCTGTAACGTCTTAAATATTCTTTCTCCGTCCAAGGCTTGAGCCGTATCCGGAAATTGGGCGAGAGCAACACTAAAAACCGAGTCCGTCAACGCCGCCTGAAGCGTATCACACATGGCCTCCCAGTCAGCCCATTCCAGTTCATCCAAATAGGCTCTGTCAACGTATTTTCCGTTGAAGTTCATACCCGGCATATCCTTTATATCCTCTCGGAAAGGTTGAAACCTTCTATCAATGAACTTGCTATTTATTATCTCAGGAAGTATACCGTCAACCTTGTAATAGACTTGATCCCTATCGCGGGGTATCGGACGATAGATGGTCTTGCCATTTTCTTTAAATCTAGCCCATCTCCATTGGTCGTCGTGACGATCCCAGTCTCCAATGGTAATATCGAATAAGCGAGCACGTAAAAAGGCATATGGATCCACAAAGTGATCGTAATCTTCTCTGACTTTTTCAATAACCTTGGTTGAACTTTCCACTTTTTTGGAGTAACCAAACGAAGC
Organism: uncultured Cryomorphaceae bacterium; assembly: GCA_964635965.1. Taxonomy (GTDB): domain Bacteria; phylum Bacteroidota; class Bacteroidia; order Flavobacteriales_D; family Cryomorphaceae; genus JAKVAV01. The sequence goes on from CAZWQX010000152.1 coordinate 942, forward strand.
TTCATCCCGCTGATCGTCATCAGGTCTTTCTTCGTACAAGCAGAGGAGATTGGCAAATTCGTTTCTAAAAGGTCCCAGCAGGGTGTCATCAGGGACATAAACCAATTTGGGGTTGGTATGAAAAACACCCGCTGCATCGGCCATCGGAGCAACAGTGACGGATGCATACGGATGGGAAGCCGCAATAACATCCTGAATGATGTCTGTCACGAAAGTCTGCTGAAGTTCTGTTGGTAGTATGGTTCCGGGAAACTTCTGAATTGACCTTAAGACGTATTGCTTGCCATTTGGAGCTTCCAGTCTGAGCGATTTAGATTGCATCCCTCCTCCCCTTTTGATTGGTTTCAGTCCTCCATGTTCCTCCGCAAGATTGATTATCGGAACTTGAATAGGAGCTGTCCAAACATCGCGGTAGAGCTCTCCCATCAAGATGTCTTTAGTCTTGCTCCGTGTGTAGTACTGTCCTCCCGGAATCACAGTAACCAAGCTATCTCCGATCTCAACCGTGTATTTCGCTTCTTCTGATATCTCAAGAACACGGTGTCCGGCAACTAACTGCTTTCTGAAAGTCGGGACAGAGGGATTATCACTGTTCGGGGAATAAAACTCGACCCACAGTTCACCATTATTGTAATAGGAGAGCGTAGCAAATCCCTTATCGGCCTTTCCGTAAATCAGATCATTATTCTTTCTGAGGTAACTTCTTTTTGATCCCGAACCGCTGACGACATAATGTGCCGTTCCATGTTGCTGGTATTGCAAATTGTGTTCATGACCTGATGTATAGACTATTCCGTCATACCCATCAAAAAGGGTTGTAAGCTCATTTATTAACGTAGTGTATTTGTAATGCGGAATATCTTGAATACTGCCGATTAAGCTTCTGTATAAAGGGTATATACTTCCGATTACAGGCAGCGGTATATACAGGTTCTTGTTAAGCTTGGTAAGTGGAAACAAATGATCTTTTGCAGGGTAGTATCCGCCATGATTTCCATTGCTATACAAGGGGTGATGACCCGATATAATCACTTGGTTATTTCTGTTCTTTTTAAGAACATCTTCAACCTGCTGGAGAAACTCTTCTTCTGTGTATACATCACAATCATCCTGATCACCATGTGGTTTATCTTCTTCATGAAGCCACCACTGCGTGTCAATAATTACCCAGGTTAGCCTTTCCGAAAGCCTGATTTCAACAGGCCCCGGGCAACCACCATCCGGCAAGAAAGTATTGCCCTTGTTCAGGTACTTCTCAACATATCGCTCCTGGCGCTTAATGAACTTATCTCCTTCACCCTTCCCTTCTTTCCAATCGTGATTTCCCGGGATGAATGCTATTCGCCCATCAAAATCTTTTAGGATATCCATCTGGGCATTTATATGCGCCTCATCTGCACGTCTTTTGGAATGCTTCTTCTTATGCAATCCTGAAGGATAGATATTATCACCCAAGAAAACAACAGACGATTTTTCATCGGGAATTTCATCCATTTTATTCTTGAGCAAAGCCAATGTGGGGTCTACTCCAATTGTATCAGGAAGGCCCGCATCACCAATTAAGTAAATGACTTGATCAATCTCAAAAGACGGCGGGAGTGGAATGTCTATACCCGATTCCGTATCACTCCGATATAGGTCCTTTGTTGTATCGCATGACACAATCAAAAAGGAGAAGAAAATCAGTAGTACTAGGTTTCTAAGGTTCACGATTCATTTCAAATTGAGCCAATACTCCTTTATCTCCTTCGCTGGAAATATATAACCTCCCGGTTGGAGAAAAACAAATTCCCTCTGCTTGAGGAAGAATTGATTTTTTAAATCTAATCACTTCTTGTAATTGATAACCTGAATCAAACACTGCTAATAATCCATTTGAGCCGGAAAGGATGTATAATTCGCCCGTCAAGGGATGAATAGACATCCCTGAGGGTTTGAATTGAGCTCCTATTTTATTCTCGTACTTTTTATGAAGTTGATGAAGCAATGAATCCTCGTTTATCACAAGAAAGGGATCGGATAAAATATCCTCTGAATCAATCGGAAAGCTATAAATCGTTTTGAATTGCTTCTTAAAATCGCCACCAGGTTTCTCCTTGCAAGCGATTAAAAGAGACTTGGTATGACGATCGAAACAAAAGCCTTCAGTATCGTTATCTCGACTCAGAGCAGTTTCAATTTTTTCAGTATCGGCTTTTTTACCCTTCAATTCTTTTAACCGATAAATATCTCCATCACTTCTCAAAACATAAACGGTCCCATAAGTCACCGCCACTCCTTCGTAGTCACCATCACCTGCAAACTCGATGGTCTTGAGAACCTCTCCGTCATTGGCTGACAGAAAGAATAAAATTCCTTTTTCGTCCTGAATAGCTAAAAGAGTATCTCCTCCCCACCAAGCCAAACCCGAAATTTCCTTGAGTTCCTTGGCAAGCTTATGAACTTGGGTAGGATTTGCCAATTCATAGGGAATGGAATCTTTAACATCGGGCGCAACGCACTTTAGGTGAGTGGAGACCAAAATGAAAATGAATATCGATCGAAGCAATTTATCGTTTTGACTTAAACTCAAAGTCATAAAGGTAAATGTAATCGGTTTTGGGGATTGTCGTTAATTCATGTTACCAACTATCAAAAAATCTTCACAGAATCAGATGCGCTAACTTTATCCAAAACCTACTAACGAATGAAATTCAATAAACTGATCAGAGGTTCTAAGCGAGAACGAAATAATGAACAGGATCTACACAATGTTTTAGACGATGGCTTCCTCTGTCATATCTCCTTCTTAGGCAGAGGAGTACCCATGATCTTACCGACGGCTTACGGAAGAAAAGACGATTCACTATTCTTCCACGGTTCAACCAAAAATTTTGCGTTGAACGAAATGCTGAAGAACGATCTCGTTTCGGTTGCAATCAGCCATTTGGATGGTATAGTCCTGGCCAGAACGCTCTTCAACACATCTGCGAATTACCGATCTGCGATTCTCCAAGGCCGAGTAACGCTTTTGACCAGCGAAGAAGAACGAATGGAAGGACTCCGTATAATTACCGAAAACATATCTCCTGGTAGGTGGGACGAGGTTGAACTGGGTTCAGAGTCTGAAATCAAGGCAACGATGATCGTTCGGTTCGACATTGAGTCGGCTTCGGTAAAAATCAGAGGTGAAGGGCCCTCGGGTGATGAGAACTCTCCTGAAAAAGTATGGTCAGGACATATTCCCCTGAGAATAGTAGCAGATCAACCAGTTCCGGACCCGAAAAATCAAAAAGGTTTGCCTGAAACGGATGCCATAATCAACACCACAAAGAAATATTTATAGAGATCTGATGCTACGCTTTGACAAGCAATAGAGACATTTCGATCCTCTAAAATGTCCCATCATCAAAAATTTCTTTTATGGCCGTGCAACCTTTTGCAACTTCAGTGTCCTTAAGTTGAACATTAAACAAACTAATCATGAATCGACTGACCTTTTTTTGCGTTCTGGCCATCCCGCTGATTTGGTCATGTAATGACGATATTGACGCAGGACCGATCATCACTGAAACTAGAAATTTACCGGAATACACCGAATTAGAGGTTGACGGATCTTACGAAGTCATCATCAATCCTGACTATGATTTTGATGTAAGAGTGACGGCTCCTGATAATATGATGAATTATATAGAAACTTTCGTGACGGGAAGCAGATTGGTGATCAAGGAAAGGAGCAACAGAATTGATCACGGTAGGATTCTTATCGAAGTTTCTGAAACGGTTTTAGAAAGAATTGAATTAAACGGTTCTGGAAAAATCACAGCAGAGGATACGCTCACTTCGCCTGATATTGTAGCTGAGATAAACGGATCGGGCAGTTCTGATTTGCTTGTTGATTGTACGGTTCTGCGACTAGAGATTGACGGTTCAGGAATCATCGAAGCTTGGGGTGAATCGTCAATGGTTTTGAGCGAAATCGAAGGAAGTGGTTTAATAAGCTCTCGAGCCATAGAAAGTGCCGTTGCCGAAGCCAGGATAGAAGGATCAGGTAGTATAGATATCTACGCAATCCAATCCCTTTTTGCGAGAATAGATGGAAGTGGGGTGATTCGGTATTGGGGTAACCCCGAAACCGTTGACACGAATATCGATGGCTCAGGATCTATTATTGAAATAAACTAACCCATAAAAAAATGAAAAAGCTGATTCTTGCTTTCTCCATGCTATTCGTGTTTGGGATTGCAATAGCACAAGAAACGGAGGTCATCTATTCCTCCAGACAGCCCAGAGAAATGAAAACCTTAATGAGTTCCGATGGAGGTTTTGGAGGTCATTTGTCCGTTAATGTCAGAGGCACCGAAGTATACGAAGAATCTGCAATCTTAGTTGGAGGAGAGCTGGTGTTTACACTCAACCATGCTTTAAATATTGGTGTCGCAGGTTATGGAATGCCAAGCAAGGTGGAATTCAATGATACTGAGAATTATTTCGATGATCCGTTAAACATCGAATTGGGATATGGCGGGTTCTTCCTTGAGCCTGTATTCTTTGATCAGGAAGTAGTTCACTTCAGTGTTCCAATTCTTATTGGCGGCGGTTGGTCGGGACTTTCCGACAGAAGTTTTTTATCAGATCCATACAACGATGTAATTCGCGTAGCGGATGAAACGGTGTTTTTCGTTTTCGAACCGGGTCTGAATATGGAAGTCAATCTGGTGAGAAACGTGAAGTTGACCGCCGGAGGATCCTACAGATACATCAATGGAAGCGATCTTCGAGGAGTAAGTGATGATGACCTCAGCGGATTTTCTTTCGGGGCAGGTATAAGAGTAGGTTGGTTCTAAGTTCCGGAGTTGATACAACAAGAGTTTGACATCCATCACGCCCTTATAGAAAGGTGCAAAAAAGGTGAATCACGAGCGCAAAAAGAGCTATACGACTTGTATGCGAAAGCCATGTATAACACGGCAATGAGAATTTTAAGAAACCAAGATGATGCACGTGATGTCTTACAAGAAAGTTTCATTGACATGTACCGAAAGCTGAACTCATTTAGGGGGGATGCATCATTTGGAGCGTGGTTCAGAAGGATTGTAGTAAACAAGTCTCTGAACTTTCTCAAAAGAAACAGACAACCATTCACCGATATTGAAGACATCCCTGACCAGGCTGAAGAAGAAAAAGAAGAAGCTTTCGAATTCGAAATCGGGGATGTAAAAAACGCAATGGAAAAATTACCCGTAGGATACAAGCTGGTATTTGACCTCTACATGTTTGAAGACTTTTCGCACCGAGAAATTGCGGGCGAATTGGGAATAAGTGAAGCGACTTCAAAATCGCAATTAAGTCGAGCCAAGCTCAAGCTCAGAAACTTACTGATGGCATCAAAATCATGAAAGAAAAAGACCAAATAAAAGAGTTTCTTGATCGGAATAGAGATGAATTTGACGATCTGAACCCACCCGATATTTGGGGTGAAATAGAATCAGAGATTGGGCCTGATCGATTTGAAAAAATGGTTCCGCTTCGACGTGTATTACAAATAGCAGCCGGCGTAGCTGTTCTTATTGCCGCTGCGTGGATATACACCTCTCGAAATCCCGAAGGCAAGATGGTAGCTAAAATTGATCAAAATGAAGTGCCCCTTTCCTTCTACCCTGAATTAGTTGAAGCGGGCCTATACTATGATGTTAAGATACAAGCAGCCGGGAAGGAATTGGAACAATTCTCATTAGACAAAAAGGACTTGGAGACCATTCAATTACTCGAGGATGAACTGGAAGAATTAAGGTTATCTCTTGGCAATGAGCCTGATGACCGTCAAGTAGTGGAAGCAATGATCGGAATTTATCGACACAAGCTGGCACTGATGGAAGATTTATTAATACAATTGAAAAACGAAAGTCGAAATGATGAAGACGAAGATATTGATGTGGTTGCTCTCTAGCATTGCGCTGGGATCAATGGGTCAGGATGTCATCACATCGACCCGAACTGTAGAAAAAAGCTTTGGTTTAGACGATAGAGATCGGCTAGAAGTAGAAAACAAGTATGGTGACGTGATTTTCGAAGCCAAAGAAACCAATGAGCTCACCATACGGGCAGAAATAACCCTCACAGGTGGTGGAGACAGGGCAATCACAGAATTAGAAGATTATGTTCAAGTCGAAATTGAAAAGAACGGGACCTTTATCGTCGCTGAGACCATTTGGGGAAAAAACGCTTCCTTCTTTTCGAAATCTTGGAAGGAAATCAAAAACGCTTTTGATGGAGATCGAACAATTGAGGTCAATTATTTCATCGAAGGTCCTTCTACTCTGGATTTAACAATCACAAATAAATTCGGAGATGTATATGTTGATCGTCACGAAGGTCGACTCAGTATTGATCTTTCACACGGCGATTTAAGGAGTAGACAGATATCTATTGCCGACAAAGTCAGTGTTTCATACGGCCGAATGATTGTGGATGAATGGGGGTCGGGAAGAGTAAAGCTCCAATTCGGGAATATGGAGTCTAAATCGGCTAAAGATCTCACCATCGACAGTCGAAACAGCGACATCGACCTTGAGTCAGCAGAAAATTTGAAAATTATCTCTCAAAATGACACTTGGAACTTGGGTAAGATAAGATCGGTAAATGGCGAATTCAGGTTTTCGAATGCCCGTTTAGATGAAGTATCAGGTAATTTGATGATAAAACAACACTACGGCGACCTTCGTTTGGACTTGCTTTCACGGGAATTTGAAACGGCAGATATTCAAATGAAACGGAGTGATGTCACAATCGTAGTCGAAGAAACAACTTCATTTAACTTCTCGGTTTATCTCATGGATGGAGAAACTTTTTCTTCCGTTCCTGAGCTGGTCACATTGGAAAGGGATCAGCAGGTTGGAGATGAACGGCAAATGGAAGGTTATTGGAAGGCACCGCACCCTCAGCGAAAACTAAACGTCAGAGGTGAATCGGCCGTGGTCAAGCTGGCCAAGAAGTAGGCTGCGAGATAAATTACTTAAATTCACGGTAGAACCTAACTACCATGAATTATACTTGCGAAGTAGCCATTGATCGCCCTATCGATAAGGTGGTAAAGGCTTTTGACGATCCCGATGCCATTTATGAATGGATGGAAGGCCTCGAATCAACCGAACTGTTGGAGGGGGAGGCAGGCAAGCGCGGAGCCAAAACCAAAATGAATTTCAAGAATAGAAACAGAAGTTTCTCCATGGTTGAAACCATATGGGAAAACGACTTGCCAAAAATCTATTCGGCCACTTACACCATGAAAGGTGTTACTAATAACATGACGGTCAACTTTAAAAAGATTGATGAAAGTCGAACTTTATATCACACGGAACAAGAATTTCTTTTCGAACCTTTCGGGATGAAACTGATGGGATGGCTATTTCCAGGTGCATTCAAGAAGCAAACCGTGAAATTCTTGAATATGTTCAAGAAGTACGTGGAGTCCGCCTGACCTCAGGTTTCTTCCTTCTTGATATATTAGACCTAACCAACTAACCTCGATTATGAAAAGAATACTACTCATCGTTTCGTTGATTTCCTTTTTCAGTGCGAATACAATTGCACAAATCATCGATATCCGATCTGGATTTTTGGCCTCGATTGAGAACGAGCAGTTCTATGACGTTGCTCTCGTTAATGATGAGGCCTATTACGTAGGGAATGTTATTGTTGAAACATCTGATATCCTGGTATCGAGAATCTCATTTTCAGGTGAGATTGTTTGGACAAAGAGATATGACACGGGAGGAAGCGAATTTGGACACCGTATTATACCCACCGAAGATGGTGGTTTCGCAGTCACGGGATGGACGACTACCAATGGAAGTGATGACCTGTTTGCCATGAAATGCGATGCGGACGGCGCGGTAATCTGGTCGGTGGCCTATGGTGGAAGCGGAATTGAGAGAGGTCGAGGATTGGATGAAACTCCCGATGGGGACTTCGTTATTGCGGGACATAGTAATACCAATTCCCAGGGAGTAAATGACATTTTTGTGGTTAAACTGGACCAAAACGGTAGTTTGATTTGGAAAAACAAGTACGGTGGTTCTTCAAATGAAAATGGTTGGGATGTTGAAACCCTCTCTGATGGCGCTCATATCGTTACGGGAAACACGGGCATAGGACCTGGATTTTTGAATTTGGCAGTTGTCCGAATCGAAGGTGATGGCACCTTGACTTGGTTCAATGGTTTCGGAAGCGGCGATGGGGGTACAGCAGGAACTGCCTCCCATATAAGAAGTGGTGACAATGTTTTTGTGACAGGATGGAC
>CAZWQX010000153.1:0-9155 GCA_964635965.1 uncultured Cryomorphaceae bacterium
TGCCAATTGGTTACGACAAAGAGAAAAAGGAAAAAATGCCCATGATTATGTGGGCGTATCCAACGGAGTTCAAAGACAAATCGAGTGCTGGGCAGAGTACTAAAAACCCAAATGAGTTTACATATCCATACTATGGTTCCATGGTTTATTGGGTCACTCGTGGTTATGTCGTTTTAGACGACGCTTCTTTTCCCATCGTAGGAGAAGGAGATGAAGAACCGAATGACTCATTCAGGGAGCAATTGGTAGCTAACGCCAAGGCCGCAATTGACGCCGTTGATGAGTTGGGGTATATCGACCGAGAAAGAGTTGCCGTTGGTGGCCACAGTTATGGAGCCTTTATGGTTGCCAATCTGCTTTCACACTCGGACTTGTTTGCCGCGGGAATTGCCAGAAGTGGCGCCTACAATAGAACGCTGACTCCTTTTGGGTTCCAAAGTGAAGAAAGAAACTACTGGGAAGCTCCTGAAGTGTATTACACGATGTCTCCTTTTATGCACGCTGAAAAAATGAACCAGCCTTTACTATTGGTCCATGGAGAAGCAGATAATAACTCAGGAACTTATCCGATGCAGAGCGAGCGCTACTTCAATGCGCTCAAAGGTTTGGGAGCGACTGTGAGATTGGTAATGCTACCAAAAGAAAGCCATGGCTATCGTTCGAAAGAGAGCATTCTGCATTTGCTCTGGGAACAAGATCAATGGCTTGAGAAACACGTGAAGAACAAGGAACTCGCCGACAACTAAAAATTCTCACAACAAAAAGGACTAGATGAATAAGATACTTGTCTCAACAGGAGGAGGAGACTGTCCCGGTCTTAATGCAGTAATCAGAGGAATTGTAAAACGGGCCAGTCAGGAAAGCGACTGGGAAATTTGGGGAAGCATGGAGGCATTTAATGGAATCATGGATGATCCTCCTCGTGTCGTCAGGTTGGATGACCAAGCTGTCTCCGGTATTCATGTGCATGGCGGAACTATTATCAAAACAACGAACAAGGGCAATCCGTTGCGATTCCCCGAAGTACAAGCGGATGGCAGCGTAAAGACCGTTAATCGACTTCCGGATTTAATTGGGAAAGTAAAAGAAATGGGGTTTAATGCCATTATCAATATCGGAGGCGATGGTTCTCAGGCTATCTCTCAGGCCCTACACGAAGGCGGAATGCCCGTAGTTGGTGTTCCTAAAACCATCGACAATGATCTTTCCAGCACTGATTTTACGTTCGGGTTTCAAACTGCCGTGCAAACAGCCACCGACGCCTTTGACCGATTGGTGACTACTGCGAGCAGTCATCACCGAGTTATGATTATGGAAGTTATGGGACGAGACGCTGGTTGGATCGCTCTATACACGGCAATCGCGGGTGGAGCAGAGATCTGTCTTATTCCGGAGATTCCTTACGATTTAGATGTTATTGTTAAACGGATCAACGAACGGTACAAACAGGGCCGTGGGTTTATCAATATTGTGATAGCTGAAGGCGCTAAACCAAAAGACGGCACCATTACGGCTACTGAAGGAGAGGCAGGACGTCATTCTGTTAGACTCGGTGGTGTGGCTTACGCCCTCAGTCACCAGCTCAAAGAGGCAGGGGTTGAGGCCGATATCCGAGAAACGGTACTTGGACATACCCAACGCGGAGGTTCACCGATAGCCTATGATCGTGTGCTAGCCTCTGTCTTTGGCGTCGAAGCGTTTGAACGCGTCCTCCATGGAGATTTCGGTCGGATGGTCGTCTTAAAAAACAATGAATTCACCTCCGTTCCGCTAAAAAATGCCATCGAGGCCTATAATTACGTGGATCCTGACAGTTCATTGGTGAACGCCGCCAAAGGATTAGGTATTTCGTTTGGGGGTTAAGGAATGTTGCCTGGCAGAATCCGGATAAAACAAGCCCAGGGCTTACATCCGACTTGAAAACCTACAATCATATCACATAAGCAATAGGGCCTCGTCCTGCGCTCTAATCTTTGGCTAAGAGTGCGGCTTCAAATGCTTTCAGCCGCTCAGGATCGTCTCTCCCGACTTCGGTGACCGAATCAACAAATACTTTCATCGCATCCGTGACCAGCAAAAAGGCCACAAAAAGGATCGCCAAAAAAGCTTGAAACATTGCGTATACATATAGGTCAGTAGACCATGCCGTAGTCGAGATACTATGAGCCAAACTTCCAAAAAGGGTTAATGCAAAAACAGTCATTGAACCGTTCACTATAACCCTCTTCATGAGGTTATTTTCTTTCTGCTCAGGAATGAAATACTCCATCAGAAACTTAGCTGCTACGCCCATTACGAAAACGCCTACAGGGAAAATCCAACTTTGTAATAGTTCCATTTCAATTGATTTTAATCTACAAAAGCAAAAATCTTGCTGCAAAGTTTAGTGTGTACGTAATAAATTCAAAATCAGTGCATGACACTTTCTAACAGTGAATAATCAATATCCCCTGAAAGGCCTTCCAATAAAGGCTTTCATTCAAAATACCTAAGCAAAGTAAAAGGCAAATGGTAACATTAATTTAATATTAAAATACCTGTCATTATGTCTTGTATCACAGGCAGTTATGACTGATTAATTGTGTTGGTGTTACACCATTTGATTCGTTGAAGCGAAATTCTTCACGATTTACGCGACTTTTTAAAAGTGTATCAAGTACTCAAGTGGCGCTTTTTTGTCAGTATCGCATGACGGTAGAGGAATTGAAAGGAGAGAATAATCGTTTTCCCATGATTACTGTTTTGCCATGATCCTTTGGTTCAGAGGATAAAACAGTGATCACAGGTATTATCAACACAATGGCATTTCCACATAATATGCCCGCTTTTAATCTCTCTTTGGGGAATGAATGCTTAATTATCGTTCCCTTGACTAAACAACATGAATTACTTTGCAGTTGGATATAATGGTTTTGGAACAACGCCGCTATGAATAAACAAGACTTGAGTAGACTATCTGATGAAGAGCTTCTGATCAAAAAGAAGGAACTGAAAAAATCCAAAATATGGCATGCCATCTCCATCGGCTTCTTGGCGGGAGTGTTGATTTTCGGAACAGTTTCATGGAGTCTCTCGGACGAAAAACGATTGGGGTTCTTTATTCCCATGTTGATTCCCATTGTGTTCATTTACAAGATGCTCCAAGGATCTAAAAAGAATCGGGAATTAGAAGAGGTCTTGAGGGAGCGAGGCCTTATTTGATGTTGCAAAATAGTCCCTTCAATGAATATCCCCGTTTCGTCAGAAAGGCAGTTTTTTGTGGCTATGAATTAAACGGATACGATTGTTTTTGTCCTGTACGTACCGTCTAATAATGACTCGGTGTTCTTGTTAGTCTGAGAAAGTACCCCTTTTTACCTTACTTTGAACAGGGTTTCTGATAAATAGATTAGACCACTTTTTGAATGTCACTTCACTCAGAAAAAGACTCCAATTGGCAACAGAGTTCATCAACGCTAAACCTATCCTATGAGCAGTGGGCTACAGCACAGGGGGCCGCGGTAGAAGATTATCAGAAGTATGTCAATTTTGGTTCTGAGGGATTTGTAACCGTTGGCAGGATGTACCATACCTACGACCAAATCCCCATAGAAATTCGAAAGTCTAAAGAGGAGAAGGTTTTCAGATTTGAAGTATCAGACGAAGGCCTTTTTTTCCATGAAATCCCGGCACCGATAATTGCTGGAGAAGTGCAAGAAACCCAGCAAGTGTATTCGGGGAATGGCATAACAGAACGAATTACGTATGTTCAAGAAAAAGAGAAAAGCCCAAAGCTTTTTATTTTCGCCTTTATCCTCATTTTGCTAGTCGCAATAACATACCTAAGCTGGGTAGTTCTGAAATAGGATGATTACAAGGAGAATCGCAAAAACAACTTATTGGATCATGTTCAGGGTGATAATGCTGAACGTGGTACTTATGTTGGTGACAGGACTGCTTATATTGGCCCGTATCCCTTTTGAATCCGAAGAAAGCGTATTGTTCATTTTTCCCTTTACGCTCTACATGACCACCGCAGTTGTAGCTAACCTCATCTATATGGTTGGACTTATCTTTGAGATTATCTATCTAGCTCTATGGAATCAACAAATTCGAATCAGGGACTTTGAGAACAAGTTTTTCAGGGCAGCTTTGGTTATGATCATCTTCATTAATTTGGTCGGCGCGGCCCTGTTCTTGATAAGTAGATTCGGCTAGAGTTCGAGCTATCGCTGCGCAGAATACTTTGAATTAAGTTTTGTAGTGAATCAATATAGAAAGTAAGTTTTGAGCACTGAAGTAGTTGCCAAAAGGCCTGTTGCCTTAAGAATCTTGATCTCAGTTTTATTGATTGGAACTGGTTTGAAAAATCTCCCTGCTCAAGACATCTATCGTTCTGCCTGCAGGGGCAACATACAACGGGTCGACAGCATGCTTCTTGAAACGGGAATAAACATTCGTGATAATCGCGGAAGGTCACTTCTTCATTGGGCCGTCGCCTGTAAACAAAAAGAGGTTTTCCGGTTTCTTGTAGACAAGGGAATCGAAATCAACGGAACGGATGATAAAAACAGGACCGCACTTCACGTCGCTGTTCAATATAACAACACAACATTTTTTAATTATTTAATCGATCTACAATCTAATAATGATTGGCAGAAAGAGTTTGGCGGGTCATTGCTGGAAACAGCGGTTTTGGATCGCAGCAAAACCATGGTTGAGAATTTACTTGAAACAGGTATTGACATCAATAGCAAAAATGAGAGGGGCAGTACCGCTTTGGAGATATCTAAAAGAATTGGTGCGGATGATATTTCGCAATATTTAATCTCACGCGGCGCCGATGAAAAAATGGTTAGAGAACCGCAACCAAAAGGGAAATACCTGGGTCAGGAAGTACCCGGGATGCAATCGGAAATGTTTTCTCCCAACTTTATTTCAACCGAAGAAGATGAGTTTGGATCGGTGTTCAATAAGGATGGTACTGAATTCTATTTCGGAGTAGATGTAGGGCGAAGAAATGAAATCCGCTTTTCCGAGATGGTAGATGGACAATGGACCAAACCCGTTACAATTCTTACCGATGACCGCTACAGCTATAATGACCCCTTCTTATCCAATGATGAGAACAGACTCTATTTTATCTCCAGCAGGGCCTTGGATGGAAAAGGAGCTCCCAAAGATATTGATCTTTGGTATGTTGACAAAACAGTAGAAGGGTGGGGTGAGCCGATCAATATGGGAAATACCATCAACACGAGCGGAGATGAATACTATATCTCTTTTACTAACGATGAGAAAATGTATTTCTCTTCCAATGGCCACCATCGGGAAGACACTGCCAGAACTGATCACGATATTCTTTATGCGAAATTTGAAGGAGGGGAATTCCAAGAGCCCATTTCACTCCCTGAAGCCGTGAATTCTAAAGGGTATGAGGCTGATGTCTTTGTCTCTCCTGATGAGTCGTACCTTATCTTTTGTTCCACGCGTGATGGAGGGTTCGGACAAGGTGATCTGTATGTGAGTTTTAAGGATTCTAAAGGGAACTGGAGTAAAGCCCTTAATCTTGGTGACAGAATAAATACCCCTGATTATGAGTATTGTCCTTTCGTGAGCGAGGACGGAAAGTTTCTTTTCTTCACGAGCAATCAGGATATTTATTGGATAAGTACCAAACTCCTGAAAGATCTAAAAGAAAAAGAGGAGTGACTCATTTTAATCAAGAATCGCATGGGCCGAAGTTAAGAACGTCAATGTGAGCAGATCTATTAATCATTTATTTTGACGAAATCGAAGGATTGAAATACCAACTTAAAGGGATTTTGAGTTTGAAACGGTGAGCCCCATGAATTACAACAACAAAAGATTCAAACCTCTTTCGAGCAGTTCAAATTCGGAGACTTCGGAAGAAACAATTTTCGAATACAAACAAGAAGGGAAGATCCTGACTTCGTCCTACAGAGGAGGCAGGGTTCGAAAAGGTCATTTAATCGGTTTGGTAGATAGTCAAGGTAATATTGAAATGCGCTACCACCAAGTAAATGATCGAGGCGAGTTAATGACAGGGATTTGCTCTTCTAAACCAGAACTAATGAAAAACGGAAAACTGCGACTGCACGAAACATGGGAATGGACATCGGGAGATAAGTCAAAGGGAACCTCGATTCTTGAGGAGATTTAAACGAGGAGTTGATTTAGGGAACATGAAGATTTGTTTGGCACAAGCTCAGGCGGTAAAAGGGGATATTCAATCGAATATCAAAAATCATTTGAAGATGATTGAAATGGCTATCCGATCAAATTCAGATCTGATTGTATTTCCTGAATTATCCATAACAGGGTACGAGCCCAAACTAGCCAAAAAACTAGCCGCTGATCTCAATGATCCTCGTTTTGACGTGTTTCAAGAACTTGCCGATATAAACGAGTTGGTTATTGCTGTTGGAGCGCCGATTAAAGCGGATAACGGCATAACCATCAGCATGCTCATTTTCCGGCCTGATCAAAAGCGATCCATATATTCCAAGCAAATCCTCCACGAAGATGAGTTTCCTTATTTCGTAAGCGGCACTGACCAACCCTTTCTAGAAGTTAAAGGCTTAAAGATCGGCATGGGAATCTGTTATGAAACTCTGCAACCCGAGCATATCGTCAATGCAGTCGAGAACGGTGCCGATATCTACATCGCTAGCGTATCAAAGCCCGAAAGGGGAGTTGATAAGGCTTACTTGCATTTCCCAGCCGTTGCCGAAGAATTTGGCATTTCGATTCTTATGGCAAATAGTGTGGGCTATTGCGATAAATTTATGAGTCACGGACACAGTTCTGCTTGGGATATAAGCGGCAATTTGTGCGGTCAACTAGATGAAAAAGATCAAGGAGTACTCATCTATGATACCACATTCGAAAAATCCGAGACCTACAGGTCCTGAGAAACATTACATTCCTTGGCTGTCTATTCCAACACGTGAATATTTTTTTGTCTACAGATATCTTTCAATTCGTCGGGCCAAACAGAAACTGTTACTTCTCCTAAATGGGCCGTCCTCAACAAATACATATACGTTCTGGCTTGTCCTATTCCTCCACCAATGCTCAATGGAATTTCATCATTCATAATTGCCTGATGGTAGGGGAGATCGAGAAAATCCATCTGTCCCGACAGTTTTAATTGGGTTTGCATGGTTTCCTTAGTCACTCTTATTCCCATAGAGCTGAGCTCATGCCTTCTTTGAGTAACCGGATTCCAAACCAAGATATCACCGTTTAAACCGTGCATCTCTTCACCGTTTTTGGTTATTGTAGGAGTAACCCAGTCGTCATAATCTGCCGCCCTCATCTCATGCGGGTATCCATCCTTAAGCACCCAGCCGATACCAATGATAAATACAGCACGATGCTCCTTGATCAGTTTGGTTTCGCGCTCCTTTCGAGGCAAATCGGGATACATCTCCAAAATTTCCTCTGCATGAAAAAACTTGAGTTCTTCAGGAAAATCGGGGAAGCGTGGATCATTTAATTCAGGGAATCTCTCCTTAGCCATCATACCCGCTTCGTAAATTACCTTCCAGATCTTTTTGACCGTGTCCTTCAAGTAATCGAGGGTTCTATCCTCCGGATTGATCGTTTTTTCCCAATCCCACTGATCGACGTAAGCCGAGTGATCGTGATCGAGAAAATAGTCTTTACGGATGGCGCGCATGTCCGTGTTAATTCCTTTACCAGGAGGACAGTCAAATTGTGCCAGGGCCATCCTTTTCCACTTGGTTGCGGCTTGAACAACCTGGGTCTCGATTCTTTCTCTTAAGCCCAATCCTGCGGGGAAATCAACGGGAGTTCTGGAACCATCGCGATCCAGGTAATCATTGACTCCGCTGTTCTTGGCAACGATCAATGGAACTTGAACCATCTGGAGGTTTAACTCTCTGGCTAAGCCTTTTTCGATGTGTTCTTTAACCAAATACAATGCCTCCATCCGCTTTAAGGGAGGCAAGACAGCTTTATAATTATCAGGGAGGATTTTACTTACTTCATCATAAGTACTGATGCCTGGACCTGCCAGGTCTGCTCTTTTTTCGCTCATAGTAGTAGGTTCAATAGGTGTCCTTCTAATTTACGAAAAATCAGGCCTTATGAGACAGGTTTTACAAGGTCTTTTGTCGAATTCATTAAATTGCACCAACTCCATTACTCCGACTAACAAGTCCCTCATTCACCCTAAATCTGCTCTTATGCATTCCCGTCCTCAATCTCGCATTCTTTTGACCGTTTTCTTTTCTTTCATCCTATTGGTTTCATGTCAAGTTGAGAAAGCGGAAAGCACGAATCCATACGAAGCGTTTCTCACAAAAGTCCACCAAAGGGGGCAGTTTAATGGGAATGCATTGGTTCTCGATCACGGCGAAGTGGTCTACAAAGGCTCATTTGGCTTGAGCAATATTGACCCCATAGATTCTTTGGACTTGAATTCCGTATTCCGTTTGGGCTCAGTTAGTAAGCAGTTCACGGCAATGGGAATTATGAAGCTAAAAGAAAGTGGAGCTCTCGATTACGATCAAGATATCCGAGATTTTATTCCTGAAATACCTTATGAAGGAATTACCATAAGGAATCTACTCAACCACACTTCAGGATTACCCGATTATTACCCATTGTTAATGGAACATTGGAAGCCTGAATTGGCTATTGACGATCCGGAACGATTTATTTCGGGAAACGATGACATCATTAATATTCTAGCTGAACACCAACCCCCCGTTCATTTTTCACCGGGAGAAGAATGGGATTACAGCAATACCGGGTATGTCCTTCTCGCATCCATTGTTTCAAGAGCATCGGGAATGCCCTTTGAAAATTATTTGAAAAAAGAGGTCTTCGAACCTGCAGGAATGAACAACACTGTGGTGTATGACTTCAAGCCTGGTTTTGATGAAAGTATGCCTAATAAAGCTTTTGGATTTCGTGTCGACTTTAATGGAAAGGATAGGATATATGATGATGTTCACTTCATGAACCCGGCACAAGGAGATGGCGGTATTTATTCCACCCTGGATGATCTGTTGAAGTGGGATAGAATCCTTTACAAAGAAGACTTGATCTCTGCGGTGACGAGAGAAGAAGCTTTCACTCCGGCCATTCTCGCCAATGGAGATACTACGGATTATGGTTTTGGT
>CAZWQX010000154.1:0-8965 GCA_964635965.1 uncultured Cryomorphaceae bacterium
ATTGAGCTCAGGTACAGTCGGACAAATTGATTACGGCGGAGGTATAAGCGATGCTGTATTGGTGAGTTTTGATAAAGATTCCGGCCAGTTGAATTGGCTCACATATTACGGCGGAGCCGGAGAAGACAGGGGCAATGATATGTCCATTGACAATGATGGCAATATCTACATAACCGGCCAAACCAACTCGGACAATGCTGTAGCTGATGAAAATTCATTTCAACAGACGAGGGCAGGAAGTCTTGATTATTTCGTGGCAAAATTCAGCCTTAATGGAGAAAGAATTTTCGGAACCTATTTTGGTGCGGAATCCATTGAAGGGTTTCCATCTCTAAGTGCGGTCAACAGCGGAGAATTCTATATTTCAGGCAGTACACAATCAGAACAGGGAATGGCATTCGGTAATCCCATTCTCGACGAAGTAGAAATACCTATGTTCTCACGAGCATCTTGTCTTGCCAAATTCACGGCTGAAGGTCAAGCCGTTTGGTCAACCTATGGCCCCGAAAGTCATCCCTGCGGTCGCTGGAATGATTTCGAATTGTGGAATGGAAAGCTCTATTCATTCGGCAGGTTTCCTGATAACATCAATCCTAACTGTTACATGACTACGCCCGATGCGTATCAGTCAGAATTTGGTGGAGGCTTCTCTGATTTTGGGATATTTATCTATGAAGAGAATACCCTTCACACTTCATTCACCGAAACCGAACCCCTTTCAATCTACCCCAACCCTGCCAATGATTTTGTAACCATTGAAGCACCCAATTTGCTGTGGATCGGTATGGAATTGACCATCACCGATCTTGCGGGAAGGATTGTAGAGCAAGTAAACCGATTTCAATCAGGAAGTTCCTATTCGACCACCCGACTTTCGGATGGGATGTACATCATTACAGGCAAAGCGGGTAATCGCGTCTTTCGGGAGAAAGTGATGGTTAGTCGCTGAGCTTTTTGATCCGCTCGTTGAGTTCTTGAGTAATCTCCGCCCCTTTCTCAAAAACCATAAAGTGATTCCCATCCAGAATTTTTATGGTCTCACCTACCTTTTTGATTGGGAAAACTCTGTCGTTCGTACCGTGAATTCGGATCGTTTTGGTGTTGTTATCCGATGGCTGCCAATTGAGGATGGCTTGAGCACCAAATTTCATCAGGTCAGGATCGGCGTCCTTGAGCATTTGGCGAAAAAGTGCTCTTCCTTCTTTTGATTTTATGGTGAAGGGATCTCCAATTTTCGCGACCACTTCCAAGAATGGTTTATGCATGAAGTTCTCGAGCCTAATCTTCTTTGTCCACTCAAATAAAAGGGGCATTTCCTTAATCGATCTGGCGGTGGAGATGAGCACCTGCCCTTCCGGTTTAATTCGAGCAGCCAGCTCTTGGGCAATCATCCCGCCCATGGAGACTCCGCCAACCCAACAAGGTGTTTTAAAATCATACGTCTCCATCAACAAATCTGCGTAATCACCTAACGTTTTGGAATCACCCGGATGAATCCAGGGTAAAGGGACTATTTCCAAACCGTCAATCGGACCGAAATTCTGAAAAAGACGGGTATCAGTTCCTAAGCCTGAAAAGAGATAGAGAGATTTCAAATTTCAATGAGGAATTTTGAATTCCACCTCCGCTATAGCTTCGGTGGACAAGGTGGAATTTTATTAAAGACGGGAAGCTAACGCTTCGGGAAGTGCTTAAGTTGTGTGGCATACATGATAATCCAGATGGCATTCCAGACCAAAGTGGCAATCAAAACCGTGACTCCAAATCGGTTAAAGCCACCAAAAATGGCGGGAACAAATGCGAGCCCCAGTTGGGAAGCGGTGTAAAGCAAAAAGCCAATCCGATTTAAACGAAACATCAATATCAATCCAACCACTTCGATACCATAAAAAAGGAAACTAGCGGCACCGATGTTTCCCAAACTCAGCATCAGGTTGAGGTAATACTCCTCCATTTCTTGGGGCATGCCTTCAATCGGAATGGCAAATTGATTCAATCGATCGAAGAGTGAATCTATGTAAGCCTGATCGATATCCGGTGGAGAAATAGCACTGATCATTCCTGAAACCAGTCTATAAAGCGCATTGATTCCACTTAAAAAACAGAGCGCACGTAGAAACCTAGGCATCCTTCAAAAAATCTTGAAGTTTAAGATCTTCTAAAAACTTCCTCGATTTAGCAATCAGCGGATACATTTCCCTGTCTTGTTCTACAACGGAAATTATCTCACGGTAGGATTTATACAAATTCCTTACGGCAGAAGCGCAATCATCGACTTTGCGAAAATGCAGGGCTTGAGTGGCATTGAGCAATTCAATTGCGAGTACCGTTTCAACATTTTCAACTACTTCGAGCGTTTTGATAGCTGCATTTGCCCCCATGCTAACATGATCTTCTTGTCCGTTACTCGAGTCAATGGTATCTACCGATGCAGGGGTGCACAGTTGCTTGTTCTTACTTACGATTGATGCGGCTGTGTATTGAGGAATCATAAACCCCGAATTCAATCCGGGATTGGCCACCAAGAAATCGGGTAGCTCTCGTTCTCCATTGACCAATTTATAAATCCTCCTTTCGGAAATACTGCCAATCTCAGCGACGGCGATCGCCAGAAAATCCAACGAAATGGCCAGAGGCTCACCGTGGAAGTTCCCCGCTGATAGAACCTCATCGAGATCTGGAAATATGGTAGGATTATCGGTAACAGCATTGATTTCATTTTCGAAGACACCCATTACATGATTCAAAGCATCTCTGGACGCTCCATGCACTTGGGGTATGCAGCGAAAACTGTAAGGATCTTGGACATATTTCTTAGGCTGAGAAAACTTCTTGCTGTCATGGAGTAAATCTCGAATGTGTTTGGCCACAACGCGCTGTCCGGGCTGTCGCCGAACGGCATGAACCTCATCGAAGAAAGGTTCGTGACGTGCTTCGAATGCTTCCAGTGAAACTGAACTTATCAAATCTCCCAAATCCAAGATTCGCTTAGCCCTTAAGCAAGCAGCCACGCCGTATGCCGCCATAAATTGCGTTCCATTGAGCATTGCCAAACCTTCTTTGCTCTGCAAGGCAATAGGTTCCATGCCGTTCTCTTTCAGAACTTCGGCAGACGCCTTTTTCTCACCATTCACCCATACTTCTCCTAATCCCAATAGCGGCAATGCCAAATGCGCAAGAGGAGCTAAATCTCCTGAGGCTCCTAAACTTCCCTGTTCGTATACCACAGGAATAATGTTGTGATTGTAATGCCAGATTAATCGCTCTACTAATTCGAGGGTTACGCCGGAGTGGCCATAGCTCAAACCTTGAATTTTGAGCAATAGCATGAGCTTGACCAATTTGATTTGGGCCTCTTCTCCCGTTCCCGCAGCATGTGAGGTCACCAAATTTCTCTGGAGAATTCCCAGACTTTCTTTGTCGATTCTGGTATTGCAGAGTGAGCCAAATCCAGTGTTTATTCCATAAATCGTATCATCTGTCTCCGCCAGTCTTTTATCTAAGTATTCACGGCATTTAATAATTCGATTTCGAGCTCCATCGCTTAATTCAAGCTTGGCATTCGAACTGAATATTTCATCAATCTTTTCCAGCGTAAGATAATCGTCGGAAATGGCGTGGTGCATCAAGAGAGTTTTTGAATGAGTTGATCAATGGTTTGAGTAGTTTGCTCGCCGCTATCCATATCCTTAAGGGTAATTTGCCCACTCTCCATCTCATTCTCTCCCACTAGCGCCACAAATGAAACACCCTTATCATTGGCATATTTCATCTGCTTTTTCATCTTAGCCGAATCGGGATAAAGCTCGGCGCGAATTCCAGCCTGACGGATTTTCACGAGTGCTCGATCGCACCAGTCAGCCTCCTTCTCCCCGAAATTGACAAAAAGGATCTTGGTTCCTTCCGTCTCTTTTTCGGGAAAAGCATTTTCGGCTTCCAGCAAATCATAGATTCGATCAGCTCCAAAGGAAATCCCAACACCCGACATTCCTTTCATTCCGAAAATGCCGGTTAAGTCGTCGTAACGACCGCCACCACAGATGCTACCCACTTGATTCTCGGTAAGGGGACGAACTTCAAAAATTGCTCCTGTGTAGTAATTGAGTCCTCGAGCCAAGCTCAAATCAAGTAGAACCTTAGCCGATTTCAACTCAGAATGATCTATCCTTTGGAGGATGAATCTTAGTTCCTCAATTCCTTTCTTGCCTTCTTCATTTTCTCCGAAGAGCTGTTCAATCTCGCTTAAGAGACCCTCATTGGAAAGATTCTTGGCGGCGACATCCAAGAAACCTTTGAGTTTTTCAATCGAAGCTTCGGGAAACTCCTGCTTTCGCAAATCTTCCAAAACGGCATCCATCGGCATTTTGTCGAGCTTGTCGATAGCGATGGTCATCGGAATGAGGCGATCTTTTTCTCCGATATAATCTGACAAAGCCGCTAAGAGCTTTCGGTTGTTAAGGCGTATTTCAACGGGTAATCCCAGCTTGGTAAAAACCTCGTCGAAGATTTGGCAGTACTCTACTTCACAGCGAAGTGAATCCGTTCCAACTACATCTGCGTCACACTGGAAAAATTCGCGGTATCGTCCTTTTTGCGGCCGATCGGCACGCCAGACGGGCTGAATCTGGTAACGCCGAAATGGAAAGCTCAAATCGTTTTGGTGCTGCACCACGAATCGAGCAAATGGAACCGTGAGATCATAGCGAAGGGCGATATCTGCTAAATCCTTTTCAGTGAGCTTTCCCTCTTTAGATCGGCCTGCATTGATAACGTTGCCAAGTGCTTTTTGTAATTTCTGATCTCTTTGGAGGATCTTAAAAATCAACCGATCACCCTCATCACCGTATTTACCCGTTAAGGTATCCAGATTCTCCATCGCCGGCGTTTCGATTGGTTGGTAACCGTACTTTTCGAAAACCTCCCGAATCGTTCCGAAGATGTAGTTCCGCTTTCGAACAACGTCAGGCAGAAAATCTCTAGTTCCTTTTGGGGTTGATGGCATTTTGTTGATTCGGTTTGATTCTTAATCTGCTAACTGGAAAAAATCGGGTTTCAAACGGCTGTTAGCCATTAGCTATTAGCCGCTAGCAGCTAAAGGCTAAAAGCTATCGGCCATAACAGGTCAACCTCTTACCAGCTTCCTATACTTAATCCGCTTGGGGGTGGTATCACCCAATCTCTTTTTCTTGTTCTCTTCGTATTCGCTAAAGGTTCCTTCGAAGAAATATACTTGAGAGTCACCTTCGAAGGCGAGAATGTGGGTGCAGATTCTGTCGAGGAACCAACGGTCGTGAGAAATGACCACCGCACATCCCGCGAAGTTCTGAATACCTTCTTCCAAAGCACGAAGTGTATTTACATCGATGTCGTTCGTTGGCTCATCGAGTAGCAACACATTGGCTTCGGTTTTTAAGGTCATCGCCAGGTGGAGACGGTTTCTCTCCCCTCCTGAAAGCACACCTACTTTTTTATTCTGATCCGGACCGTTGAAGTTAAACTTAGAGCAATACGCCCTTGAATTGATCTTCTGTCCGCCAATCTCAATGAATTCCGTTCCACCTGAAACCACTTCCCAGACTGTTTTCTCGGGGTCTAGATCAGCATGACGTTGATCGACATATCCGATTTCAACCGTGTCACCAATTTTGAAATTCCCGTTATCAGGTTTTTCCTCACCCATAATCATGCGGAAAAGCGTGGTTT
The DNA here is from genome assembly GCA_964635965.1 of uncultured Cryomorphaceae bacterium. GTDB lineage: Bacteria > Bacteroidota > Bacteroidia > Flavobacteriales_D > Cryomorphaceae > JAKVAV01. Next base: position 5,704 of record CAZWQX010000154.1, read on the forward strand.
TACCCGCACCATTCGGTCCAATAATCCCTACAATACCCGCAGGTGGGAGCTTAAAGTTCAATCCTTCGTACAACAAGCGGTCATCATAACCCTTGCTGACATCCATCGCTTCGATAACTTCCGTACCTAATCGAGGTCCATTTGGAATGGCAAGTGCCACGCGCTGTTCCCTTTCTTTGGTTCCTTCCGACATCATTTTATCGTAATTAGCCAAACGAGCTTTGTTCTTGGCATGACGTCCTTTAGGATTCATCCTTACCCATTCAAGCTCGCGCTCTAATTCCTTTCGTCGCTTGCTCTCTTGCTTCTCTTCCTGGGCAAGTCGTTTCGATTTTTGGTCTAACCAAGAGCTGTAGTTTCCTTTCCATGGAATTCCCTCTCCTCGATCCAATTCGAGTATCCAACCTGCCACGTTATCCAAGAAGTAACGGTCGTGAGTAACGGCGAGTACCGTTCCTTTGTATTGCTGAAGATGTTGCTCCAACCAAAGGACTGACTCGGCATCCAAGTGGTTAGTAGGTTCATCCAGTAACAGGATGTCGGGTTGTTGCAGTAACAATCGACATAGGGCCACACGACGTCTTTCACCACCGGAAAGGTTCTTCACGGGAGTATCGCCTTCGGGAGTTCTTAACGCATCCATGGCAATCTCTAACTTGGTATCGAGTTCCCATGCTCCCAAAGCTTCGATTCGCTCTTGGACTTCAGCCTGACGATCGATAAGCTTTTGCATCTTATCGGGATCGTTCATGATCTCTTCATCCATGAACTTGTTGTTGATGTCTTCGTACTCTTGAAGGACATCGGTGATTTCCTTCACCCCTTCCATCACCACTTCTTTTACGGTTTTAGACTCGTCCAATTCAGGCTCCTGAGGGAGGTAGCCCAAGCTGTAGCCCGGGGCACGAACCACATCCCCTCGGTAAGCCTCATCGAGACCTGCAATAATTCGAAGAACGGTAGACTTACCCGCACCGTTCAAACCGAGGATTCCAATTTTTGCTCCGTAGAAAAAGGAGAGATAAATGTCTTTTAAAATTTGCTTTCCTTGAGGTGTGGCCTTATTGACCTTCACCATGGAGAATATGACTTTTTTGTCGTCGCTCATGGGTGGATTTTTTGCGGATGGCAAATATCGTAAAAAAAGGCGCTAACACCTTTCTAAATAGTCTTGATGAACAAGACGTGTAGGAATGAAGTGTAGGTGATTTCGGGAAGAGAAATCAGATCAATTCTCCGTAGAGATCGTAAGGTGCGCAGTCGGTAATTTTCACTTGAGCGAAATCACCAATTCGAGCGTATCCCGAAGTCTTTGGAATTATGACTTCGTTATCGACTTCGGGAGAGTCAAACTCTGTTCTACCGATATAATCGTTACCCTCTACCCGATCAATCATCACCTTATAGGTTCTTCCGAACTTCGCTTGATTGATTTCGTGTGAAATCCCGCTCTGGAGCTCCATGATTTCTTCGGCCCGCTGCTTTTTCACCTCTTCGGGAACATCATCTTCAAAATTGAATGCATGGGTATTCTCCTCGTGAGAATAAGTGAAGCAACCCAAGCGGTCAAAACGCATTTCTTCCACCCATTCGAGCATCTCGGCATGATCTTCTTCCGATTCACCCGGGTAGCCGGATATCAGTGTCGTGCGGACCGCGATTCCTGGAACTTTCTCTCTGATTTGTTTGATTAGCTCGGTGGTTTTCTCTCTCGTGATTCCACGGCGCATGGCTTTAAGCATTCGGGTAGAAGCGTGTTGCAAGGGGATATCGAGATACAAACAGACATTCGGGTGCTCTCTCATCACATCGAGAACCTCCATCGGAAATCCCGATGGGAACGCGTAGTGCAAACGAATCCATTCGATACCTTCGACATCAGCCAATGCTTGGAGCAATTTGGCCAATTCGCGTTTCTTGTAAAGATCGAGACCGTAATAAGTAAGGTCCTGAGCGATTAACATTAACTCCTTCACTCCTTTTGCTGCCAATCCCTTAGCACGCTCTACCAGATCTTCGATAGGAGTTGAACGATGCTTTCCACGCATTAATGGAATAGCACAAAACGAGCAAGGTCTATCACATCCCTCAGCAATTTTGAAATAAGCATAATGGGAAGGAGTGGTTAGAAGGCGCTCACCAACCAACTCGTGCTTGTAATCGGCTTTGAGTGTTTTCAGTAATCGAGGTAATTCTCTGGTACCGAAATAAGCATCAACTTCAGGAATCTCTTTTTCGAGATCGTCTTTGTACCGTTCTGAAAGACATCCGGTTACATAAACCTTATCTACATGCCCGCTTCCTTTTGCATCAGCCCATTGGATAATTGTATCGATACTCTCCTGCTTTGCATTTTCGATAAAGCCACAAGTATTGATGATTACAACGGAGGCGTCTCCATCGTCACTTTCGTGAACGACGTCATATTTATTGGCTTTTAGTTGAGCCATCATCACCTCGCTATCGAAAATATTTTTCGAGCACCCGAGGGTGACGACATTTACTTTATTCTTTTTCAGAGTTTTCGTTTTCATCAGCCAACGCCCTCTTCAGTTGAAAACAAGGAATCAACGAATTCGTATTTATTAAATACCTGGAGGTGTTCCATACCTTCACCTACGCCAATATATTTCACGGGAATTTTGAACTCATCCGAGATTCCAATCACTACTCCACCTTTAGCCGTTCCATCGATTTTGGTCAGTGCCATAGCGGTTACTTCCGTGGCTTTGGTGAATTGCCGAGCTTGTTCGATCGCATTTTGTCCGGTACTTCCATCCAGCACGAGAAGCACTTCATGAGGAGCTCCCGGAACCACCTTGTCCATCACCCGACGAATCTTGCTGAGCTCATTCATCAAGTTAATCTTGTTGTGCAATCTACCGGCTGTATCAATCAAAACCACATCGGCCTCTTGCCTTACTGCAGACTCCAAGGTATCGAATGCCACTGAGGCAGGATCTGCGCCCATTCCCTGGGATACGATAGGAACATCAGCGCGTTCTGACCAAATAGTCAGTTGATCAACTGCTGCTGCCCTGAAGGTATCGGCAGCGCCAAGCACCACCTTTTTGCCGATCTTTTTGAATTGATGGGCGAGTTTTCCAATGGTTGTCGTCTTTCCAACTCCATTCACCCCTACTACCATAACCACGTATGGTTTCTGGCCTTCAGGGACTGAGTACTCAGTAGCTTCACCTGAGTTGTTTTCTTCGAGAAGTGCCGCAATTTCTTCGCGAAGAATGCGATTCAGTTCTTCCGT
>CAZWQX010000155.1:0-8662 GCA_964635965.1 uncultured Cryomorphaceae bacterium
CATTCTGGATGCAGATAAAGAAGGCTTTTTGCGAAGCGGAAGATCATTAGTGCAAACCGTTGGCCGTGCAGCGAGAAATGTAAACGGGATGGTAATAATGTACGCCGACAAGATCACGGACAGCATGCGTGATACTATTGATGAGACTGAAAGGAGAAGACTTAAACAACAGAACTATAACGAAGAAAACGGAATAATCCCTCAACAGATCAAGAAAGGGGTTTCGACAATTGTCGGTCAAGGTCGAAAAAGGCAAGCGAAAAGAGCATATGTCGAACCTGAAACCCTGAATATCGCGGCGGACCCGGTGGTTGGCTACATGAATTCCGATGATATCGATCAAACAATAGAAATAACCCGCTCCAAAATGCAGAAGGCAGCTAAAGATCAGGATTTTATGGAAGCTGCGCGTCTCAGAGATGAATTATTCGCACTCATGAAACTCAAAGAGAATAAATAATCTAATCGCGCTCAAATATGAGTTCTCTGGGAAATTCTCCCGTGATAAACCCTTTCGCAAGTTCAGATCGAACCTTAAATGGTTTGTTATTGGAATATTTGACAGTATAACCCTTAAATGCCTTAAAAAGAGCTCGGTGTTTCTTCAAAAAAACGCTTCTCACCTTCGATGAGTTCAAGGCCCCACCTCTAGTTTGAAGTGAAACCTGCTCAATTAAAAATTGCGGATGTAAGGAAATCAGAAACCGTGTATTCTTTAAACCCGCAATTAATTCACTCAAAGAGGGAATCAGATCATATTCAAAACCTTCAATGTCAATTTTGATAAAGACTTCTTCCTCTATTAACCCTTTTTCATTCATGAATTCAGCCAGGTTTATGGAATCGACAGTTTGGCTCATATCTTTATGACTCAACAGAACGCTACTCATTGAATCACCGGGATCACCGCGAAATCCCAATTCAACTTTGCCCTTTTGCTGGGCAATGGCTGCAGGGATCAGTTCAGCCTTCGAACTCCAGTCGAACTGTTTATTGATCTCGAAATTTCGTTGCAAAGATGAATAAGCGATCGGATCCGGTTCAAATACAAATGACCTTGAAGATAATTGAGTGGCATATAAGGAGGTACTGCCTATCCAACCTCCTATATCTATCAGAGTGGTATTTTCATTGATGTAGCGATCAAATACATCAAAAGTACTTGACTCCCACCTTCCCGACTCCATGTCTTCCCAAAAGCGCAAATTAGCGTCAACCACTATCAAAAATTCCTTCCCTCTGAAACTAACCCTACGCAGCACCTGTTCATCAAAATCATCCAGATTCTTCAGAACAAACGCCTTCAGGTTTTTGGATAATTCCAAAAGTTGAAAGGGTGTAAGAACTTTATCGTCGCCATCACTGGAATGAAGAATAGCTCCATTCGGGCGTTTTTCAATTTTCATTGGGGAGATTCACCCCAAAAGTAATGTAATCTTAACGCTTTCTGAGCTAATCGGGATCAGAATTCCAACAAGGTAGCTCCCCATGTAAATCCCGCACCAAAGGCAGTGAGACAAAGCAAGTCACCTCTTTTTGCCTTTCCTTCGTCGCGAGCTTGACTCAATGCAATAGGAATTGACCCGGCAGTAGTATTTCCTACTTTTTGAATGTTGTTGTAAACTTTATCGTCAGGTAGTTTAAACAATCTTTGAACCATTTGACTGATTCGAAGATTAGCTTGATGAGGAATCACCAAATCAATGGCCTCAGGAGGCATCTGAGCTTTTTGGAGAACTTCACCAATTGCTTCAGGCATTCGCGTTACCGCATGTTTAAAAACAAAATTTCCGTTCATGTATGGCCTCCAAGATCCTCCATCATCAGGATCCTCCATGGCGAGATATTTGTCTAACCAAAAAGAGGTAGAAGGCCTCATTATGGCCAACTCGGAATGATGTTCGCCTTGCGAATGCATACAAGACGCAAGTATTCCTTTGTGACCTTCAGGAGCGCGTGAGATAACTGCTGCACCAGCCCCGTCGCCAAAAATCACAGAGACATTTCTTCCGCGTGTGGTTTTGTCCAAAGCTCCACTGTGCAATTCACTACCGATAAGCAGTATATTCTTATACATCCCGGTCTTCACAAACTGATCAGCAACTGAAAGACCATAGATAAATCCCGAACATTGGTTTCTGATATCCAAAGCCCCGATATTATTCAAACCGAGTTCTTGTTCTACCAATACCCCGTTTCCAGGGAAGTATAAATCTGGAGAAAGGGTGGCAAAAATGATAAAATCAATCTCAGACTTATCGATACCCGCGTCGGCAATTGCTGCCCTCGCCGCTTTTGCGCCCATAACAGAACCTGTATCCCCATCTCCTTCTTTAACCCATCGCCGTTCTTCGATCCCGGTTCGTTCTCGGATCCACTCATCGGTGGTATCCATTATTTTTTCCAGGTCAGCATTTGTAACTACGTTATCAGGGAGGTAGTGACCTATTCCTTTTATGTAAGAATTGTACATGATTGTAATTGATGGTGCTTAAATGTACGACTTCAAATTATCGGATGTCAAGAAACATCAGAAAAAAGTAAAGATTCCCGTACATCACTTCCTTTCCGCGCGAAAGGAATTTCTTACTCAACTACGAATTTCTCATGATAGATGTTTCCAACTGCATCTTTTGAGAGCAGAACATACATCCCCGGGGACCAAGAAGACACGTCTAGATTCACTAGAGTTATGGTAGGATCTTTAATTTCATTTGCAACGATTCTGCCCGAAACGTCAAATATCCTGTAAGACGTCATTCCTTCAAGGGTGATAGAAACCTGATCATCGGCAGGGTTCGGAAATATCGATAGCAAATCCTGATCTAAAGCCATACCCTCCAAATCAGAAATTCCATTTGCAAAGTTGAAGATGGATGATTGCGAGTTTGGACCTACAACCAATGGCTCTAAGGAACAGCCACACTGTACCCGCCATACGTAGTCAACCCCTGGTTGGATTGCACTTGAAGGAACAAAAAACGATGATGGTTCGGATTCGAAAATGTCCACAAATGTCTGAAAGCCCACCGAAGCCAGACCTACCTGGATACGACATCCCAGGGATCCTGCAATTGGATTCCACGATAGTTGAACCCCATTAGACACATTTGTGGAGGCGAGACCATTTACCTGCGGGTATGGATCTTCACAAGGAGGAACGCTCTCTCCACAGGCAGAACTTGACAAGAGCTGGAGCCGTCTTGGACTATTAGCTAAAACTGCATCAACCCTTGCTTTCTGATCAAGCGTGAAGATGTTCATGCAAGCGTCGTTGCTGTAGTCCATATAGTTCTCTACCATATCTACACTCCCACATGAAGAAGAGCCCACTTGACATCCTGAATTTGAACCGTTCGATGTGGGTGTGTCCGCACAAAAATCATCAACTGAACAACCTCCGTCTCCCCAAATGTGTCGAAGACCGAAGAAGTGCCCCAATTCATGGGTCAATACTCTTCCACTACCTGTATTACCTCCTGAAGAATTCGGAAAATCTATTGATCCAACCGTTTCGGGAGATACTACGACCCCATCTGAATTTGCCGGTCCTTCGTTATTATTAAGTCCGGGTAATCCCGAAGTACTCGGAAATTGCGCATATCCCAAAATGGAAAAAATGAAAGAATTCACCGGAGTCACCCAGATATTCACATATTCGTTTGGATTCCAAATTGTAGCGGGTTTTACGGTATTGTCCATGTATCCAATACTGTAACCGGGAGAATTCAAACCTATTGAAGGTGCATTAACTCTATCAATACCCGGTTCGTCAAGAATATTTCCATCTGGGTCTACCACGGCCATACAAAACTCGATTTCAAGATCTGCTCCGACAGGGTTTGTATTGAACCCCGCGGTTCCGGGTGTTCTTCGAAAATCGTCGTTTATCTGTTGGAGTTGGGCGTTTATCAACGCAGTCGAAATATTATTTCCCGTTCCCACCGGCTGTCCGTTGTGCATAACGTGAAATACTACAGGTAGGACTACGACGCCTCTATTGTTCTTCTCTAATTGGCGAGAGGTTATCTTGTCCTTTATCCACTCCTCAAATTCAACCTGTTCCGCTCGATCCGGATATTTAGTTTGAAGTTGAAGTTCGTTTTCGGTGCTAAAACACTTCACGGATTCTTGAGCAAAGCCGAGTGAAGCAAATAAGAGGCAAATCTGGAGGGCAAATATTTTTTTCATCTTTAGATTCTAGGGTGAGAAAGGGGAAGCGCAAGGTAAAAAAAAATGAAGTTTGAAATCCGGACAAAATTAGAATTGATAGGAAACGACTTATGGTCGACGGTCTTTTTCGTTGAGAATTCCACTGCTGAGAAATTAATTGAAGGAAAAGATCGTCGTATAACTTGCGAACTGGAAGGCAGTCCACCTTTTCATTGCGCACTTCTCCCATCAGGAGATGGAAGATGGTTTGTTTTGGTCAATAAAAAACGAATGAAATCTCTGGACTTAAATCATTCCACATTTGTGAAGGCCGTACTTAGAAAAGACCGGTCAAAGTATGGCATGACAATGCCTATGGAACTCGAAGAGGTACTGCAACAAGATGATTTGGGGTATCAGCACTTCGAGAATTTGACACCTGGAAAACAAAGAAATATTATTCACTATGTGGCACAAGTGAAATCGTCAGACATCAAGATCAGAAGGGCCTTTGTTATCGTTGAGCATCTCAAGAAGAACAAAGGAAAACTCCTTTTTAAAGATTTGGCTGAAGAAATAAAAGTAGCCAACAGAGAAGCGCGTGGCTTAAATTGATTGTTCTTCGGGCTCACAATCCCCTTGAATTTTCTTATTTTCATCATATGTCAGACTTGCGATTCCGACCCAGATTCAGAATCGAAACGGACATGAGCTGCGAAGAAGTGGAAGGAAAGATTAGGGATAAGCTCCGTTTTGAAAATCCTGAAAAATATCCAAGCACCTTTGTAAAAGGACATTACATTCTTAGAATCAACGATGCTAAAAAACATTTTTGGTCTCCTCAATTAGACATTTCTATACGAGAGGACGATGAATTTGACTTTACGGTTATTCGTTGCCTATTGGCACCTGCTCCCGTAGTGTGGACCATGTTCATGTTTTTGTATGCTTTAGCTGGTTTTGGAGCATTAGTAGGTCTGATGATCGCATCATCACAATACAGTCTTGACAAAAATATGTGGGGACTTTGGCTTGCAGGAGGATCTTTGATTTTTGGTGTGCTCCTTTACATATTTGCTCAGTTTGGCAAGAGTTTATCCGCCGACGAAATGCGACAGCTTAAGTCTTTCCTATTGTCGATCAACTTTCCTAAATCAGCAAAAGCTGAAAACATTGCGGTTTGAAATCTTTTTTAGTTTTGGACTCCAGTGTTTGAATGATTGAACAAATGAATCCTTGTTTGTTGTGAGTCGCATTTACAAGCTCCTTGCAGGACCTGTTGTCTTTTTGCTATTGGCATTTTTTGTGCCTTTGGATGCAACACAAGCTCAGGTCATAGGTGTAGCAGGATGGATGATTACGTGGTGGATCACTCAAGTGATTCCCATCGGAGTTACGGCTCTTCTTCCTATGGTTCTTTTCCCTTCTTTAGGCATCGAGGGTTTGAAGTCGGTGGCTTCCAATTATTCAAACCCGATTATTTATCTCTTTTTTGGTGGATTCGTTCTGGGACTAGCCATAGAGCGCTGGAACTTGCATCAGCGTTTTGCTTTAGCCATTTTGAAGAAGAGTGGAAACAAACCTCGGAAAATAATTCTGGGAAGCATGTTGGCAACGGCCGTTATGTCAATGTGGATTAGCAATACTGCTTCTACAATGATGATGTTACCCATTGGGCTATCCATCTCACAATTACTTCAAGATCAATTCAGTTCGGAAGAGGCCAATAATCGATTTACCCTTTGTCTTCTCCTCGGTTTGGCTTATGCAGCCAATATTGGTGGAATTGCCACTTTGATTGGAACCCCGCCTAACTTGGTTTTGGCTGCCCTAGCCGGAGAAACACTAGGTATAGAAATCAGCTTCGCACAGTGGTTGCTGATGGCTTTACCAATAACGACCATCTTGTTCTTCATTGCACACTTCTTAAATACTCGGGTGTTGTACCCAGTTCAAGGTGAACGATTAATGGGATTGGGAGTTTTGCTTTATAAGAAAATTGAAAACCTGGGCCCACAAGGAACGGGCGAAAAAAGAGTAAAGTGGGTATTCATAATAACGGCGCTCCTTTGGATTTTCAGATCACCAATTTCTAAACTTCCAGGTCTTGATTTCTTGAGTGACCCCATAATTGCTCTTGCCGCTGCGGTGAGTCTATTCATTATTCCCAGTGGAGAAAACCGACCGCTTTTGATATGGGAAGATACGCGCTCTCTCCCATGGGATATTCTCCTACTATTTGGTGGTGGACTGTCGATGGCGTCCGGGCTTGCGAGCAGTGGCTTAGTAGAATTGCTTGGACAGGTACTAACAGATGCCGGATCTTTTCCCTGGTTCATCATTGTAGCCATCATCGCATTTGCTTCTATTTTCTTAACGGAAGGGATGAGTAACGTCGCTCTTGTATCCGTCCTGGTACCAATTGGCTTTGCCGTTGCAATTCCTTTAGGTGGAGATCCTTTGGAATTGGCTGTTCCCCTTACTGTCGCTGCGAGCTGCGCCTTTATGCTTCCAATTGCCACTCCTCCAAATGCTATTGTATTCTCGAGTAATTGCATCACAATGCAACAAATGATGCGCGCAGGTTTCGTAATGAATATTGTAGCGGCCATTCTCATTGCTGTTTATGGCTTCTTTGTTGTTCCACTGATCTTTTAGCATTGGTTTTGAGAAGGTTTCTGAAACTTCTAGGTCCTGGAATTCTTTATGCAGGCGCAGCAATTGGGGTTTCACATCTCGTACAATCTACCCGTGCAGGAGCTGAATATGGATGGTGGCCAATTGCGGCCATTGTTTTCATTCACATTGCCAAGTATCCTTTCTTCAGGGCAGGACCAGAGTACGCCAGCGCAACCGGACAAAGCCTGATCCAGGGCTACCGTAATCGAGGTGTCATATATCTTATTCTTTTTTTGGTCTTCACCGTGGGAACTATGTTCGCTATTATTGCGGCAATAGTGTCCGTAACAGGAGGAATTACAAGTTACTTGTTCCATTTGGAAACTCCACCCCTATTGGTTTCTGCAGGAATTCTAGTCCTATCAACCTTTCTCTTGATTCTTGGCGGATATGATTGGCTAAATCGATCGATAAAAGCAATTATCCTCCTTCTGGGTGTGTGCACAATTGTCGCTTTCGCCGCTGCATTTTTTGTCGATACACCAGTGCAACCAATGGATGCAGAACCAATTTTTGACGGAGTTTTTCTGATAATGATGATCAAATTAATGGGGTGGATGCCTGCCCCGCTAGACTTATCGGTATGGCACTCACTTTGGGCTTTGGAAAAGCAGCAGAACAGCGCTACGCCGCATGACTGGAAAGAGTCTATGCGAGATTTTAATTTCGGGTTCTGGGGAACCATGGTTATGGGGATTCTATTCTTGGGAATGGGTGCAATGCTCCTCAATCACGAGACTGAAGTTCCTGCCTCAGGGGTTGCATTTTCGAAAATGCTCTTAGGAATGTATACCACAGCGTTGGGCGATTGGGCCCTTGCGATTGTCGGGATCGCAGCTCTTGCTACAATGATAAGTACCACTTTGACCTGCATGGATGCAATTCCCAGATCTTTGGCTGAGACTGTTAGAGTACTTGGTGGGAAAACGAATAAGATGTCGTACCCCTTTTTTCTTTTGGTCCTTGCAGGTGGTTCTTTTGCTCTATTGTCTTTCCTCTCTGCTTCGATGACAAAAATGGTGGATATTGCAACAGTGCTATCATTTTGTTCTGCTCCCGTTTTAGCTTTTATGAATTTCAGGGTTATGCGCGGAAAAGAAGTTCCCAAAAAATATCAGCCGAGAACTGCCGCAAGTATTTACGAGTTGGTTTCAATCTTAACTCTCGTGATCCTGACGGTTCTTTTCCTTAGAACCATATAAAAAAAGAAGGCACCACTATGGGAAATTAATCCCGGGTGATGCCTTCCCGCTATGAAAACAATTCGGATTAAAACTGGATGCGGTACATCACATCCGGGAAAAATCCGATTTGATTCACATCATTTATCTCATCGGTTACAGGATTGTATCGTCGAGTGAAAATGTTTTCGCGATTCGTAACATTCTGGAAGTCCACAAAGAATTGATGACTCACTTTGGTGTTCTTTCCGTTTAACCGAAAACCAAATTTCACATCCCAACGGAAGTAGTCGGATAGGGTCTCGCTAAAAGCCAAATCTTCCTGCAATACCTCTCTCCCACCGTTAGCTCTGGTTGCTTCCAAATCGATTGGCGTAAATGGTCGACCTCCCGAATAAGTCACCTTAGTGTCAAAGGTGAGTACGTTTCTTTTCTCCTTCCCGATTGGCCACTCTTTACCAAAGAGGGCGTTGGCTACATACTGATTGTTAAAGGCGGTATTTCTTTGAATTCCGTCACTTCCTTCATATTGAGAATCAAAGAGGGAAATAGTCGCTAATCCATAGTATCCTTCGCTGAAAAACTTCTCTACGGTTAGCTCTAGCCCATAATTCGTTCCCGTTCCTTCATTGACCAAAGAACCCCTCTCA
>CAZWQX010000156.1:0-8534 GCA_964635965.1 uncultured Cryomorphaceae bacterium
CACCTCGCCATCAATGTAATAAATAGGTAACGACTCTACCGTTACTTCTGAAACGGCTGCCCCAGATGACATGCTCGCCTTTTCCTCTGATACTTTTTTAAGCATATCTAATCCGTTTTCAAAATCAGCTCCCATCATTTCATCCATGTCTTCTTGTCCCATCCAGAACATGAATCCGGGCAATTCCCCACTTGAAGCCCATGAAGCAGTTACCCCTTCTTCCGATTCGGTAAAAGTCCATTCTATGGTGGACTGTGTTTCCCATGGTTCGGTGAATTCCAGCTTGCTCTTAATATACTCGTTCGGAATACTTTCAAGGATTTCTAACGATCCTGTTCCTACACTGTCATTACCGCTCCACATATATTTGGCTCCAACACCTGATTCAGGTCCTTCATAACTCTTCTCCATCTCCGGATCCATTTTTTCCCATGGGCTCCAAGCGTCGCGATTTTTGTGATTATTGACTTGTTCAAAGACCAATGATGCAGGGGCATCGATGGTTACGTTTCTTTCCACCCGGTATTCTGTCGGGCTGCAGGAATAGAGAATTGCCGCTCCTGCCAGGGAGATCAAGATTGTGCGTTTCATGGTTTTTGTTTAGTTAGTAACAAACCAAAAATAGCAAAATCCAATAATCAGCCATTATTTTCGGATGTTCCTCTCTTTTAGAACTCCTTCGATATCAGTAAATTCTAGTCCTTTCTCAGATAAAAGAATTAGCAAATGGTAAAGGAGGTCGGCTGCTTCGTTCTTAAATAAGTCTTCATTCTCGTCTTTCGATTCAATGACCAATTCAACTGCTTCTTCACCTACCTTTTGGGCAATTTTGTTGATTCCTTTTTCAAAAAGAGAAGTAGTGTAAGATCCTTTTAAAGGATTGGCTTTTCGATCTTGAATAAGCGATTCCAAGTGATAAATAAATCCTTTTTCCGAACTGGCTCCGAAACAGGTCTCTTCTCCAAGATGACATGTAGGTCCCTGGGGTATGGCCTGAATGAGTATTGTATCTCCATCACAATCGATTTGGTCAGAGAGGTATTCAAGAAAATTACCTGAAGTTTCACCTTTTGTCCAAAGTCGGTTTTTGCTCCTGCTGAAGAAAGTGACCCTTCTCGAGTCTTTTGTACGGTTATACGCTTCCTGATTCATATACCCAAGCATCAAGACTTCCTTGGTTCTTGCGTCCTGGACTATTACAGGCACTAGACCATTTCCTTTTTCAAAATCGATTTTCATCTCACTGGAATGTTTTGTTGGCGCAACTCACGTTTAAGCTGAGGAATAGGAATTTCACCGAAGTGAAAAATTCCTGCTGCTAAAGCTGCATCCGTAATTTCAAATACTTGTCTGAAATCCTCGACATTTCCTGCCCCTCCCGAAGCAATGACAGGGATTTTAGTAGCGCCGAGAATTAACTTGGTTAGTTCTATATCAAAACCACTTTTGGTACCATCTTTTCTCATCGAAGTAAGCAAGATTTCACCTGCACCTCTTTCTTCACCTTCTTTCGCCCATTCGATTGCATTTAGTTCGGTAGGGCGACGACCACCGTGTGTAAACACCTTCCACTCTCCGTTCACCAAGTTTGCGTCAATGGCTAAAACAAGGCACTGATCTCCAAAACGACCGGAGATATCATTAAGAAGTTCAGGATTGCGAACCGCAGCCGAGTTAACACTAACCTTATCTGCACCCGCCTTGAGGAGAGTCTCCACCTGATCTGTCGAGGAAATACCACCACCAACGGTAAATGGTATATTGATGTGTTTGGCAATGTTTTCGACTAATTCAATAAAGGTTGATCGATTGTCTACGGTGGCTGTGATGTCAAGAAAAACAAGTTCGTCGGCACCTTGTGCAGAATAAGCTTCAGCCAATTCTACAGGATCGCCCGCGTCGCGGAGATCAACAAAATTGATCCCTTTTACGGTCCTGCCTTCTTTGATATCTAGACAAGGTATTATTCTCTTTTTCAGCATAGTCTGGATAAGTCGTTTAATTCGATGCGCCCTTCGTAAATGGCCTTCCCAATGATTGCACCGTAAAGTCCCATCTCTCTCAGCTTTTCCAAATCTTTCATATCCCGAATTCCACCGCTGGCAATGAGATCAAGGTTATCTATTTCACCCAACATTTTTTCATAAAGATCAAAGGACGGCCCTTCTAACATTCCATCTTTTGAAACATCGGTGCTTATAACCTCTTTAAATCCTTCACCTAAATATCTGCTAACAAAGTCAAACACATATTCATCGCCTGTTTCTAACCAACCGGATATTGCGATTTTTTCGCCCTTGACGTCGGCTCCCAGGATCAACTTCTCCGAGCCGTATTTGGTCAACCATTCTAAGGTTTTTTCTTTGTCTTTTACCGCAATGCTTCCAAGTGTCACCTTCGAGGATCCCGATTCAAATGCAATTCGGATTGATTCATCAGTTTTGATTCCTCCTCCAAAGTCTATCACCAAATTGGTTTTTGTAGCAATCTTTTCAAGAACCTTATAGTTAACAATCGCTCCTGATTTAGCACCATCCAAATCTACCAAGTGAAGAAAACTTATTCCTGCATCCTCAAACCTCTTAGCCATGTCCAACGGATCTGATGCATATTCTTTAACATGATCGTAGTCACCTTGAGTCAGACGTACGCATTTACCACCGATAATGTCTATAGCCGGAATTATTTTCATGAAGGAAGTTTTAGAAAGTTCTCCAGTATTTTTTGTCCAATCGGACCTGATTTTTCAGGGTGAAATTGTACACCGTAATAATTTCCCTTTTGCAAGGCTGCCGCAAAACGCTCGCCGTAGGAAGTAACCGCCGAGGTATCATGTCCATCTTCTACATAATAGCTGTGTACAAAATAGACGTCGCTGCCTTCGGGGATGCCTTCGAAGAGAGGACCCTGATGGTTTTGCAACGAATTCCATCCCATATGCGGAACTCTTTCTGCTTGAGTAAATCTTTTCACTGATTCTGGAAATATTCCCAGGCAGTCAGTATCGCCCTCCTCTGAATGACCGCACATAAGCTGCATTCCTAAACAAATACCCAGAAAGGGTTGGTGCAGATTAAGAAGTACATCAATTAGTCCGAGTTTCTTCAGCTCATCCATTGCAGGTTTGGCGTGACCTACCCCTGGAAAGATTACTTTTTCCGCCGCCTTCAGTTCTTCTGGATTCGAGGTGACTTTGGCGTGAACATCTAGTCTTTCAAGCGCATTCAGTACCGAACGAATATTACCAGCTTTGTAATCAACAATGGCGATCATAGACTACCCTTTGTGCTGGGGATTGTGAAGTCTCCCGATTCCTTAATTGCCATTTTTATTGCCTTCGACCAAGCCTTGAAAATCGCTTCAATTTTATGATGCTCGTTCGTGCCTTCGGCTTTAACGTTTAGGTTGCAGCCCGATGTATCGGAAAAGGACTTGAAGAAATGAGAGAACATTTCGGTTGGCATTTCGCCAATTTTTTCCCTTTTAAAATCTGCTTCCCAAACTAACCACGGCCTACCACCGAAGTCGATGGCAACTTGAGCCAGACAATCATCCATTGGAAGCGCAAAGCCGTAGCGCATGATTCCTTTTTTTGAGCCTAGAGCCTTCTTAATTGCTTCGCCTAAAACCAATGCAGTATCTTCAATAGTATGGTGTTCATCTATTTCCAGATCTCCTCGTACTGATACGTTCAAGTCTATTCCACCGTGTCGTGATAGCTGCTCCAGCATATGATCGAAAAATCCTAACCCCGTTGAGATATCTGAATTCCCCGAGCCATCCAAATTCACGTGAACCTCTATTTCCGTTTCGCTTGTTTTCCGATTTACCGTTGACTGCCTGAAACCGTCTTTGAGAAATCGATAAATCGCATTCCAATCAATAGTTGCTAAAACAGCGCGGTCATCAATTTCTTCTTCATTGAGAAATATCGCCTGACACCCGAGATTTTCAGCAAGTTGAACATCTGAAGCACGGTCACCAAGGACAAAAGAGTTTGCCAAATCGTAATCGCCTTTTATGTAGTGAGTCAGCATTGCTATCCCTGGTTTTCGAGTAGGTGCGTTGTCTTCGGGTCTGGTTGGATCAATGAGAATTTCATGAAATCGCACTCCTTCATCTTCCAGAATCTGGAGCATTTTATTGTGAGGTGGCCAGAAGTTTTTTTCGGGGTGTGAAGCCGTACCGAGGCCGTCCTGATTGGTGACCATTACCATAAGAAAGTCAGTCTCTCGAGCTATTCGAGCCAAATTTGTAATTGCCCCGGGCAAGAATCGTAGCTTTTCGAAGCTATCAATTTGTTCGTCTTCAGGCTCCTCGATTATCGTTCCGTCTCGGTCGATGAAAAGTACCTTTTTCATGAATAAAATTCTTTAATGTTTTGAATGAGTTTTGCGTTTTCACCGGGAGTTCCAATGGTCAAACGCAGTGCGTCAGCTACTTGACTCGCTCGATTTCTCACGACAATGCTTCTTTCGATCAGGAACTGATAGAGCAGTTCAGCTTGTTGAAACTTGACCAGAAGAAAGTTTGCCTCAGAGGGAAATACTTTAATTACCTGATCTAAGCCTGTCAGCTCCCTGATCATTATTTCTCTTTCTGACAGAATCAGTCCTACTTCTTCACTGAATTCGTCCCGATAGGATAATTGCTCAAGAGCTACCTCTTGGGTTAGCCCATTTATATTATATGGAGGCTTGATTTTGTTCAGAACGGATATTATTTCTGCGTGCGCAAAAGCCATCCCTAATCGAATGGAGGCCAGGCCATAGGCTTTTGATAACGTTTGCATTACTACCAAGTTTGGAAATTCACTAAGTCGTTCAGACCAGGAATCGCCACTGGCAAAATCTGCGTAGGCTTCATCAATCACTACCAATCCTTTGGAATATTTGAGAATCCTTTCAATTTCATTTCTATCCATTTCATTCCCCGTAGGATTGTTTGGTGAACAAATGAATGTAATCTTGCTTCCTGTCTTTAGTGCTGTTTCACTATTAATTTGAAAGGAATCGTTCAGGGGTATTTGGACGGTCTCAACAGCGTTTACATCAGCCGTAATTTTGTACATGCCATAGGTTGGAGGAAAGA
Source organism: uncultured Cryomorphaceae bacterium (assembly GCA_964635965.1). Lineage (GTDB taxonomy): Bacteria > Bacteroidota > Bacteroidia > Flavobacteriales_D > Cryomorphaceae > JAKVAV01. The sequence continues at coordinate 5,092 of CAZWQX010000156.1, forward strand.
TGAGAATCGTTTCTTTTTTAGGTTCACAGAATGCACGTATTAGCAAGTCAATAATCTCATCACTTCCATTTCCCAGAATAATGTTTGAAACCGGAACTCCCTTGATCTTGCTGAGCTTCTCTTTCAGCTTTGATTGATAAGGATCAGGATACCTATTCAAGCCGTCGTGGTCGAAAGGATTTTCATTGGCATCGAGATAAACGCTCGCTTCTCCCTCGAATTCGTCGCGCGCACTTCTGTAAGGAGAAAGCCTCCTTACGTTTTCACGGACCAAATCGGCAATGTTGAATTCTTGACTCATTTCAATCTAATACTTACCGCGTTTTTGTGAGCTTGCAATCCCTCTGCTTCGGCTAGTAATTCAACCGCTGGCCCGATGGATTTTATTCCCTCACGCGTTACTTCTTGAAAGGTTATTTTATTGACAAAGCTATCCAACGAAACTCCTGAATAGTTTCGGGCATAGGCGTTTGTTGGTAAAGTGTGATTTGTACCGCTGGCATAATCACCGAGACTTTCGCAGCTCCATTGGCCGATGAATACACTACCTGCTATTCTAACCTTCTCAGCTAAATTGCTTGGATTTCGGGTGGTTAATATCAGGTGCTCGGGAGCATAGGAATTCGAAAACTCCATGGCTAGGTCTTCGGAGGGAAAGGTTACTGTCAGACTATTTTCGAGGGCCCGAGAAGCCATTTCCTTTCGCGGAAGTTTTTCAAGTTGATCGGAAATTTCGACTTCTACCTCATTCATAAAATTATCCAAGTTTCCCGCTTCTTCTGATAAAACCAGAACAACTTGACTGTCGCTTCCATGTTCTGCCTGACTGAGCAAGTCGGCAGCAACAAAAGAGGGATTTGAACTTGCGTCGGCAATAACAAGAACCTCGCTCGGACCTGCAGGCATATCGATCGCTGTGCCTGATTGCTGAGCCATCTGCTTGGCCAAAGTCACGTATCTGTTACCTGGCCCAAATATCTTGTCAACCTTTGGAACCGTTTCGGTTCCGTATGCCATTGCAGCTACCGCCTGAGCTCCACCGATTGGATAAATCGTGTCGATACCCAGTTTTTTGGCGATATAGATAATCGCAGGATTGATCTCTCCATTTGATGCAGGAGGTGTGCATACGGTAATTTCCCTACATCCCGCGATCATCGCGGGAACTCCCAACATAATTAAAGAGGAGAGTAGGGGTGCTGTGCCGCCTGGGATGTACAACCCAACACAATCAATAGGCAAACTCTTTCTCCAACATTCAACTCCATCTGAAGTGGTGATCTTTTTGGGTTGAGATATTTGACTCCTGTGAAATTTCTCCACGTTCCGTATGGCCAAGTCAATTGCATCCTTAAGTTTTCGATCCAACTTTGGATTTATTTCGCCTAAGTCGATTCTGAGCTCTTTCAATTTGACCTGATCGAATCGATTCGTGAAATCCAGGAGTGCCTTATCTCCATTTGAACCTACTTCGGAAAGAATATTCTGCACCGAATCCTGAATAACGGATTGATCAAAGTCCGGTCGGCGGATAAGCTCCTGCCATTCTGATCTTGACGGGTTCTTTACTAAGCGCATCAGTTTACCATTTTTTCAATGGGACAAACAAGGATTCCTTCAGCACCTGCAGCTTTGACCTTATCGATCACTTCCCAGAATTCATCTTCTTTTACAACTGAATGAAGGCTGCTCCATCCTTCCTGGGCCAATGGCAGAAGGGTAGGGCTTTTCATTCCAGGCAATAGACTCGAGATTTTTTCAATTGCGTCATTCGGCGCGTTGAGCAGAATGTACTTGAATTTTTCTGCTTTGTTTACGGCTCCTATACGGAACAATAGCTGCTCAACTAATTCCATTTTATCTGCCGATAAATCAGCTGTCCTGATCATCAAGGCTTCACTTTTGTCAACCAACTCGACCTCTTTTAGTCCATTGGCCAGCAAGGTACTACCAGTGCTCACGATATCGCAGACGGCATCTGCCAGACCAATACTGGGAGCTATTTCAACACTACCACTGATTTCCTCAATTTCTGCGTTAATTGAATTTGCCAGAAGAAAATTCTTCATTATGTTCGGATAGCTCGTGGCGATCCTTTTTCCATTAAACCAGTCCAGGCCTTCGTAATTAAGTTCTCTTCGGACGGCAAGTGATAAACGGCATTTTGCGAATCCCAACCTTTCAGCAATTTCTACAGAACGCCCTTTTTCTTTCACCACGTTTTCGCCCACAATTCCCACATCCGCTACTCCATCAGCCACATATTGAGGAATGTCATCGTCGCGTAGATATAAAACTTCCAAAGGAAAGTTGGTGGCTTCGCTTCGAAGTTTACCCCTGTTAGATACCTTGATACCACAGTTGCGAAGCAGATTTATGCTTTTTTCACTGAGTCGGCCACCTTTTTGCACGGCCACTTTTAGTTTGCTCATAATTATCAATCAATAAAAAAGCCCCTCCGAAGTCGGAGGGGCTTTAGCAAATTATTATTTACACTACCACATCATCAGACCTCGGTTCGATCGAAGACTATAAAGTGATGATGTGTGTGATTTGTTTTCATTTGCCGACAAATATAGGTCATCTTATCGAATAACCTGAACTTTTGTAGTGGCTTGAGAGTCACCAACAGTCAAGTTCAAGAAGTAGATTCCTTCGCTCAAGTTAGTAACGTCAATGTACTCACGGCTCAATCCTACAGAACGAGCTCCCAGGTCTACCGTTTTTACAACTTGACCAACAACGTTTACAAAGTCGATTGTTACACGCTCAGCGCTGTTCAATTCAACGTCTACCGTAAACTGTGCATTTGTTGGGTTAGGGAATACAGTAAATCGATCAACTGAAGCGATATTGTCTACATTCAAAATTGTAGGTGCTAATACTTCGTCGATTACGTGCACAACACCGTTAGAAGCAACCAAGTCTGCAAGAATTACTGTAGCAACAGTTCCAAGTGCAGAAGTAATAGTAACCGTTTCACCGATTCCTACTGTTAGGTTGTCACCGGCAAGAAGCGTTTCCAATACTTGTCCATCTGATAAGTCAGAAGAGTAAGCTACTCCGGAAACCACGTGGTGAAGCAAAACATCCGTCAATAAACCTGAAGGATCAGCGAGAAGATCATCTAACAACCCATCAGGTAAGTTTCCGAAAGCTTCGTCAGTTGGAGCAAATAGAGTGAATGGTCCATCAGTATCAAGCGTTCCGTCCAATCCAGCTGTAATTACTGCAGTTTCTAGTGTTTCGTGAATATCGCTATTCACTACAATTTCAGTGATACTCTGCTCACTCAAGCAAGTCATGTATGGGAAACCGTTATTAGTCTGATCATTGTCAGTTTGACCTCCACAAAGACCTTCTTCGTGAATCAACCAAACGTAGTTTCCATCAGCAGGACAAGTCCAAGTGATTGAATTTCCTTCAGTTTCTGATGCAACCAC
>CAZWQX010000157.1:0-8482 GCA_964635965.1 uncultured Cryomorphaceae bacterium
TAAGAATGTCGGTGCTCGCTGCGCTCGCGGGGGTCAAGGGCTGTTAGCCGTGAGCCTTTAGCCTTTGGCCGAGCGCGTTGTTCGGAGACGGATGTGTGTCCCCCTTCTTGGAGGGGGTGGCAGCGGTTGAGGAAGGAAACCGATGACGGGGGTGGAATATTAGGTTATGTTGAATTAGGAATTCCACCTTCGCTAGCGCTTGCTCTTCCCATCGGTCGCCAAAGGCTTGCCGACGGCACGGTGCTAGAGCTTCGGCGGCACGCGGACGTCGTACAAGTAGGAGTGGGGGTGCCCGCTGCGTTCGTGATTTATTTGCTTCAGGTCTCAAGTTGCAAGCTTCGAGCGAACTTGTACTATATACCATCTACTGTCGACCGCTTACCATCGACCAAAAGTCAATATCGATCAACGAACAACCAATAACCAATAACGAAGAACGAACCTGCTCACTGCAAACTGCTCACTCTTTAATAAAAATTCATCTGAAAGGCACCTCGTTTGCATTTATCCGAACAAGTTTGATATTTGCTACATGGCAATTGATAATAAGGAGGAATTAAACAGCTATGCAGTTCGCATGCGAGTCAGAGGAGACAGTTATAGAGAAATCAAGGTTTTTTTAAATAAGAATTGGTCAAATCAACTCGATGTAGAGGCCGCTATTGCGCATACCAAAGAACTTGAGAAGGACAAGCTACTGGTCAAGGATCCCAAAGGGAAACCGATTTCAAGAACCAATGTGGTTATGGGAGGATTGGTTGCGCTGTTTGGATTTGTGATGGTTATTCTGCTATGGAATCGCGGCTGGGTTTCTTTTCTGCCATTTGCCGTTATCGGTATCGGACTAACGGGAATGGCGAAGAGGTAGATCTTGGGCAAAAATTTGAGCTGCACGTAATAAATGAACAGGTCTCAAACCTTTCCGTGTTCTCTTTGAATCCTCGAACCTGCCAAAGCACTGCGCGCGATTAGCTATGAATAACGAAAACTACACGCTGAAAACTACACACCGCTCACTGCTCATTGCTCACTGCAAACTGCACACCACCTACCAAATCAACATGTCTGACAAGTATCAAAGACCTTTTTGGGATACTTGACTCGGTAATTTCTGATTGTTTCGCTTGGGATGTTGGTATCTTCAATCAGGATGTACCAAACTCGCCAACGTTGTAAGAGCGATTTTGGAAGTGATTCAAGCGGATTTCCATTGAGATGGATGTACTTCAACCTCTTGCATTTCCTAAACTCATCCGGAAGCTCTTTGATCTCACAACCTGAGAGCGAAAGACGCTCAATCTTCCTCAAATTCCGCACGCCTTCCAAAGCTGTTACATCATTTCCTGAGAGACTCAAATAGGTCATCTTGTCCCATTTAGGAGAGATGAAAAAGGTGTCAGTCAATAAGTTGCCAGAAGCCCTTAGCTCCAATAAGTCAAGGCTATATATTACTTCAGGTAAATCTCTTAATAAATTGGTATACAGACCTAAATAAGAAAGTGATGTTAAAGAATCGAAAGAAGCCGGAAGTGTTTGGAGTTGGTTTTTCCCAAGATCTAACCAAGTGAGTTTTGTGAGGTTCTCAAATATGTCATCGGGAAGTTCTTCAATTCCCAATCCCCATAAATTGAGCCAGGTAACATTGGTGAATTGGGGAAGCATACTAAGCAGACTATCGACATTTTCTGCTTTGCGTGCATCGAGTTTGGTCACTTCCGATGGATCTACGTTTAAAGGTATTTTTTCATCCCATAGGTACGTAACGGCATAATCTTGCGGTGAAGCCGCTATTGTCAAAAAAGTAAGTAGAAGTCCAAACAGGAATTTCATGCGCTGAAGGTAGGAGCATTTTTTGTGCCGGATTGGCTTTCAGCGATGATAATAGGTAGACGAAGGGGAGAAAGATTGTTTCATTTTTACTTGAGGCGAACAAAAGCTGTTAGCTATGATTCGTGGTTGGGGCATTTTGTGAATTCGATTGATGAATTCTCTTTTGGCTGCAGGCTGTTCTTCTTAATTGGGCAATGTGTCCATGCAATTGATTAATCTTCTTTTCGAAGCCAGATTTTGTCCCCCTTCTTGGAGGAGGTGGATTTTTCGAGTTACGAGAAAAAGATGGGGGTTGAGTATTGATCAATGATAAATTATGAATTATGACTGTCGGTACCGACTGTACTCGTGCATTTATAATCTTGCAAGCTGAAAGCGAACAATTTTCTTTGAGTTAACAGCAAACGGAACTCTTACGTCGTTTGGACGCTTAAAATTATCCCTTCCAGCATCACATATCTCAACCTGTAATCCTATCATCCCGACTATCACAAAACAGGGACAAATCTTGGTGGAGCAGCCACTGTTTCCGACCTTTATGTAGACCTAAAACCTATTGATCATGAAGCGCTTATTCCTTTCATTCAGTCTTGTTTTTATAGCTTTTTCATCCTTCGCTCAGTTTGAAGCGGGAGATAATGTTCGCGTGTCACAGCCTTATCCTGACGACATCTATATGGCGGGCGGAGAAGTTACCATTGATGCTCCCGTGAATGGAGATGCAGTTTTGGCCGGTGGTAATATCAATGTAAATGATAGTGTTCAAAGTGATCTCACCGTTGCAGGCGGGGAGATTAATCTGAGGGGATATGTAGGAGATGATATCCGAGTAGCGGGTGGATCGATAGAAATTGATGGCGAGGTCATGGACGACCTGATCGTCTTTGGCGGTGAGACGCGGGTAAACTCGGATGCTGTGATCCATGGAAACATCGTGAGTTATGGTGGAGAACTTATTATGAACGGCACGGTGAATGGTGATGTTCGGCTAGGAGGGGGGAAGGTAGTAATCGACGGCCCTGTTTACGGGAATGCAAGTCTTTCAGCGGGCGACTTGGATATCGGCGATAGGGCTGAGTTCCACTCCAATGTTGCTTACTGGTCCGAAGAAGGAGAAATAGACTTTGGCAATTCGGTGCTCAATGGAGAGGCCGTTTACGATACAGCCTTGGCTTTCGAGGGCAACGATTTCTCGGACGCAGGAGCGCTAATTGGCTTTGGAATCCTCTTTATTTTCATGTTTCTGTTCGGAGGGTTTTTTATCATGTTGCTCCTTGAATGGGCCTTTGGGGCATGGTTTTCAAAAGCGGGAGAGCAAGTATCAGTCAGCTGGTCAAACAGTCTTGGATATGGTGTGCTGTATATCATTGGTTTGCCTATTTTAATAGCCTTGGCGTTCATGATTGTCATAGGCATACCCGTTGGCCTCGTTGCATTGGTGTTCTACATTTTCACGATGGTATTCGGAAATTTTGTTGGAGCCTTAGTCTTTACACATCTCTACAAGGATAGAAGCAACAAGAAGTGGAGTGTTTTTCTTACAAGTTTGATTGCCTTTTTAGGAGCAGTCGTCTTACATCTCTTAACCTCTATCCCCTTCATTGGTTTCTTGATTTCGTTTGGGGTGCTCAGCATTACATACGGAGCGATAATTCTTGCCATTCGGAAGAGAAGGGAGGGGCGAGCACCTGTTGTTGAAGCGGCCTGACGACCGAGATCAGAGAAGAGAGACTAGAGGAGAATTATGAATTATGAATTAAGAACCGAGCGCAGCGAGCTCATCGACTGGAAGGAGATAATTAAGAATGATGGTGCTCGCTATGCTCGCGGAGTTTAATGGGCTGCAGGCTGCCAGCTTCAGGCTACAGGCTGATTGTTCTGATTGAACAATGAGTACATGCGATTGGTAATTCTTTTTTGAAGTCGGGTGTGTGTCCGCTCTCCACTCTCACTCTCCGCTCTGTCTCGGCAGGGGTGGATCTGCGCTCTCCTTTTACTTTCCAACGTATTCAAACGGGATTGATGCTGTTTTTTAATTATTCTTCACCTTTCTTTTTGTCTTGACACAAAAAGAAACAAAAAGGTCAAGGCTATAATTTTATTTTTTGAAACTCTAGAAACCACTCCAGAGCCTTACCCAAACTCGCAAACGGCATGTGCGAAAGCATAGCTTTCGATGCCTGTGCTCACACATGGGTGCGGCTTACTTCCGCTTATTTCTGAGTTTCGTCAAATCAAATTAAGGCCGATTCTATCTTTTTTGGCACCGAAATGTATCGGCCTTCTCTTTGTCGAGTGTGGTAAATGAGAGCATTGTGGAGTTCTCGATCCTCTAGAGGCGGTCAAGTGACCAATCGTACGGCCCTCACGATTCACTCGAACTGACATTGCTAGTTGAATTATGAATTAGGAACCGAGCGGAGCGAGCTCATCGACTGGAAGGAGATAATGATTAATGCGGAATGGGTTATTCGAGCTGTTCTACCTGGAGGGCTGTTAACAAACAAAAAAACCCTCCTGCGCGATGCAGAAGGGTTTTTAATTAAGACTTTACTAAGTCGTAGAACTTATTTGGCGATCATCAATCTTTCAACTGTGATTGTTTCACCTGATACCATTCTTACGAAGTAGATTCCTCTCTCCATAGAAGCTACGTTAAGTTCAAGACGACCTTGAGTTTGATCAGTGTTACCTGCCATCAATACATCAAGAACTCGTCCTTGCATATCCAATACCTCGATTGTCGTTCTCTGTCCTTCAACAGTTGAGAAGTCTACGAAAGTACTTGTAGTAGCAGGGTTTGGAGCCAATGTAAGCTCAACATCAAATGCTTGAGTAGGTGTGTTCATGAAGATGTTTTGCATACCCTCATTTGAAACACAACCCGAAGCCATATCTCCGTTGAAGAATACTTCAGGACCGCCATCGGCAGCTAATTGCTCGAGGCTTAAGTCTTCCAGGTTAAGTGCCCAGATTCCTCCGTTCTCAGAGTTTTCACCGTTAGCGATAAGCAATCTTCCGTCTTCTCCTAAGCAAGCTCCGTTTATTTCATTTAGGTCTAAATCAATTACACTGTTGTCGATCAAGTTATTAAGCGTGTTGCTCGATCTGTTCAAAATCCACAGGATTTGGTCTTCCGCCGAACCTGTAGCAACCAAGTCACCACCGGCAACAGGGGCATTCGCGAAAGCAACACTCGCAATCGCTACTCCATCTTCAATGTTCACACTGTAAACCGTATTGTTTGAACCTTTACCGATGTATAACTGTCCGTTAAAGTCGATGGTAGCAGCAGGGAATCCGCTAAGTGAAGCACCTGATTCATCCTGGATAGGAATGTTTTGCTCAACGTAAGAACCCGTGTTTGGATTGAAGATGTCGATCTTACTTCCGCGCACAGCGTAAATCATTCCTGAAGCGCTTACAGCAATGTGGTTATCACTTGTGCTGAAACCTTCGATCAACGTAAAGCTCAATGAATTGTCGTCGTTCAAAGAAATTCCGTAAAGCTCATTGTCTCCACCTTGCTCGTAACCGGTGTAGTAAGTCACATAGTTCTCACAGTCAGATCCTGACTGAGGCTCAGCACATCCTGAAGCCAAGTCGCCTGCAGCTGTAGTAAATACTTCTCCGTCCAATGTAAGATTGTAAAATGCGAGGTAATCACCCTGGTCATTTCCTTTGTAAAGACGAGTGCGACCGCTTACGCTGATGAATCCTTCTCCTGAAGGAAGAAGCGCAAGACCGGTAACAACATTTGGTACTGAACGTACGGACATTACTTCACCCATCGAATCCATCTCCCAAACGCGTCCGTTAAAATCGCGCGTAGCTAAGTATGAATTACCATCTGCTCTGAAAGCGATGTCACCACCGTGGATAGGAGCGTCCATGTAGAAAGTAAGATCTCCTGTTTCTGTATCTACCAAGTAAACGGCCTCATCAGCCTCGCTACCAATGTAGAAGTTTCCGTTGTCATCAAACGCTGTTGCAACGGCACCACCGAGAGATTCGCTCAACATGGTTTCATCTGAAAGAGCTCCGTTCTCCACAGATACATCCAAGGTTCTGAAGCTACCATTCGATGCACGAACAATGTAAAGAAGTTGTGCATTTGCATCGTAAGCGATGTGGAATGGGTAAGAGAAAGACATCAATTCTTCCATCTCTGCGCTTTCAGCTTCATCGTCCAAGGTAAGCTCGAACAACGTTCGTTCTCCGCCACTACCGTTGTTGGCCAAGAAATATCGGAAGTTTTCGCATTCTGACTGTGCCATGGAAAGAGAAGTCATTCCAAAAACACCTACTAGGAGTAAGCTAAGCCTAGTTAAAATAGTTTGTAAAGTTTTCATATCACATAAAAAGAATCTGGTTATTCTGCGAAGCTAGGGCGGTTTTTTGAAGAAGTCAATAGCTGTTTATGGCTAAATGTGATATAAACCCTGCCTTAAAAGTCAGAAAATGAAGTGAATACTTGATTCGATTCCTATGTTATGTTTTGGTCAAACACCCGTTAAACATCACATAATAGTAGCGTACCTGACTTGTTGAGTATATACTCCTAAGGACTAGTGGCGTGGGATGATGGAAATAAAAAGATATTGAATCGGGAGAGTAGTACTATTCGCGTCTACCACAAGGTGAACTGCACGGGCAGAAAATAAGTCACTTTTACATTTCGATTGAAGGCACGCCCTGGTTTCCAGTCGGGCATTAAATTGATCACTCGAATGCACTCGGCATCAATCAACGGCGAAAGAGACTTTACGATATCCATATTTTGTACGGAGCCGTTTCGGTCTACATCAAATTTGGCCAATACCTTTCCTTGAATGTTTTTTCGTTTGTCCTTTTTCGGATAGCGAATGTGCTTTCCCAAAAATTGCATAAGCTCTGTTTCACCTCCTGGGAATTCAGGCATTCGCTCAATAATGGCATCCTCAGGACTTTTAGATCCATCAGGTTCGAAATAGTCAACTTGTAATCGGGTGCCGGTTGAGTCGTATTCCTCAACCGCACTTAGCTGTCCATTCTGATAAAAGTAGGACCACTTTCCAATTTTAATGCTTAGTGAATCCGCATGGACGTACTTCACGGGGTATCCTTGGCGGGGAGTATCATTTGCATTTGCGGCTTCGACCCGATCGAAGTCATTGGCGTAGGTCCCGAGGGTCTCATGCGATCCATCCTCGTACCAAGATTGGAAGGCGCCGATTAATTGATTATTCAAGTAGGTACACTCCAATATTTTCCCGCCATCTTTCGAGTAATACTCAAAAAATCCTGTTCGGTTTTCGAAATCTCTCGTTTCGTATCCTCCCGACATTTGGAGGGTTCCATCCAGGTAATGATCCAATACTCTCCAATGATCTCCTTCAGGCCAAGTGAGACGGTAAAGATTGGCTACTTGTTTGGGTACTTCTTCATCCTTATAGTTTATCCAAATCAGAGTCGTGTCTTGCGCCAAACATGTTGACGAAAAACTCAAAACGATAAATGGAACGAGAAGTAATAATCCTTTCACTTTGTCTAAGTCTGCCTGAAAGATACCACTTCCTTGATGCGTATCAAGCAGCAAGCTCGAACTTTTGATCCAATCACGGATTAAAATTGAACTTCACGATATTGGTGCGGACGTCGCCCGTGAAAGTGCCATAACCATAACTCACGTAAATTGACCCCAGCTGCTCCACGGCAGCGTGTCCCCGTCGAATGTCCATATGATTGGGATTGTCTAATTCGATGCGGTTCCAATCCAGGCCATCAGCTGACCACCAGATGTCGTCACCGCCACCTACTACCACCATACCATAGAGGTAAGAGCATACGGTGTAGTCTCTGTTCGAATCAAATGGAGCGTTTCTCAGAAACTGCCAAGACGAACCGTTGGTAGATTTCCATATCCCTATTTCGGGTTCTTGATCGTCGCGGGTCTCGAAAAGATACATTGCTCCCTCTACAACTACGACGTAAACAACACCAGGCCGCCAGGCGCTGTTGTCTGATTCTTTGATTTTCTGCCAAGTGATTCCATCATCACCGCTAAACCATACATCACTGTGTTCAGTGCTACCGCTGTAACCGCCCATGAGGTAGAGATTGTTGTTAAAGCTTACCACCGCGTGTTCGTCCCTGGGTTGGTAGAGCGTACCGTCGGTTGATGTGCCTTTGGTTTCTATTCTGGTCCAGACATTACCTAAGGCGCTATTGTAAATGCCGCGGCTACCGCTGCTAACCACATAGAGAAGTCCGCCATGTGATAATGCAGCATGGGTGCTGGAAGGCTCAAAGATATCGGTGCTGAAATCATCGGTTTCTCTGAGAGTAGTCCAAGTGGCCCCCGTCAAACTCTCGTACACGTCATTACCAAATCGCCAATTTCCACTTTCGTTTGCCCTTCCGCCGATGTCGTATAGTTTGTCATTGTGAGAGACCATCTTGTGACCAAAACAGCCACCCCATTCAAATCCACTTCCATTTCTGATGGAGGAGCTGATTATTTGCGAGTTGGCTTCGATGACTTCACCAATAGAACCGTTATTAAAAGTGGTGAGTCCTCTTCTCTCACTTTCAGATACGCCACCTTTGTCGTCTCTGGCCTTGACTGACCATTCGTAGGATGCATTTGATTTGAAATCGGAGGGTTCGATTC
>CAZWQX010000158.1:0-8450 GCA_964635965.1 uncultured Cryomorphaceae bacterium
ATAAGTAAGGAAGCTAGTAAGACTGATCTCAATAGTTTTAGATTTTTCATTTTACAATTTTTTTCGATTCACATAAGCGATGCATGCCTTCGCTTTCATGTTGAATCTCGAATTCACTCTTTCGATTGAGGATGTGGTGAAAGGTTTAATTTATCGAGTCAATTATTTTTGTCAGCCCTTTCCAGCGTAAAGAAAGTCTGCGCCGCTCTTTGTCTGTAATAAAAAACATCTTATCTTCGCAGCCCCATTTTGGGGAGTAAACTAGCTAAATAGCTTAATCACAGTGGATACACTTAGTTATAAAACCATTTCGGCCAATAGAGAAACTGCTCGTAAAGAGTGGGTTTTGGTTGATGCCGAGGGCCAAACTCTAGGAAGATTGGCCAGTAAGGTAGCAAAGCTCATCCGAGGAAAGTACAAGACAAACTTTACTCCGCACGCTGATTGTGGTGATAATGTAATCGTTATCAATGCCGAAAAGATTGTTTTGACAGGTAACAAAATGACTCAAAAAGAGTACATCCGCCACACTGGATATCCTGGAGGACGTCGGTCTTTTACTGCTGCCGAAATGATGGAACGCAAGCCTATTTCATTGGTTGAAAAGGCAGTGAAAGGGATGTTGCCAAAGAACAAATTGGGATACAAGTTGTATTCAAACCTATACGTTGTTGAAGGCGCAGAGCACAACCACGAAGCTCAAAAGCCTAAGAAAATTGATCTCAACTCATTAAAATAATGGAAGTAACCAACACTCTAGGCCGAAGAAAGACCTCCGTTGCTAGAATCTACATGCAAAACGGAACGGGGAATGTTACCGTGAATGGCCGTGATTACAAAGAGTATTTTCCTACTATGCCTCTACAGTATCGTGTGAGACAGCCTTTTATGCTAACTGAAACAGAAGGTAAATACGATGTGAAGGTTGTTGTTAAAGGTGGTGGAATCACTGGTCAAATTGAGGCCGTTCGATTGGCTATCTCGCGCGCTTTAGTAGAGATCGACGAAGAAATGAAAAAACCCCTCAAGGCCGAAGGATTACTCACGCGTGATCCAAGAATGGTAGAGAGGAAAAAATATGGTCAACCAAAGGCCAGGAAGAAATTTCAGTTTAGTAAGCGTTAATACTTACGCTGATAGTTTAGTATCTAAATTGACGGGATCTCTTATTAATGAGCTACCCGTCAATTGTTTTTTAAAGAATGTAAACCAAATAAAGTATGTCTGATAAAGACCAAGCTCAATTTAAAGAAATGCTGGATGCAGGAGTTCACTTCGGTCACTTGACCAGAAAGTGGAATCCTAACATGGCCCCTTACATCTTCGATGAGAAAAAAGGGATTCACATCATCGATCTCAATAAAACTTCAGCCAAGCTAGACGAAGCTTCAAAAGCGCTCAAGCAAATAGCTAAGTCTGGAAAGAAGATTTTGTTTGTTGCTACCAAAAAACAAGCAAAAGCTATCTTGGATGAAAAGATCAAGCCAACGGGAATGCCCTACATCACTGAAAGATGGTCAGGTGGTATGTTGACCAACTTTGCCACTATCCGAAAGGCAATCCGAAAAATGGCTAGCATCGACAAGATGCAACAAGATGGAACTTTTGCCACACTTTCAAAGCGCGAGCGTCTTCAAGTTTCAAGACAACGCGAGAAGCTAGAAAAGAACCTGGGTGGTATTGCTGAATTGACCAGACTCCCGGCTGCTGTATTCATCGTTGATATTCACAAAGAGCACATCGCTCTTCAAGAATCGAAGAAGTTGAATATTACAACTTTTGCCATGGTGGATACCAACTCTGATCCAACAAAAGTTGAATTCCCGATTCCTTCTAACGATGATGCTTCAAAATCAATTGCAGTGATTCTAGGTAGAATTGCCAATGCAATTAATGAAGGTCTGGAAGAGAGAAGAGCAGGAAAAGAAAAAGCTGATCAGGAGAAGAAGCAAGCTGACAAAAAGGAAAAAAAGGCTGAAAAAACTGAAGCCTAAATCTCTAAATAAGTACTCAAAATGAAAATTACTGCTGCTGAAGTCAATAAGCTCCGTAAACAAACAGGAGCGGGAATGATGGATTGCAAAAAGGCACTAGTTGAAGCTGAAGGAGACTTCGACAAAGCCGTAGATATCCTTCGTAAGAAAGGGCAGAAGGTTGCTGCTAAAAGAAGTGATCGCGACGCCTCAGAGGGAGTAGTTCTTGCGGGTCAGTCGTCAGATGGCAAGCACGGAGCGATTATCGTATTGAACTGCGAAACGGACTTCGTTGCAAAGAATGCTGACTTTACTGGATTTGCAGAGAATATATTGAGCATTGCTCTCGATAATAAGCCTGCAGATTTGGCGGCTTTGAAGGCGCTTCCTTACGGAGATGGTCTTTCAATCGATGAAAAAATCACCGAGCAAACAGGTGTAATTGGTGAGAAGATCGATCTTTCAAGCTACGATACGGTTGACGCAGGAAGCGTTGTAACCTATATTCACCCTGGAAACAAACTTGCTTCTGTGGTAGGTTTAAACAAAGAGGGAGATTTTTCCGAAGTAGGAAAAGATGTTGCAATGCAAGTTGCTGCGATGGCACCGGTTGCATTGGATAAAGATTCTGTTCCACAGGATGTAATTGAAAAAGAAATCGAAGTAGGTAAGGACTTGGCTATCCAAGAAGGTAAACCTGCTGATCTTGCCGAGAAAATCGCGATGGGTAGATTGAACAAGTTCTTCCAAGAGAATACGTTGCTGAATCAAGCTTTTATCAAAGACAACAAAAAGTCGATTAAGCAATACCTAAGCGAAGCAGAATCGGGCTTGAGCGTAACTTCATTTAAGAGGTTCTCACTTAGCTAATTTTATTCCATTTTCAATTAAAAGGAGAGACGTTGTTCTCTCCTTTTTTTTTGATAATTTTCGCCGCAAAATAGAACCACCTGACATGCCGATAAAGTACAAGCGTATTCTACTGAAACTGAGCGGAGAAGCCTTGATGGGTAAGAAACAGTTCGGTATTGATAATGACCGATTGGCCCAATATGCTGACGAAATCAAGGAGGTTCATGAGCTAGGGGTTGAAATCGCGATTGTAATTGGAGGGGGTAATATTTTTCGCGGTTTGCAAGCAGCGGAAGGCGGGATGGAGAGAACTCAAGGTGACTACATGGGAATGCTCGCCACGGTCATTAATGGAATGGCTCTCCAATCAGCACTTGAAGTAAAGAACATTAAGACCCGACTCATGTCGGCGATTAAAATGGAGCAAATTGCCGAGTCCTTTATCCGAAGAAGAGCAATCCGTCACTTGGAAAAAGGGCGAATCGTAATATTCGGTGCCGGTACGGGTAACCCATACTTCACAACCGATTCGGCCGCTTCCCTCAGAGCAATTGAGATCGAAGCCGATGTCATCCTGAAAGGAACAAGAGTCGACGGGATTTACACAGCCGACCCCGAGAAGGATGAATCTGCTACCAAATACAGCTCAATTACCTTTAATGAGGTCTACGAGAAGGGCTTGAATGTCATGGACCTGACGGCTTTCACCCTCTGCAATGAGAACAAACTTCCCATCGTTGTTTTTGATATGAACGCGGGCGGAAATCTGAAAAAGGTAGTAGAAGGAGAGCAAGTGGGAACCCTGGTTAACTTTTAATTCAAGAAGATGCAAGAAGAAATAGAATTCATCCTAGACTCGGCGGAAGAGTCGATGAAAAAATCGATTAAGCACCTTGAAGATGCATTGGTGAAAATCCGAGCGGGTAAGGCCTCGCCTGCAATGTTGGACGGTGTAATGGTTGAATACTATGGTTCGATGTCACCGCTTAACCAAGTTGCCAATGTTAATACTCCCGATCCAAGAACGATATCAGTTCAGCCATGGGAAAAAGCCATGCTTGAGCCTATCGAAAAAGCCATTGCTTATGCAAACTTGGGGCTGAATCCTCAAAATAACGGAGAGCTTATCATTATCTCCGTTCCACCATTAACCGAAGAGCGCCGTAAGGACTTGGTAAAAAAGGCACGTTCGGAAGCTGAAGATGCCAAGGTTGGTATTCGCAACGCTCGAAAAGAGGCAAATGACGAAATAAAGAAGCTCCAAAAAGATGGCTTGAGTGAGGATCTGGCGAAAGATGCTGAAGATGACGTCCAAAAGCTCACCAATACCTACACGAGCAAAGCCGACGGTGAAGTAGATCGCAAAGAACAGGACATCATGACTGTATAATGACGTCATGAACCGCATTCTGGTCGTAGACAATTACGACTCCTTTACTTTTAACCTCGTTCATATTCTTGAAGCTGTATCGGGCGTTACTCCTGAAGTAGCCCGTGTGGATGAAATCGAGATAGATCGCCTCGGAGATTTCGATAAATTAATCTTATCGCCCGGTCCGGGTTTACCGCAAGAATCTGAAGCTTTGATGGAATTGGTCAGTCATGCTATCGAACTTCAAAAGCCAATCCTGGGCGTTTGTTTGGGGCATCAAGCAATGGGCGTGGCAACAGGAGCCAAATTGAAGAACCTTGATGAAGTCCACCATGGTGTAGGTCATGATCTGGAGATTTCTAATAACTCTTTATTGTTCATAGGTCTTCCCGAGAAGATTGTTGTGGGTCGATACCATTCATGGGTGATTGACAGTGAATCTCTTGATGCCTCTTGGAAAGTTACTTCGACTGATGAACAAGGGGAAGTTATGTCAATGGAACACGAGACTCTGCCATTCTTCGGAATTCAGTTTCATCCCGAAAGTGTTTTAACTCCTTTAGGTAGAGAGATCCTAACCAATTTTGTTAAGCTCTGATTACGCCCAAACCTTTGTTCCTTCAGAGCAGTTTTTGCAAATTTCGATTTCATTCCGCGATTTGAGAAGAGTGGTCCTGAAATCTTGATACTTATCTCCAAACCACACGTCGGAAAAAGAATCATCCCCTATTTCCCCCATTTGGTGCTTTGCATCTTTATCGAAACAACAAGGAACCACCCGTCCATCCCAAGTTACTACCGCTGAATGCCACATTTTCCAGCATTGGTTTGATAGGGTGTTTTTAATCTCCCACTTGCCATTGGGCTTTTCTCGGTATCGCGAGTACTTATTGATACTCGGAATCAGAGGATTGCCGTCTTCAAAATCGTAAACCTGTGCTGTTTTGAAGTGGACTCCATCTACACCTAATTTTTTTCCTAACGCCCGAACTTCCTCAATTTGGTGCTCATTTGGTTTAACCACCAAGAACTGAAAATAAACCCTCGGAAAGATGCTATTCATCTCCTTTCGTTTAGCCAGAACCTTTTTCGTTCCCTCGACTACCTTCTCCAGATTTCCTCTTTTTCTATAGGACTCATAAACCTCTTGAGTTGTTCCATCTATTGAGATAATCAAACGATTCAAACCCGCCTTAATGATCTGTTCACAAGAACGATCATTCAAGAAATGAGCGTTTGTGGAGGTTGCAGTAAAAACACCTTTACGATTCGCTTTCGCGACCATCTCACTCAGATTCGGATGGATGAAGGGTTCGCCTTGAAAGTAAAAGGTGAGATAAAACAAATCATCTCCTATTTCATCTAACAAGCTATCAATTAGATTATCCGTCAAGTTTCCGGTTGGTCGAGAGAATTTTTTCAAACCTGAGGGGCACTCAGGGCAGCCTAGGTTACATGCAGTAGTTGGTTCAACGGAAAGAGCAATAGGTGGAGCAGATATTTTTGGGATTCCCGCTTTTCTTGACCAGTGGAATGAGCGATAAAGATTCAGAGCATTTCTGAATTTTCGAATCGATGAATTTTTAAGGATATAACTCAGCTCGTGGATATCGGCCTGCATGACTTCCAAAGATAGGTTGAACCGCTTAGGTGGTCTACCTTTCTATCTTATATTTGCTCAACACTTTCGATTAGGATCACACATGTGGGAAAAAACAGCCGGAATTATTCTCAGAAATAGGATTCCGCTTTTGGCTGTGATTGTTGTTGTCACCGTTTTTATGGGCTGGCAAGCCAGAACGGTCACCATGAGTTATAAGTTTGGAGGTATTCTCCCCGAAGATGACAGCACTCAAGTTGAGTACGAGCGCTTTACTGACCGCTTTTCTGAAGACGGCAACATTCTCGTTCTCGGAGTTCAAGGCGAACAGCTTCATAGCTACCCTACATTTGCTCAATGGTATGACCTTGGAAATGACCTTAGAGAAATTGATGGAATAGACAGTGTTTTTTCTGAGGCGCATTTATACACTCTGGTCAAAAACCCCAACGAGAAGAGATTCGATGTTCAAAAAGTAGTCAAGACGCGCCCATCTTCGAGTGCTGAAGTTGATAGTCTTACCAGAATAATTTCATCTCTTCCGTTTTATCGGAATTTACTCTTTAACGATTCTACGAATGCCAGTTTAATGATGCTTTTCGTGAATCGAGGGGCATTCAATAGCGAAGACAGGGTTAGAGTCCTGGAAGAGGTTGAAACAGTTGTGGCGGGGTTCTCCGATGCGACCGGCATGCAGGTTCATTTTTCAGGGTTACCTTATATCCGAACCAAGCAAACGGCAAAAATTAAGCAGGAACTAGGCATGTTTGTTGGGTTGGCAGCGGCAGTGACGGCTTTGTTAATGTTCCTCTTCTTTAAGAGCTTCCGCGTAATGTTTATCGGCTTATTGGTTGTAATTATTGGGGTGATTTGGTCAATTGGAACTATTGGAATTTTCGGATTTAAGCTGAGTGCATTGATGGGACTCATCCCGCCGTTGATAATCGTTATTGGAGTACCGAATTGTGTCTTCCTCCTTAACAAGTACCATCATGAATTCCGTATTCATGGCAACCAAATCAAGGCTTTGAGTCGGGTTATTCACAAGGTAGGTAATGCCACCTTCATGACTAATGCCACAACTGCCATGGGTTTTGCCACTTTCATTTTTACGCAAAGTGCAATGCTCAAAGAGTTTGGTATAATCGCATCAATAAACATCCTGAGCGTATTTCTTCTCTCATTGATCATAATTCCTTGTGTATTCAGTTTCATTGCTGCTCCTGCTGAAAGACACATAAAACATTTAGATCGTCAATGGATTGACGGGGTGGTGAAATTGCTTCAATCTCTGGTTATAAACCACCGAAGAAAAGTTTATGTGGGCACTATTGCTCTATTGTCGGTCTCTATCTATGGAACAACGCTCGTAGAGGCCACGGGAAACATCGTTGATGACCTTCCAAAGGACGATCAGATAATTAAAGATTTGAACTTCTTCGAAGAGAATTTTGCAGGTGTCATGCCCCTTGAGATTCTCGTCAATACCAATGACAGCTCCGAGGTAACCAAGTCGAAGACATTAAACAAGATTGAAAAGTTACAAAAGACGCTCGAGTCTTACCCTGAAATTTCACGGTCTCTGGCCATTACTGACGCGGTGAAGTTTGCCAAGCAAGCCTATTACAACGGTATACCTGAGAGGTATGCATTAATATCGGGATATGAGCGCTCCTTTATTGCACCTTATTTAAGAGGAAATGAATCTGACGCCGGCAAGATTTCTCAAATGTTTTTAGACTCCTCTAAGCAAGTAACAAGGATCTCAGCTCAAATCGCAGATATTGGAACCACAGAGTTAGATAGCTTAATGAACGATCTCAAACCCAAGGTTTACGAGATTTTTCCGAAGGAAGATTACAAGGTTACACTAACAGGGACGAGTATTGTCTTTTTGAATGGTACTGATTATTTGGTGAGAAACCTATTCATCAGTTTGGCTATTGCCATCTTCGTTATTTCCATTCTGATGGCCTTATTGTTCAACTCGGCCAGAATGGTCATTATATCTCTTCTTCCTAACCTTTTGCCGTTGATTTTTACTGCTGGGTTAATGGGATATTTTGGTGTTGCCATCAAGCCGTCAACTATCTTGGTCTTTAGCATTGCCTTTGGTATTTCGGTAGATGACACCATCCATTTTTTGTCAAAGTATCGACAAGAGCTCAAGACGCGATCCTGGGATATCAGAACCTGTGTGCTTCATGCAGTACATGAAACGGGCGTGAGTATGATTTACACGTCGATCATCCTATTTTTTGGATTCTTAGTATTTACTGCTTCAAACTTCGGAGGCACAGTGGCATTGGGAACCTTAGTTTCGCTAACCCTCTTGGTGGCAATGATTTCTAATTTGGTTCTTCTTCCAAGTCTTTTGATGTCTTTTCACCGTAGTCTGATCACAAAATCATTCAGAGAACCTCTGCTTGAAATTGTTAACGAGGAAGAAGACATTGAGCTTGAAGAACTTGAAATTCGCAAAGCGGACTAAAAGCGCTTAAATTCAAAATGAAAGGAATAATACTCGCAGGAGGATCAGGAACCCGTCTCTACCCACTTACCATATCGGTCAGCAAACAGCTCATGCCAGTTTACGACAAACCGATACTTCAATCCCCGAGCTCTACACTGATGAGTGCGGGGATTAATGAAA
>CAZWQX010000159.1:0-8390 GCA_964635965.1 uncultured Cryomorphaceae bacterium
GGTTCGATTGAGGACGAGTCCAAAGGTATAATTCATCTTCTGAATTAAACCTTTGGACTCGTCCTCAATCGAACCCTTGAATTCGTGATTCACTCTAAAAGCGAAGGCATGCATCGCGGGGGTGAATCCTAAAAATGCTAAAATGAAAAATCTAAAACTATTGAGATCAGTCTTACTAGCTTCCTTACTTATAGGTTTATATTCATGTCAACAGGAAGAAGAAGAGCCTGTTTATACACCTACAGAAGCTGATGCGGTTGCCATTGTTGAAGAATTCGTGGCTCAAAGCTCTGGAGGAATGACTGAAGAGGTTGCGAAGTTGAATGAATCCATTCAAGCAAAGGATCTAGGCGATTTAGACCTTGAATGCGGAGTTCCTTTTGATACAACACTCAGTTATTTTTTGTCTGGAAGTGCATCAGGAAGTTGGATAAGAAATTGGAATCTGCTTCTGAATTGCCCTTTAACTGAGAATCCGTTTTTGGAGGTTGTCACAGACTATACCGGCAGTTTCGATGGGTACTGGCGAAGTTCTGACAGGGAAGGAACACGACAATGGGTATGGTCAAATCTCGGTCCCGAAGGCGAGTACATTTATCTGAACGGAGCGGGCCAACATGGAGGAAACAGAAGTTTTAACGGACCAAATCAAGCTTCATTCAGCTGGGATCATGAAGCTCAATGGACCGATGTGGAAATTGACAAACTCACACATATTATCAACTCGGGTTCAGGAACTTTCACCTTAACCCTTACAGGGCCTGAAGGAAATACGCATACTTTCAATGGCACCATTATTTTCAATGGTGACCAGACGGCAACTGTCACAATAAATGGAGAGGTCTACGAAGTAGATCTCTCATGAGAAAATCTTCATGGTTGCATAAAATAAATGCCCGTTGAAGTTCTATTTCAACGGGCATTTTAATAAGTCTTTATCTCAAACGGCCTCCTTCAATACGCCCAACTCTTTTCCGACTTTTTCGAAGGCACCGATTGCTTTATCCAAGTGTTCCTTCTCATGAGCCGCTGAAAGTTGAACGCGAATCCTTGCTTTCTCTTTTGGAACTACCGGATAATAAAATCCGATTACATAAATACCTTCTTCGAGCAGAAGGTCAGCCATAACCTGAGACAGCTTGGCATCATAAAGCATCACAGGAACAATCGCCGAGTCTCCATCAATTATGTCAAAACCGAGTTTGGACATTCCTTCTTTGAAGTAGTTAACGTTTTCTTCGAGCTTATCACGGAGATGTGTACTCCCCGACAATAGCTCAAACACCTTAATCGAAGCTCCAACGATTGATGGTGCAAGCGAATTACTGAATAAATAAGGTCTTGAACGTTGACGAAGCATTTCTATGATCTCCTTTTTCCCCGTTGTGTAACCACCCATGGCACCACCTAAGGCCTTTCCCAAGGTACCTGTAATGATGTCTACTCGATCCATTACGTCATGCAATTCAACTGACCCACGACCTGTATCTCCGATAAAACCTGCAGAGTGGCACTCATCGACCATCACCAATGCATCGTACTGATCGGCGAGATCACATATGCCTTTCATATTGGCAACAACTCCATCCATGCTGAATACTCCGTCGGTAACGATGATTTTGAATCGGGCCCCGTTTTGATCTGCGGCTTTAAGTTGCTCTTCCAAATCGGCCATGTCATTATTCTGGTAGCGGTATCGGGCCGCTTTACAAAGCCTTACACCATCGATGATGGAAGCGTGGTTTAAAGAATCGCTAATAATAGCGTCTTCTTTGGTCAATAGCGGCTCGAACACTCCTCCATTTGCATCGAAGCAGGCAGCGTACAGAATGGTATCCTCCATGTGATGGAATTCCGCAATTTTCTGCTCCAATTCTTTATGAATATCCTGGGTCCCGCAGATAAAACGTACGGATGACATTCCGTAACCACGCTCATTCAAAGCATCTTTTGCAGCGGCAACTACATCCGGATGAGAAGATAATCCGAGATAATTATTCGCGCAAAAATTTAGGACGGTTTCTCCAGTGCTCAAAGAAATTTCCGCGCCTTGTTCTGATGTGATTATTCTCTCCTTTTTGAACAGACCTGCGTCTTCAATCTGTTTGAGTTCTGCTTGCAGATGGTCTTTTATCTTGCCGTACATAATCGATGGTTTTAGACAAAAATACGAAGTGCGAATGAACCAATATGATGACAGTAGCAATAAAAAAAGCCACACTTTTGAGGTGGCTCTTAAATATTAATATTGTTAGAAGCCTAAACAACTCCTTGATCCAGCATGGCGTCGGCAACTTTAACGAATCCCGCAAGGTTCGCTCCCTTAACGTAATCGATTCTTCCATTTACTCGACCATACTTAACACAAGCTGCATGGATATCTTTCATAATTGAGTGAAGTCTTTCGTCTACTTTTTCCGCGGGCCAAGGCATACGGATCGAATTCTGACTCATCTCCAAACCTGAAGTGGCAACTCCACCTGCATTGCTGGCTTTACCCGGAGCAAAGGCAATAGCTTTCTCATGGAATAACTCAATTGCCTCGGGAGTTGTCGGCATATTAGCCCCTTCGGCGACAAGCTTAAGGCCTTTACCAATAAGATTCTCGGCATCATCTCGGGTTAATTCGTTTTGGGTGGCACAAGGAAGTGCGATATCAACGTCACAAGGAACACTCCATGAACGTTGACCTTCGAAATATTGAACACCCTCTACTTTATCAGCCATTTCACTAATTCGTCCTCTGCGTTCATTTTTAATCTCTTGAAGCAAGGCAAATTCTTCATTGTGGAAGCCGTTCTCGCAGTAAACATAACCTCCAGAGTCACTCAAACTGACAACTTTACCACCTAATTGAATCACTTTCTGAAAGGCATATTGGGCAACATTTCCCGAACCACTAATTGCCACGACTTTTCCTTTCAACGAGTCGTTTTTCAATTTTAGCATCTCTTCGGTAAAGTAAACACAGCCATATCCGGTAGCCTCTGGTCGAATTCTGGAACCTCCCCAGTTAAATCCTTTCCCGGTTAATACTCCGGTGAATTCATTTCTGATTCTCTTGTATTGGCCAAACATGTAACCAATTTCTCTACCCCCAACACCGATATCTCCCGCAGGTACGTCTGTATCGGGACCAATGTGTCTCGCTAACTCCGTCATGAAGCTTTGACAAAACCTCATCACTTCATTATCTGACTTGCCCTTAGGGTCAAAATCAGAACCACCTTTACCACCACCCATTGGCAGAGTAGTCAAGCTGTTCTTAAAAATCTGCTCGAATCCTAGAAACTTAAGGATGCTTAGGTTTACAGATGGGTGAAAGCGCAGACCTCCTTTGTAAGGTCCAATGGCCGAGTTGAATTCGACGCGATAACCTCGGTTAACCTGGACGTTTCCAGCGTCATCAAGCCAAGGCACCCGGAACATAATAACGCGCTCTGGCTCAACGATCCGCTCAAGAATTTTGGCATCCTTATACTTAGGGTTTTCTTCTAAGAATGGAATAATGGCTTCTACCACTTCTTCCACTGCTTGCAAGAATTCAGGTTCATTGGAGTTCTTTGCACGAACCTGGTCCATAAAGGAATCAATCTGAGATTGAAAGGCTTTCATAAGTAGTCGTTTATTTCGGGGGCAAATGTAGCCAATTTTACCATCCAAATGGGTCATTCAACCAGGGCATCTGACAAGGCCTATATACCTATTTTTCAGTGTTTTATGTGATGTTTTCTAAGTGTTTTTTCAACACTTAGCCCCTAGCAAATTTCGTAGAACTTCCCTGGTAAGCATCTAATCATTCCATTAAGCTCCAGATTCAACAAGTTGACCATAACATTACTCATGGGTGAATCAAGCTCTAAACTGAGCTCATCAATCTGGAGACGACCTCTTGTTTTCAAGGTGTTCAACAATCGTTCTTCTTCGGAATTGAGTTCAACAAAAATCTTCTTCTGGATTGATCTGTTTATATCGGTAACTGTCCAGCCCATGATGTATTCAAAATCCTTTACGGATTCGAATAAAGCCGCTCTGTGGCTTTTTATTAGCCGATTACATCCCTCGGATCGTTCATCTCCCAATTTACCTGGGACTGCAAAAACATCTCGATTGTAATCATTTGCTAATTCTGCAGTAATAATTGAGCCTCCTCTTTTCGCCGATTCTATGACGAGTGTAGCGTCACACATTCCCGCTACTATTCTGTTTCGCATCGGAAAATTCTCACGATCCGGTTTTGTATTAGTTGGAAATTCAGATACCAAAGCACCACCCTTTTCGACCATTGCCTTTGCTACTTGAGTATGGCTCGAAGGGTATACTTTATCGAGTCCATGACCTAATACGGCTATAGTGGGAACATCGAATTGCAAACACGCCTTATGAGCCTCAATGTCAACTCCATACGCCAATCCACTAACTACCGTTACACCATATGGAACCAAATCTTTAACAACCTGCTTGGTAATTGATTTTCCATATTCCGTCAAGCGCCGCGTTCCAACAATACTCAGCATTCGCCCACCGGAGAGATCGGCCTGACCTTTAACAAATAAAACAGGTGGACCATCGTCACAGTGCTTTAAGCGATTTGGGTAATCGGTATGGAGGTAGGATAAAATTCTATGATTGTTTTTCTCTGCAAACTCGATCTCTCGACTCACTTTCTCCCATTCTCGATACTTAGAAATGGCATTTGCTCTTGCTGAAGTCATCCCCGGAATTTGAAGTAAATCATTCGTTTTTTGTTTAAAAACCTCCCTGGCCGATCCGAAATGATTAATCAACTTCTTGGTGCTGACCACGCCAATGCCATCTACCTCACATAAAGCGAGCAGATAAAATATTTCGATTTTATTTGCAGGAATATCCTTCATCGTCTCGGATAGATCCGAATCGAAAATAAATAATATCCCATGAATTCCATTGGTATCATACCTGCCCGTTATGGATCAACACGTTTTCCAGGAAAGCCTCTAGTTCTAATAGGTGGTAAACCAATGATTCAAAGAGTTTATGAACAATGTGAAAAATCGTCACTAGATGCGGTTTACGTCGCAACTGACGACAATCGCATCGCTAACACGGTTTCGGAATTTGGAGGAAACGTCATTATGACCTCCGAGGATATTAGCTCTGGAACTGAAAGGTGTCGTTTGGCTCTTGAACAACTACCCAACAAGCCGAACTTTGTAATCAATGTGCAGGGCGACGAGCCATTTATCAGTCCTGATCAAATAGATGAACTGCTTCAACTTCTCGAAAGTAGCAAAGCAGATATTGCGACGATTGTAAGCCCGGCTCTAAATAAGGATGAAATTGAAAATCCCAATAGGGTAAAAGTTGTAGTTGCCGAAAATGGCACTGCTCTTTATTTCTCTCGTTCCGTTATTCCTTTTCCCAGAAAGAAAGAATCAATTGACACAAGCGATTACTTTATCCATCTCGGCATTTATGGATTCACATCAGACGGCTTAATAAGAACGGGAAGTCTGGACCCCTGTTTACCGGAAACTGCAGAGAGTCTCGAGCAGCTTCGGTGGCTTTATTATGGAATGAAAATACAAACCATTAGTACCCAAGAGAGAGCCGAGTCAATCGATACCCCTGAAGATTTAAAACGAATAGAAAACAAGTATTTTCTTTGAACGTGAAATTGGAAATTTTAATTTCGATAATTGAATGCCAATTGAACTAGATAAACAAATTTCGAAGCTGCTTTACGACTACGATTGTGTGATCGTTCCGCAGCTAGGAGGCTTCGTTACCAATTATAAATCTTCTTACTTTTCCAACGGATTGGCATATCCTCCTTCCAAAGAGCTGAGATTCAATAAGAATCTCATCAAAAATGACGGATTATTAGCTCAGTCTATTGCTGAGGATAATGGAATATCCATTCAAGAAGCTGATGTTTCGCTGAAGCAAATGGTTGAAGATTATCTTGCCGAACTCAACGATAAAAAGAGAATAGAGCTTCGGAAAGTTGGGGTGCTGTACATGGATTCGCATCGAGCCATTCAATTCAAGCCAGACTCTTCCGTAAATTATCTGAGAAGCTCTTTTGGTTTGGAGCCCATTCCTCTTCCCGAAAAACTACGCACAGAACGAAAAACCATAGAAGAGAAAGCCGTCGTAATTCCAATTGCAAAATCGAAAGAAGTTCGAAACAAGATATCGGAGGGCAGCGGAATATACAGAGTAGCAGCCGCTACATTAATCCCGTTTATCGGGATGAGTCTGTATTTGGGAATGACTACCGGGTTCAAAAGTCCAACCGAGGTTTCACCTGCAGATTTATTTCCTTTTGAATGGAAGAAAGATAAAAGCGTTTATCAAGAGCGTACATTGCGAAGTGAGACTGCAGATGAAGAAGATGTTACTGCATTCCCCGAACCTGATGGATTGTTTCAGTTCAATTTTGAGTCTAACGAAGTGGACTCGCTTGGAGTTTGGGTAGATCTTCGACCGGCAAAAGAGGTGGCCAAAAAACTAGAGAATGAGAATCAGGCAACTAAAAAATATCACATAATTGCCGGCTGTTTCGGGGAAAAGGAGAACGCTGATCGTTTCGTTGCCAGGCTGAAGCAAAGAGGATATGAAGCGGGTATTCTCGACTTGAATAAAGGGTTACATCGAGTGAAAATTGATAGCTATTCCGAATACGAGATCGCACTAAATGACTTGAAAAAAATGCGAGACAATGGCATTTTCCCGAACGCTTGGTTACTGAAAAAAAGCAACTCCTGACATGGGCGAGCAAAAAATCGATTTGGGTGATTGTTCCGTAGAACTAGACGGTGACCAAATTGTGGAACTAAACATCTATCCCAATTGCACGGTAGACGTTGATAAAATCGATGAGATATTCGAAGCAATTCACGCAAATTTCCCATCGGCGAAGGGCCTCTTGGTAACCGCGGGTAAAGAGGCTGCCCTGAGTCAAGAAGCACGTGAAAAGGTCTCTTCCGGAAATGTTACCGAGCAGATCGTGGCAGATGCTATCGTAGTTACGCACTATCAGCATCATATGACCGCCAATTTTTTCGTGAGGTATAACAAACCTCAAAGACCAACTCAAATTTTCAAAAATGAAGATGAAGCAAGAGCTTGGCTAAGAGAAAAAATTAAAGCCTAATTCTTCCTTAATTTCTTGTAGAGCATGATTCCCAGGCTCAACAAAACTCCCAATCCGATAATTCCGAGCACACCGTATATCCAACTTATCGCATCCCTGAATGTAGCGGTAAAGATTATCGCAAAAAGCAAAATAGTAGCGGCTTCATTGTAAAAGCGAAGTTGCATGCTCGTCATTGGATAAACATCTATTTGGAGTTTTTTATACATCCAATGAAGTGATAAATGATAGATTGAAAGTAAGGCAAGAAAGCTCAATTTAACATGCATCCATCCTTGACTCAGCCATCCCGGTTCCATAACCAGCATAGATATCCCAAAGAAAAGGGTGAGAATAAATGCGGGCCAGGTTATTATAAACCATAGCCTATTAGACATTAGCTTCAACTGATTAATCAATGCAGGGCCATCTGCCTCCCTTTTGGCATAGGCTTCAGTTTGGTAAATGAATATTCGCGGCATGTAGAACAATCCTGCAAACCATGCCACCATAAATATGAGATGCAGCGCTTTAGCGTAGGGATAAAACATGGATGACAAAGGTAAGAACAAGCAATGTTAAGCGGTATCTTTGTGCCCTATGAGAGAAAAAAAGTTTGCAAAGGACACTTTTGCTTCCACTTCAAAGATTATTCTTCCCAACGACACCAACACTTTGGGGAATCTAATGGGAGGTCAACTCCTTAATTGGATGGATATCAATGCAGCCATTTCTGCTCAAAGGCATTGCAGAAGGGTTGTTGTCACTGCGGCAGTTAATAATGTTTCTTTCAAGAAAGTGATCAAATTAGGAGACATCCTCACAATTGAATCTAAAGTCTCCAGGTCCTTTGGCTCTTCAATGGAAGTCTTCCTGGACGTATATGTAGAAAATCACCGCACGGGCCGTCGAACAAAATGCAATGAAGCCATTTATACATTTGTGGCGGTTGATCAAGTGGGTTCTCCGATACAAGTTCCCGAATTGGTTCCGGAAACCGATGAGGAACAGGAGCGATTCGCCGGAGCCTTGAGAAGAAGACAATTAGGATTGATTCTGGCAAAAAAAATGGATCCAAAAGATGCTACTGAGCTCAGGGCATTTTTTGAGAATTGATTTCCGCCACAGCCTTTTCCAAGGGCAACTCATCTATGCACTTACAAGGTTTGTATTTGCAACGAGTACCGAGTTTCGAGCAGGGGCGTTTTGATAGGTGATCAGCCTGAATTCTCAAATCCAGACTCTCATTCAAGTAAGGATACATGCCAAAGTC
>CAZWQX010000160.1:0-8320 GCA_964635965.1 uncultured Cryomorphaceae bacterium
AGTAATTAATAGGAGTAGTTTATTCATCATTCTCGTTTGGGGTCGTGAAGATATTAATCAAAACATCATAAAATCCCGGCCAATTATTCTAAGTCGAATTGAAATGAATTATGGCTCAATCTTGGAATAGAATTATTGATAATATTTACCATTCAATTGACTAACCTTATCTTTAGACTTTACCTGATCTATGAAATCTCTCACTCGCTCTTTTTTCGTTTTCAGCTGTGTGTTTTTGGCGGCATGCAACAGTCCTTTTAACTATTTGGGAAAGACCTACCCGCCTACCTATAATCCCGAGATGTTTTTTCGCGAGCAAGACATCAAAAAGGAATTTGAAGTAATGGGAAAACTTCAAGCCGAACTACCCTCCAAGAAGAGCATGGACAAAATCCAAAACAAGATCATGCAAGAGGCTGCGAATAGAGGCGCAGACGGAGTGCTCATTGATAATTTCGATTTGACCACGGGAGGATTTACCACAGGAAGAGTAGGAGCAGGAAAAGCAGGTAAAAAAGGTGGTTCTGTAGGGGTTTCAACCTCAAAGACAAACGTCGAGAAAGATGTTTTAATCAAAGCCACTTTGATCAAGTACAAGAATTGACTAAAGATCACGATTCGCGGGTAGAGTGGTGCCTAATTTTGAGATTATGTAACTTACGAATCCATGAATGGATTCAAGCACAAACGTTTGGCAGATGGACTTCACGAATTTGAAGTACCTCAAGATGGTTCGTTTTCCATTGATAAGTGGTCTACCTCTTGGGAAGGACCTAAATCTTTGAGAAACCTTTCCAGTGCTGAACTCAAGAGACAAGCCAAGGACTATTTAAAATCTAACTTGGAGCACCTCAAAGAGGCCCAAGAACTCCTTTGGGCCAGCAATAGACGATCCATGCTTTTGATATTTCAAGCAATGGATGCTGCGGGCAAGGACAGTACGATTAAACACGTCATGTCAGGTGTTAATCCACAGGGTGTAAGTGTTCATAGTTTCCAGGGGCCATCCAAAGAAGAGCTCGACCATAATTTTCTATGGCGTTATTGGAAGAGGATGCCCGAGCGAGGAAAGATTGGAATATTTAATCGTTCCTATTATGAAGAGGTTCTGATTGTAAAAGTCCATCCTGAAATTCTCGAAAACAGGCCCATTCCATATGGGTTGAGAGGAGATGAGTTTTGGAACGCGCGATATGAAGATATCAATTCAATGGAAGAACACCTTTGCCGAAGTGGCACGGTGATCATTAAGTTCTTTCTACATGTTTCAAAAGAAGAACAACGAAATCGATTCATCAGTCGATTGAACACCCCTGAGAAACTTTGGAAATTTGATCAATCCGATATTGAAGAAAGACAGCACTGGGATAAATATATGGGTGTGATTCAAGAAGCCATCAGGGCGACTTCAACAAAATGGGCTCCATGGCATGTGATTCCGGCCGATGACAAATGGAAAATGCGTGGAATCGTATCAATGATCATCACAGAGAAGATTAAAAGTCTCGATATCAGGTATCCGGAGGTCAGCGATGAAGAAATAAAAAGACTAAACAAGATTCGCAAAAGCTTAGAAAAGGGAGAGATTTGAGCAATACCTTGTTAGGCATAAGTTGCCTACTCAATTGGTAAGTCATCATTGCTAGACGTTGAATTTCGTATCTTTCTTATATGATCACCAGATCAAACTCACTGAATGCTTTACTTGTCTTTTCGATCTCTTTAGGATTGATGTATTTCGGGCGATCGGTCATGATCCCCATTGCATTTTCATTGCTTATCGCTTTTGTGATTCACCCGATATGTTCATGGCTGGAGAAAAGGAGAGTAGGAAGGGCCTTCTCCATTCTGATTGGTGAGATTATGGTTTTTGCTCTGCTCGCAGGACTTATCTGGCTCTTGATATGGCAGTTTTCATCTTTCTTGCAAGAATGGCCTGCTATCAGCAAGAAGCTCCAAGCTTCATTGGTAAAGCTGAACGGAATAATAGTTGAAGAATACGAAATTCCCATAGAGACGCAATTTGCTTACCTCCAAACCCTCTTGCTCGATAATACCAACAGACTCTTTTCTCTGGTGCAGAACATGTTATTCGTATCGGCGACAGGATTGGTAATGTTGGTGCTTATTCCTTTCTACACTGCATTGATCCTTTACTACAGGCATTTATGGGTAAAAGCTTTGGTTCAATTCACGGGGGAGGAGAATAGAGCCAGGACAATGCGCATTGTTCAAGGTGCAGTAGGTAAGTACTTTGACTTTGTAAAGGGAATGCTCGTTGTCTATTTGATCGTTGGTATTTTAAACAGTATCGGTCTCGCCATCCTCGGCGTTCCTCATCCTGTCTTATTTGGCGTTATTGCGTCAGTCCTCACTTTTATCCCATATTTTGGAATCATGGTTGGATCGTTGTTGCCAATGGCCGTAGCGTGGGTAACATTTGATAGCGCATGGTATCCTCTGGGGGTGGTATTGATTTTTGGATTCGTTCAGTACCTCGAGGCCAACTTTATTTTCCCTCTTGCGGTAAGTGTAAGAATGAAGGTAAATACCTTGGTTAGTATCGTGGCAATCTTTACCGGAGCACTGATTTGGGGTGGTGCAGGAATGATTCTTTTTGTTCCTTTCTTGGGTATTTTGAAGCTTGTTGCGGAAGAAATTGAAGAGTGGAAACCACTCGCGACTTTGCTCGGAGACGATTCTTGATATTTGGCTCTAATAAGCGCCACCTATACAGCATTATACAGGGCGCACCTATACTATTTAATTAGGTTCCGATTTCCTTCAAAACACGTGGAAATGAGGCGCTTATTACCGATCTTTGCACTGGGAAAAACGAAAACCAACGAGCCATGAAAAATTTAGCAATCGGCATTTTTGCCACCGTGTTTTTGATCTGCGGAGTGAATGCCCAAAATGGCTTCACTGACGATCTGGATCAAGTTAGCTATTCAGCCTTGAATAGCCGTAATGCAACCCGCACCATTGGACTTAGCCTGAAGACAATGGCAATCGATTATTTCATCGAGCAAGACC
Organism: uncultured Cryomorphaceae bacterium; assembly: GCA_964635965.1. GTDB lineage: Bacteria > Bacteroidota > Bacteroidia > Flavobacteriales_D > Cryomorphaceae > JAKVAV01. Next base: position 3,037 of record CAZWQX010000160.1, read on the forward strand.
CGAATGTTGACTACACACTTTACCAAGCCATTGTATCGGATCAACTACCCGACATCGAGGCCTCTATTCATCAAATTCAGGTTTACACAGAAGATGCTGCGGAAAAGAACCCAAATCTCGATATTGCTCCCATCATGGAGTCAGTTGAGATCCTTGAGGCAAGAAGTGTACTGGTTTCTGAGGAAAGTGAATTGTTAATTGATCAAATCGAGGCAGAACAACTTCAAGGTGCTTTAACTACCGCTCAGGGACTGCGAACTTATCTGATGCAGATGATCGCCACCGCAAATTCGATTATTGAAACCGCACAGGATTTGAAATGTGTCCCAATGCCAGGCGAACACTTCAATGTGAGAGTTCTTCTGGTTGACGCAACGGGAGAAGTCGTCGAAGGCAATACGGGTTTGCAAGGCTTTTATGCCTACAAAGCTGAGTCAGACCAATATTTCTATTCCGGGGAAGGAGAAACACAGGAAATGAGCTTGTTTAGCGCACTACCTGAAGCGACGTACACATTCGGAGCCTTTGACGGGTACTTTGATGGGGCTAGTAATACAAGCATAACCTTAAATTCTGAAACACCGGTAAACGAGAATGGAGAAGTGGAGGTGGAACTGATTTACTGGTCGGAATAAGGTTGGAAAAAAGGAAACGGGATCAGCCAAAAAATGCTGATCCCGTTCTTATAAATGTACGAATTATTCTCGTTTTAAACGGTCACCTTTGTCACTGAAAAATAGGGGCTTCACTGGTATATTCCATTCGGAATCAAAACTCTACCATCATGAAAACCCTAAAACTCGCTGTGGCGCTTTTAGTGCTACCCCTATTGACTTTTTCACAAAATGAGATCTATGTTTCTCCCGGAGCTTCGGGATCCGGAATGACCCCCGGTGATCCTATTGCCTTGCAAGGTGCCCTCGACCTTTCGCGAACAATGGGGGGAGAAGATATTATCTATTTGGCCCAAGGAACCTATACCAACGCTCCTTATACAATTGACTACGTTGGGGCTGACGGACAGCCAACGACACTTTCCGGTGGCTGGTACAACAACTTCTCCAATCAAAGTACGGACCCATTTCTCACGACTATCGATGGTGGTGACGCGAATCGCTTGCTCCATCTCATGGTAGATGATGCCGATGGTGCCGACACTGAATTTACGATTCAAAATGTCAGGTTTGCCAACGGGTATCTCTACGACGAATATGGTACTGCCATTTTCGTGGAAGGAGGAACCGACGAAGTAGATACACGCTTAAAACTGATAATTGAAAACACCGAATTTCTGGACAACTTCACCGAAGAATATGGCCAGGGCGGTGCCATCTTCACCTTCTGTGGATTTAATATTTCAGACTGCCGATTTGAGCGCAACTCTGCCTACAACGCAGGTGCACTTTACGTAGGTACTTCGGATAATACGGCTGATATGGAAAGGACAGTTGAACGAACTCACTTTGAGGATAACCCAAATTACGGTAATCAAGGTTCCACCATCCACACTGCTGCTCCCAATCTTGAAATTTCCGACTGTACGATTCTGGGTAACCCTGAAGGAGGAGATGTCGGAAATGGATCAGCCATTCTTGGTAATACAGATTCTTACACCAAGATTGACCGTTGCCGATTTGAGAATATCCGAATCAACTATTGGGGAAGTGCAGTGCAAGCTTGGAACTCAAGTGTAGATATTTCCAACTCCTTATTCATCAATAATAAAGCAGGAATCATCAGTGGCTATGGAGCAGTGGCATTTTATCACTCAAACGGCCCCGACAGACTGGTAAGAGTAGTGAACTGTACATTTATCGGGAATGAAGGACAAGGAACAGGTGACTTCGCCGGTTCGATACACTTCCGTGGAAACGGGGCAGATGAATGTGACGTCTATAACTGCATTATTTGGAACAGTGGATCTACTCCTGTTTACAGTGAATCAGGGGGAATTCGTTACATGTCGAATACCCTTTTGAACGGAACTCAACTTGGATTCACTCCTACCGGTCCTATGTACAATACTGATCCGATGTTTGACGCGGATTATCAACTATTGGAAAGTTCTCCTGCCATCGATGCGGGAGACCTGAGCTTGAACAACCCCGACTGGTTGGATTACGATGGAGGTATCAGGGTTCTCGGCCCTGATGTGGATCTCGGAGCTTACGAATTCAATGCTCCTCCTGAAGATGTTCTTCTCACAAACACGCTTATCGCGGAGAACAATTTACCCGGAGCGACTTTCTCCTATCTTGATGCAGCAGGCCAAGTAGGAGATGAGCACAACTTCTTCTTTGCCGAAGGAAATGGTTCAAACGATGCTGACAATGGCCAGTTTTCCATAGTAGGAGATGAGCTGAGAATCGATGAGGCGGCCAACTTCGAAGAGCAAGATGTCTATTATGTATACTTAAGGGCTGTCGACACTGATGGTCAAATGGTGGAGACGGCTTGGGTTCTTGACATATCTGATGTGAATGATGCTCCGGTGCTGTCAATTGAAATGCTCGACCAGCAAGGAGTTGTTGATGAGTTCCTCGACTTCAATTTGGATCCGGGAACCTTTACCGATGAAGACTCGGATGACGAATTGAGTTACGTTGCGACATTGGGAAATGGAGATCCACTTCCTTCTTGGTTGACTTTCGATGACATGTTGTTGTCCTTCTTTGGAACTCCTGTCCAAGAGGAGTTATTAGAGATCAAAGTCACGGTTACCGACCTAGGTGGGCTCGAAGCCGAAGGTAATTTTGAACTGGATATTTCTCCATTGGGGATCGATGATTTGGTAAGAGGTCGGTTTACCTTATATCCGAACCCGGTAACTGACTTCGTTCAAGTTGATCTCTCAGATAAATCGGTTGACTTTTACGCCATCTATACCACCAACGGAAAATTAATCGATGAAGGGGTGGTGAATACCGATCGTCTCGTGATCGACGTCCGAGACTTGAGCAGCGGTATTTACATCCTAACCATTTGGGATGAGACCAAAATCTTGTCAGAACGATTTATGGTGGAGTAAATGATCGTGATCGATTAGAAGGAAAGGCAGTGGTAATCACTGCCTTTCTTCGTATAAATGTGAAAAAATGATAAGATACTACCGAACAGAGCCTATATGCAGAACTATCGGGAAATGAGCATGTTCTAAGCGCAAATCAAACTTTATAAATCATGTTCAAATCAATCTTATTCAGTGCGGCCATCATGGCATCTACGCTTGTTTTCGGACAGAAAGATGTTGTTGATGTAGCCATGTCATCAAAAAATCACACCACATTGGTAGCAGCTATAAAAGCGGCTGACTTAGTGGGTGTTTTGAAAAGCGAAGGTCCTTTCACGGTTTTCGCTCCGACAAATGCCGCATTTGACAAATTGCCCGAAGGAACGGTGAGCAACTTGCTAAAACCTGAAAACAAAGAAAAACTTCAGGCCGTGCTGAAATACCATGTCGTTCCCGGAAAATTAACGGCCGATAAGGTACTCGCAGCGATTAAAGGTGGCAATAATACCGCCACGCTTACTACCGTTCAAGGACAAGAAATCAGCGCATCCGTGGTTGATGGCAAAGTTCAAATTACCGACGCGGCAGGCAACAAATCAATGGTTACTGCAACAGATCTAAAGGGATCAAATGGTGTAATCCATGTAATTGATACGGTACTACTTCCAAAATAAGATTAGGACCATCAGAATAAAAATCCTCGGGAGCTTGGCTTTCGGGGATTTTTTTGGCTCTAAACCACGCGTAAATCGTTGGAATGGATCCATCCTCTGGCTCCACTGGCAATCCGAACTTCGAACCATTCACCCTCTGTATTCAAGAGGTCTACCTTGGTTCCTGCATGTAACACGAATACATTGAGGCTTCCTCCTCTCGGTTCGCCTTTCACATCAACTTTATCGGTAAATACGACGGCGGCTTTTTCGCCGTAGCGAAAATTTTCTGCTGAAACGGCCAACGTATATGCGAGCACGCCAAAAATTAAGGCGAATATTCCCCCGAAAAATCCAAGTCTTCTCCAAGTTACTGCTCCGGATAAATAGAATAAAAGAAGCAAGGATATCCCAACTATGGAAAGAAGAATACACAGTTTGGCCCATCCGTCAGGACCTAAGCCATACCTGAAAGTTCTCCACCAAATATTGAGCTTGCTCTTTGGCAGGACTTCGATTTTATCTACGATTAGATCGTTTGCCAAACTGAGATTGTACAGAGCGTCTTCATTGGATGGTTCGAACCGAAGGGCTCGCTCGTAGTGAAGAATTGACTCGGGAATCTCACCGAGTTTGAAGTAGGCGTTTCCCAGGTTGTAGTTAATGGCGAATCCTTCTGTATGTGGCTCTGCAACGAGGTAATGATTTAAGGCCGATTCATAATCACCTTTCATGTAGGCCTCGTTGCCTTTATTGTATTGATCTTTTGCTACACTTAGATTGTGCGCAGATCCGATAAAAGAACAAAGAATAACCAAAGAAAGAAGAAGTGTCTTTTTCATTTCAATTTCTCTTCCAATTTTTCGATTAACTCGGCCGTCCTCTTGTAGAACACTTCATTACTGCCCTCACTCACCGGGGCAAATCTTGCGCGTTCGCAGGTCTCCACTACATGATTCACTTCATTTATGGTGGTTTCGTTGATTCCTGCCTTTTCCAAAGCGATCTTAATTCTCATTTTCGATAATTGACCAATTCCTATGCCCAACTTATCACTTAAGTAGCCGAAAAGAGCTTTAAAAATCTCCTCGTAGAATTCAGAAGATTTACCACTTTTTAAAGCTTCTTCAGCGGCCCTGAGTCGCTTTTTTGCAACAAAGCTAGCTCTGCGTTTTTTGCGACCTACTACATCGCTATCCAAGGCCTCTTTTCGCTTTCGGTAAAGCAAAAACACGATAAACAACGCCAAGGGTCCCGTCGATCCCAGCCAAAATACGCCGGTGCCAAAAAATTGGCTCTCCTTGCCAATAAGCTCCCCCGAATCCGTGTTTATGTATCGGATATCCAATCCCGATTGCTCAACCCGATTCTTTGGTCTTTTTGCCTGAGCCGTTGGCACGTTCCCGCCATCATCAGAAATTGCAAATTCGAAAGGACCTGCTTTTGTTGATTTATATGAATTGGAGTACGGGTCAAAATGACTAAACACCAATTCAGGGATGGTATATTCACCGGGGTACCGCGGAATGATCAAGTACTGAAAAGTTCGTGAACCTGTTACGCCACCATCTGTTACTGCAATTCTATCTGAAGTCTCGGGGTCGTATACCTCAAAATCCTC
>CAZWQX010000161.1:0-8183 GCA_964635965.1 uncultured Cryomorphaceae bacterium
TTTTAGAAACAGTACTTCTCTTCGTCAATTAGTCGAAGGGCAATGTGTTGTCGTGCTTCTTTTGGATTGAAAGCCGGTCCTTTAGTAAATCTCTTCAATCCCATCATCATCATGCGTTGTTCATCACCTTCAACAAAAGAATTAATGGCATCTTTTCCTGCTTTGTTAATTCTATCTGCTGTATCGTAGAGCCAAACTTGGGTCATTGCAATTTGATCTTTTGCTGCATCTTCACCTTGCGTTTGAATAATTTTCAAGGTTCTAAGTAGCATTGACTCCGAGACATACGTCCAGATGGCCATGTCAGCGATATTCATCAAGATCTCCTGTTCTTTCGCCAAACTCTGCATAAGTTTTTGAGCTGCAGAACCTGCCACCATCAACACAGATTTTTTGAAGTTTTCTACCAATGTTCTCTCTTCAAAAAGAGGCTTACCATCGCTTTCAGGAAGCTCGGGAATTGACATGAGTTCGCTGGCAACTTGCATCGCGGGCCCCATTAAATCCAATTCTCCCTTCATGGCTTTCTTCAACAGCATGTCCACAGTGAGCATTCTGTTGATCTCATTAGTACCTTCAAATATTCTATTGATTCTGGCGTCACGATATCCTCTTTCCACTCGGGTTTCAGCGCTATATCCCATACCGCCATGTATCTGCACTCCTTCGTCCATCACAAAGTCTATCGCTTCAGAGCCAAATACTTTCATCATGGCACATTCAGTAGCGTATTCTTCAATTCCTTTAAGTGTAGCTTGGTGCTTATCCAATCCTTCAGAAATTAAACGATCTATGGCATCCTGAATATTTTGCGTCGAACGATATACAGCACTTTCAAGGGCGAACGTACGCACGGCCTGTTCAGCCAGTTTATGTCGGATCGCTCCGTACTTGGCAATTGGGCGGCCAAATTGATTTCTCTCCAGAGCATACTTAACACTATGGTTAATTACTTCTTTCCCTGCTCCGAGTACCGCACCCGCTAGCTTGATACGTCCGATGTTGAGAATATTCAAAGCGATCTTGAATCCATTTTCTCTTTCGGAAAGCATGTTCTCTACAGGAACCTTGCAATCATTGAAGAACACCTGACGCGTTGAGCTTCCTTTGATTCCCATCTTCTTCTCTTCGGGATTCAATTCAATCCCTCCGAAATCTTTCTCCACGATAAACGCAGTTAGCGTTTTGTCGTCATCGATTTTTGCAAAAACGATGAAAATATCCGCAAAACCACTATTAGTGATCCACATCTTTTGACCATTGATCACATAGTGTTTTCCATCTTCGGTTAGTTTCGCGGACGTTTTACCGGAATTGGCATCAGAACCTGAACTTGGTTCTGTGAGACAGTAACACGCTTTGAGTTCACCTGTGGCTAGTCCCGGAATGTATTTTTTCTTCTGCTCATCGTTTCCGTAGTAGAGAATTGGTAATGTACCGATTCCAGTGTGAGCCGCATAGGCTACGGAAAATGAGTGACCTGAACCTGTAGCCTCTGCCCCAAGCATGGATGTTTTGAAACCCATACCCATTCCTCCATACTCTTCAGGAATACTTAATCCAAGAAGTCCTAGTTCACCGACTTTATCCATTAGAGAAGACATAAGTCCTTCTTCCATGTTATCAATTCGGTCGAGATTAGGGTAAATTTCAGCTTCTAAAAATTCTTTGGAGCTGCTTGCAATCATCTTATGTTCTTCACTCCACTCTTCGGGAATGAAAATATCCATAGGGTCAGTTTGACGAATCAACCATTCCCCTCCTTTGATGGCTTTTTTGTTTTTTTCTGCTACTTCAGACATTTTGGTCAGATTTAGTTCAATAATTCAAATACTCCTGCGGCACCTTGTCCGGTACCAACGCACATAGTCACTATTCCGTATTTATTGTTTCTACGGCGCATTTCATTAAGTAGTTGCACACTGAGTTTTGCCCCAGTGCAACCCAGTGGATGGCCCAACGCTATGGCCCCTCCATTTACATTTACGATTTCCGGATCGAGATTCAACTCTCGAACAATTGCCACTGATTGTGAAGCGAATGCTTCATTCAATTCGAATAATTCAATATCGTTTACTTTCAGCCCTGCTTTTTCCACGGCTTTGGGTACGGCGAATATTGGACCAACTCCCATAATTCGGGGTTCCAAACCAGCTACATGGTAGCTCTTCAATTGTGCAATTGGTGTCAGGTTGTGTTCTTTCAAAAAGCGCTCGGATACAACCATTACGAAAGCAGCACCATCAGAAGTTTGAGAGGCATTCCCTGCCGTCACGGTTCCCTTGGCATCAAAAACAGGTCGAAGTCGTGAAAGGGCCTCCATATTTGTTCCACGACGTGGTCCTTCATCCGTATCAACGGTATACTTTCGCGTATCTCGTTTGCCTTCTTTTAAGAAGATTTCTTCTACCTCAACCGGTACAATGTCATCTTTGAATTTACCTTCGTCTATGGCAGCAACAGCTCGATGATTGGACTGCATGGCAAACTTGTCCTGATCTTCTCTAGACACGTTGTATTCCTTGGCAACAGCCTCCGCGGTTAAACCCATTCCCCAATACCAATCCGGATTACTTTTGGCTACGTCAGCATTTGGAACAATCCTCCATCCACCAAATGGAATAGGGCTCATACACTCCACACCTCCGGCAATAATACAATCTGAAATGCCGGCATGAATTTTTGCCGAAGCGATTGCAATAGTTTCTAAACCCGAAGAACAATAGCGATTGACGGTCATTCCCGGAACTTTCTCTGTATCAAGCCCCATGAGAGATATCATTCTACCAATATTTAATCCCTGTTCTGCTTCAGGTGTCGCATTTCCAACAATTACGTCTTCAATGAGTTCTTTGTCGATCTGCGGATTTTCGGCCATAATCTTTCTGATAACCGCCGCACCCAAATCATCAGGTCTGGTAAACTTGAATAGTCCTCTCGGTGCTTTACCAACTGCTGTTCTATATCCTGATACTATATATGCATTCATTGTTTTCGAGTTTTAGTTGCGAAGAATTTTACCCTTTTGAACCATGCTCTGCATGCGCTCCAACGTTTTCCTGGTTTGACATAACTGCACGAAAGCTTTTCTTTCAAGCTTGAGTAGGTAGTCTTCCGAAACATCCGTTGCTTGTGAGAGGTCACCCCCGCACATCACATACCCAAGTTTTTCAGAGATCAACTGATCATGTTCTGACATGTAGTGACCGCTCATCATACTGTGAGCTCCAACGTAAACGATTCCCAGGCCTTCTTTTCCCAAGACTTTAATGTTTTTCTTCTTTACAGGTTTCGAATAGCCTTTTTTATGCATTAGCAGAGCTGTCTCTTTTGCATATGCCAGTTGATCGTCACGGTTTACTATTACTTCATCAATACCCTTTCTCATGTAACCTAAGTCAAATGCCTCATAAGCTGACGTTGAAACCTTTGCTTGACCGATAGTGAGAAAGCGATTTCTCAAGGTATTGATTCTAATATCTCCATCGTGGAACTCATCAGAAGTTCTTGAAGCAAATTCTTTGGTTCCTCCTCCACCGGGAATCACACCTACCCCAAACTCCACTAGCCCCATGTACGTCTCAGCATGAGCAATTACCTTATCTGAATGCAAGCAGATTTCGCATCCAGCTCCCAAGACAAGATTGTGCGGAGCGGCAATTACGGGAATACTGCTGTACCTCAAGCGCATTACGGTATCTTGAAACCGCTTCACGGCATATTCCAGCTCATCGTATTCTTGCTCGATGGCCAGCATCAGAATCATCCCGACATTGGCACCTGCACTGAAATTATCTCCGGTGTTGGAAATAACCAACCCCTTGTATTCAGCTTCTGCCAAATCCAGGGCTTTGTTCAAACCTATAATTACTTCTCCTCCAACAGTGTTCATCTTGGTGTGGAATTCCACGTTCAGAATACCGTCACCCAAATCTTTGATTGTCGCGCCTGCATTCTTCCAGATAATTCCTTCTTCGCTGATATTTTCCAAGAAGATTTGACCTTCTAAAACAGGTACTTCTTTGTAAGACTTGCTGGGAATGTCATAGAAATATTTGGTGCCTTTCTCCAATTTGTAGAACGATTTTACACCCGCGTTGACCATTTCCTGTACCCAAGGCGCAATATCTATCCCCTCTTTTTCCATGTTTTTAATGGCCTTTTCTACACCGACCGCATCCCATTTTTCAAATGGCCCCATTTTCCACCCAAAACCGGCTCTTAGTGCTGCGTCGATTTTGTACAACTCATCGCTTATCTCCGGAATTCGGTAGGATACGTAACTGAAAAGACCGTGAAAAGACTTTCGGTAGAATTCCCCGGCCTTGTCCATTCCGCCATATAACATTGGCAGTCGTTGTGGAAGGCTATCAACCGTTTTGGTCATTTCAAGGGTTGGAAAGCTCGCTCTTTGCTTTTCTCTGTATTCCAGTGTTTTCAGATCGAGTGTGAGAATTTCCGATTTGCCATTTTCGCCTTTGATCTTTTTGAAGAATCCTTGTTTGCTTTTGCTTCCCAACCAGTTCTTCTCTACCATCTTATCGACATATTCAGGAATTGCAAATACATCGTTTCTCTCGTCGTCAGGACAATTGTTTTTCACTCCATTGGCTACGTGTACCAAGGTGTCAAGTCCAACAACATCAGCAGTTCTGAAAGTGGCAGATTTGGCATGTCCAATTACAGGTCCCGTCAACTTATCAATTTCCTCAACCGTAAGTCCCATTTCATCTACTATATGAAATAGTTCCATGATTGAATAAACACCAACGCGATTGGCTATAAACGCAGGAGTATCTTTGCAGAGAACGGTCTCCTTCCCTAGGAAGCGAGATCCGTATTCCATCAAAAAGTCGATAACACCTTGATCGGTATCAGGACCCGGAATTATTTCCAGAAGCCTCAAATAACGAGGCGGATTGAAGAAATGCGTGCCGCAGAAGTGTTTTTTGAAATCTTCACTTCTTCCTTCGTTCATCAAGTGAATTGGAATTCCGGAAGTATTGGTTGTTATCAAAGTACCTGGTTTGCGATATTTCTCCACGTTCTCAAAGACTTGCTGTTTAATGTCAAGTCTTTCGACAACAACTTCGATTATCCAATCAGCCTCCGAGATTTTCGAAATGTCATCATCAAAGTTTCCTGTGGTAATTCGATTTGCGAATGACTTTGAGTAGATGGGAGAGGGGTTACTTTTTAATGCAAACCCTAAAGCGTCGTTTACTATTCTGTTTCTAACTGCGGGATGCTCCAGACTCAGTCCCTTTGCTTCTTCCTTCGCATTCAATTCGCGAGGGACAATGTCAAGAAGTAGTACTTCCACTCCGATATTTGCGAAGTGACAAGCAATTCGAGAGCCCATAACTCCCGATCCTAAAACGGCTACCTTTTCAATGGTTCGTTTACTCATGGTTTGATTTACGATTTATCTGTTGGTGATAGTTCTGTTTTGGTATCGTATATGCTCGATTTGTCAAGCAGTGAATTGATCTTATTGGAAACCTCAAAAAAAGTTTCGAGCTTTTCTCTACTTATGTTCTGGTATAGGTATTCATTCAGCCTGAGAACAACTTCTCTTGACGTTTCCCTGTATTTTTTGCCTTCTTCTGTGAGGTGTAATAGAACAAGTCTGCCGTCATTTTTATCCTGGGCCTTGTAGATCAGTCCCTTTTCTTCCATTGCCTTAAGAGTTCGCGTAAGACTCCTTGATTCCATTCCCATTTTTGGACCAAGTTTGGTACTTGGGGTGCCTTCTTTATCGATGTTTAAGAGGGCATATCCAACGGACATGGTTCCTCCGAATTTGGAAGCTTCCTGGTTATAAATCCGAATAATTTTTTGCCAGAGCCAACGAAGATGAAAGTCGACGGTTTGTTCAGGTTTCATTTCCGTAAAGGTATGAAAAAATGTTATGCATGCATAACAAATTATGAAAATCATTTTTAAAGGTTGCCCAAATGGACCACTTTAAGTCAAAGAAGATCAGTTGATAGCCTTAATTACTCGGCCCATTCGGCTAATTCAAGCCAACGATCGTTTTGTCTGTCGCACTCTTTTACCACCTTTTCCAATTCTTCCGAGATCTTCATCAGCTCCTCATTGTCATTGGTTAAAGACATGGCTTCAGCCAACTCAAGTTTTTTCTGCTCTAGTTCCTCGATACTTCGCTCGAGTTTTTCAAATTCCAACCTCTCTCCGTACGTGAGCTTTGTTTTTTCCTTTTTTCCAACGACTTGGTTTTGCTTCTTCTTTTTATCCGAAGAGAAAACTTGACTTTTGATCTTGTCTTCGGATTTTTTCTTTTCTCGGTATTGGGAATAATTCCCTGGAAAATCTCGAATGGACGCCTGACCCTCAAAAACAAAGAGGTGGTCAACAACTTTATCCATGAAAAATCGGTCGTGTGACACAACGACCAAACAGCCGTCGTAGGTTTTTAAATACTCCTCAAGGACTTGTAAAGTATCGATATCCAGGTCGTTTGTGGGCTCATCCAGAACCAGGAAGTTAGGATTAGCCATCAGTATTGTAAGAAGATAAAGTCTTCTTTTCTCACCTCCGCTCAATGTTGAGACTAATTGCCAGTGTTTATCCCGAGCAAAAAGAAAGCGTTCCAGCATTTGGGTTGCCGAAAGTTTATGTCCTTTATGAAGTTCAATTACCTCCGCGATGTCAGTGACTACTTCAATTACCCTTTTGTGGTCCGAATTTGTCAAACCCTCTTGATCATAGTGGCCAAACTTGACGGTTTCACCTTGAACGATTTTGCCTTTATCGGGAGTCAAATCTCCAAGCATCAGTTTGACGAAACTGGTTTTTCCGGTACCGTTTCGTCCGACGATTCCAAGTTTTTCTTTTCGTTTAAAAGTGTAATCGAAATGTTCGATGATCTTTATCTCACCAAATGACTTAGCTACATTGTGAAACTCAATGATCTTTGAACCAAGCCTTTCTGTTCTAACTCCAAGCTCCACACTGCTCTTATCGGTCCTAACCGAAGCTTGCGCCTTAATGCCATCAAATGCATCGATTCGAAATTTCGACTTGGTCCCCCTTGCTTTTGGTTGCCTCCTTATCCACTCTAGTTCTGTGCGCATTAGATTCTTGGCCTTCTCAACCGAACTTGCTAATTGGGTTTCTCTTTCTGCCTTTTTTTCTAAGAAATAGGTGTAGTTTCCTTGATACCGAATTAAGTCTCCTCGATCGATTTCCAATATATCGGAACACACACGGTCTAGGAAGTATCGATCATGGGTGACCATCAGAAGAGTGAAATTTCCGGCAGTAAGCCAATTTTCAAGCCATTCTATAGTGTCGAGGTCCAGGTGGTTGGTGGGTTCATCCAAAATGATGAAGTCAGGTTCTTCAAGCAGAACTCTCGCCAATGCAGCTCTTTTCCGCTGACCACCTGAAGCATTGTCAATGCGCATCTCGGTATCTTCGATTCCCAATTGACCGAGAATTTCACGGATGCGTGACTCAAAATCCCATGCACGCGTACGATCCATTTCGTCCATGGCATGTTGCAGCTCGTCGTTTTGTTCCGGATTGCGCAATGCCTTCTCATATCTTTTAATTGCCCGATTCATGGGGTTATCAGAAATCATGATAGCATCCGTCAAGCTCAAACCTTCAGCAAATTCAGGTTCTTGGGGCAGGTAGCCTACCTTAATGCCACTCCTGAAAGTAATCTCTCCTGAGTCTGCCGGCTCAACATCTGCAATTGTCTTTAGAAGGGTTGATTTTCCAGAACCATTGGGAGCTACAATTGCCACTTTCTCCCCTTTAGCCATTCCAAACGAGAAATTCTCAAATAGTAGCTTTGGACCGTAACGTTTCGAGAGATTTTCTACTGAGAGTAAATTCATTCTTGATCAGATAATAGATCGTTCCTTGCGGTTGTAAAGGTCATCACTTTGGATGAATTACATGCCGAGAATCCTTCTTTAAACTTCCTCACTAAACTCCTCGAGAAGCAAAATTTCAATTTCGTCGGCCAGGCGCTTCATGTCCTCTTGACTCGTACCATCGTAGTATCCTCTTATGCGCCTTTTGGTATCAACCAAGATGAAATTCTCCGTATGAATAAAATCCTGTTTGCCTCCATCGCCTTCGTCAAGAACGGCGAAATAGCTCTTTCTCGCTAATTCGTAGATATGCCTTTTCTCTCCTGTTGTTAATTG
>CAZWQX010000162.1:0-8096 GCA_964635965.1 uncultured Cryomorphaceae bacterium
TGGTCGCGCCTGAATCTCTTTGTTTTGGGGATTCGGCTCAAGTGTTTGCATATGGTGCGAGTACCTTGGAATGGAGTCCCCAAGTATTCTTTTCTTATCCCGATAGCTCCCAATCGACTTTCATTCCTGATCCTGCTCAAAATGGTTATTTGGTTTTGGGAATTAATGAAGCTGGGTGCATGTCGCAGTTAGAGTTTGATGTTTCTGTTGAACCATTGCCCCAAGCAGATATTTTGTCGAACGAACTTTCGGGTTGCGCTCCTTTTTCACCCACGTTTAGCATAGAGAATCCCGATGAAAATATCTCCTATTTCTGGCAAATTGATGGGGTAGAATTCGGCGAAAGCCTCTCCGTTTTTAATCCGGAGTTTGAGGAGGGTGAATACACTGTTCAAGTGAGAGCTGTTTCAGACACCGGATGCGAAAATGTAGAAAGTCTAGAGGAGAATGTGCTGGTTTTCGATGTAGAAGCAGATTTTACATTTCTCCCTGAGAATCCATCTATCACCAGTCCGAAAGTGACCTTTTATGATGCCTCATCAGGAGCCGAATTCTTTATATGGACAATTGATACCTTGGCAGGTGGTCAAGGATCTCAATACACTTACACTTTTCCGACAGCAGTGGGCGGCAATTATGATGTATGTCTTGATGTTATTTCTGCCGAAGGTTGCTTAGATAGTCTATGTCTTACAATCTCCATTGAAGACGACTTCTTCATCTACATTCCTAACGCTTTCACTCCTGATGGGGATGGTATCAACGACCTGTTTTATCCCGAAATCTCGCGAATAGATGTGGTTGAATACCGTTTTTGGATTACCAATAGAAAAGGAGAAATTGTATTTGAAACAAGAGATCCCAAAGCTAAATGGGATGGAACCGAAAACAATAGCGGTTACTTTGGTAGAAGTGATGTTTATCAGTGGCATTTGACTGCTAAGCCTGATTTCAATTTGGAAACACAGTTTTATAACGGGCAAGTGATGCTTCTTCGCTAATTTCCGTTAAATGCCGGTTCCGGCGTGAAGCAGACGTTTTTCTACCATTCAATTCAAGTATCTTAGCCCGAAATTTCGTCAATTGCACCAAAGTCTGGTCATAATTCCAACCTACAACGAGAAGGGAAACATCGAGAATATTATCGATGCCGTTCTGGCTCTTGATGGGGATTTTGACATCCTCGTAGTCGACGACAATAGTCCTGACGGTACTGCAGATTTGGTTCGCGCCAAGATGAACCAGTCGAAAAATAGAATTCACCTCCTCGAGAGAAAGAAAAAGGAGGGCCTTGGTACGGCTTACATTGCGGGTTTTCGATATGCGCTTTCGAAAAACTATGAGTACATATTCGAAATGGACGCTGATTTTTCTCACCCGCCTGCCGATCTTATTCGGTTAAAACAAGCTTGTCTGAATGGAGCGGATCTCAGTGTAGGGTCGCGTTATGTCCCTGGAGGAAGGGTAAGCAACTGGCCCTTTCTCAGGATTCTTATGTCCTACTTCGCCTCAATGTATGTTCGATTGGTATTGTGGATCAAGGTGATGGACGCTACGGCTGGATTTGTTTGTTACCGTGATGAAGTTTTGCAAACAATCGATTTGGATGATATTGAGTTTGTAGGGTATGCTTTTCAAATTGAGATGAAATATGCCGCAATAAGAAAAGGATTTAAGTTGGTTGAGGTTCCCATAACCTTTGCGGATAGGCAGATTGGTCAAAGTAAAATGAGCATGAACATTTTCACCGAGGCTTTTTTCGGCGTGCTTAAAATGCGTTTCAAGAAGTGAAATATCTGGTTCTTTTTCTTTTTTCCTTCTTTCTCTTCTCTTGTTCTGAAGAAGAAAGTGAGCTGATTCCTCCCGAGGATGTGCTGAGTCGCCAAAAATTCACCTCCGTAATGATCGATGTTCAACTGGTTGAAGGGATGAAGGTGCACAAATTGGGTCCGAAAAGAGATCGCCGACCCGACATGGGTCAGATGTATTCTGAGATTTTCGAGAAACATGGAATCGGAAAGGAGGAGTTTGTAAGGACCTATGATTTTTACAAGTCTCACCCAAAGGAAATGGAAACCATCTATGAGCAAGTTCTCGACAGTCTTTCCAAACTTGATGTAGAGGTCAAAAAGGAATACAATCAAGCGCAAAAAGCATCAAGAGACAGTATTTCAATTGATCCCGTGAAACCTTCGGATGTCGTTGAGTGATTCTTTTACAGATCTGAATTCTATTGCCAAATTCGCCAATGCTTTCTGCGAAGAGTAACTCGATACCCTGCTTACACTTCGAGCGGTTTCTTTGGTTATTCCATTAATGGGAAATCCAAAAAAACGAATCACTCCTAAAAATCTCCAGACTATCTCAAGAACCAGTTCCGGGACGGGATATTTGGGGCTTCCATTTCCAAATATCCTTGCAGCAATTTCCAATAAAGATTTATACGGTAAGGATTCCGCATTTAGAACGAATCGTTCATTAAACTTTCCCAGTTCTACTGATCGAATACATGCTTCAGATACATCTTTTACGTCTACCATTCCTACAGATCCTCTAGGGTAGAAGCTTGATCCTTTCATAAGGAAATCAACAAACATTCCACTGCTTTGATCCATTTTTGATGGCCCCAAAATAACTGAAGGGTTGACAACACTAACATTGAGTCCCTCGGCACTTCCCCGCCAAGCTTCTCGTTCTGCCAAGAATTTGCTCAACCCATAATTCGTACTATTCTCCAGGCTCCACACTGTGTTTTCATTCGTTGGTCCGGTTTTACTCACTCCTAATGCAGCCACTGAACTCACATGACACAGATTCTTCACATTTGCCAGGAGGGCGGCATTCACGAGGTTGGCAGTACCTTCTTCGTTGATTTTGATAAGTCTTTTTGCATCACTCTTCTTGTATGAAACCAAAGCAGCACAGTGATAGATGGTTTGAATTCCTTCAACTGCCGACTCGATTGTAAAAGTGTCGATCAAATCTCCTTCAACCCATTCAATAGAGGCTTGGGCTGTTTTACCTGAGCCATAAAAATTAAGGGTTTTCTCAACAAATGCCATGTCGCTATTGGACCTGCGCATGGCTCTTACCGTCTCCCCTCTTAAGAGCAAGTCATGCACAATTCGGATTCCAAGAATACCGGTTGCACCGGTTACCAAATTCATCCTGCGAAATTAGGATTCTCAATTGGTTCGTCATCGCTTTCTACCTCAGGCTTTTTGCTATTTTTGGACCCCTAAAGTGTAAGATTTACAATTACTATGAAGGAATTACGCTACCGCGCTGTAATTGAAAATATTAAACCCTCGATTGATGATGGTGTTTTTGCAGTGAAGCGAGTTGTTGGAGAGCCGTTGCATCTGACCTTGGATATGTTTGGCGATGGCCATGACGTTGTAGATGGTCACTTGGTGTATAAGCATGAAAGTGAACGTACTTGGAAGAAAAAGCCCTTGACTTTTCTGGTGAATGATGCTTGGGAAGTTGATTTCGTGCCTGAAAAAGTTGGCTACTATACCTATAGATTCGAAGCTTGGATCGATTATGCACTCAATTGGCAGCATGAATTGAAACGCAAAGTTGCCGATAATCAGCATGTGGATGTTGAGCTTTTGGATGGCGTTAAATACCTTGATGCCATTAAAGCGAAGGCAGTCCAACCCTTCTTGACTAAAGCTAAGAAAGCCTTTGAATCGCCTAGCTCGTATGATGAGGCAATAGAAATCGCTGAATCAGACGAGTTAAAAGAGCTCTTCAAGAAATATCCGTTTCAAACATTTGTCACGAAGTCACATGATTTCACATTAAAGGTGGATCGGGAACGAGCTGGATTTAGCACGTGGTACGAATTTTTTCCGCGAAGTACGGGAGAAGATCCAAGTAAGCACGGTACTTTCAAAGACGCTGTAAAAAGGCTACCCCATGTCGTAGAGATGGGTTTTGATGTTCTTTACTTGCCGCCGATTCACCCTATTGGAGAAAAAAATAGAAAGGGTAAGAACAATGCAGTTAATGCCGAAAAGAACGATGTCGGATCTCCTTGGGCGATTGGTTCAAAACACGGAGGCCATAAGGATATTCACCCGCAACTGGGAACGTTAAAGGATTTCAAGGACTTTGTAAAAGAAGCAAAAGCCTTGGGGATTGAGGTTGCAATGGATTTTGCTATCCAATGTGCTCCTGACCATCCATATGTAAAAGAAAATCCACAGTGGTTTAGATGGCGTCCCGATGGTTCGGTGCAGTACGCCGAGAATCCGCCGAAGAAATACCAGGATATCATCCCCATCAACTTCGAATGCGATGATTGGGAAAATCTCTGGAATGAGCTGCAGAGCATTGTATTTCATTGGATTGACGCGGGAGTGAAAATCTTTCGCGTGGATAATCCTCACACGAAACCTTATAAATTCTGGCATTGGCTCATTTCGAATGTTCATGCCAAGCATCCTGATGTCATCTTTCTTTCAGAAGCATTTACCAGACCTAAGGTTATGCATCAATTGGCAAAAGCAGGTTTCACCCATAGCTACACCTATTTTACCTGGAGAAATGATAAAGCTGAGCTCGAAGAATACATGGAAGAGCTCGTGAACACCGATTCAAGGGAGTATTTCAGGCCTAATTTTTGGCCGAATACACCTGATATTCTTCCTTATGAATTGCAGCAGCCCAATGAGGCCGCCTTTTTGAAAAGATTCTTTCTTGCCGCGACGCTCAGTGGGAACTACGGAATGTACGGACCTGTTTATGAGAATATGCATTACGAAGCAGTTCCGGGTAAGGAAGAATATCTCGATTCAGAGAAATACGAAGTGAAGAAGCATAACTGGGATTCACGTGGAAAGCTAAAGCAAGTTATCCGCATGGTTAATGGCGCTCGAAAAGCTCATCCCGCTTTGCAGGATACGTTTAATTATGTAAAATGTAATACGGATAATGATCGATTGATGGCCTATTATAAAGGTGATCAAGATGCTGATGATCACATGTTTTTCGTGGTGAACATGGATGCGTACTACACTCAAGCCGGATGGGTGGAAATTCCCCTGTCCCGGATGGGTATTACTGAAGGTGAACCATTTGTTGTGAAGGATTTGATAACTGATGCTTCATATACTTGGAGTGGTTCATGGAATTTCGTTGAACTGAATCCTCATGGTCTTCCATTCCATTTCTTTAAAGTGATAAAAGGATGAAGACTTCGACCCTACGCGTGAATCAATCTTGGCAGGAGATTTTTACCGATCCTTCTGCTACCCCGGATTTTTCGAATAAGGTCTTACCCGCTTATTTGCATCGAATGAGATGGTTTGCTGCTAAATCATCCGCAATCAAACGCTACAATATTGAGCAAACGCTTCCCTACAAAATGCAAAATGGGAGGCTCACCTATGTGATCTTCGTCGAAGTGGTTTTCCAAACCTCTAATACAGAGAGTTATTTACTTCCAATAACCCTCGCCAAGAATCCTGAGGATGATATATCAGTGATCTGTGAGATAAAGGACCCCACGAAAAAGAGCATGGGTTTTCTGGTTGATGCAATATATACCAAGGGTTTCAGGAATGATATTTACCAGAAAATACTTACGGGAAAAAAAGTCAAACTTAATGTAGGTGAATTCCACTTCTCAAAAGGTAAGACTTTGAAGGCTCCTTCAAACATCAATAAGATTGAATCGAAGGTATTAAAGCTCGAGCAGAGTAATTCGACAATACTTTACGAGGGCAAGTATTTCCTTAAAATTTATCGTAAGCTTTTCCGCGACAACAATCCCGACCTTGAATTAACGCGGTTTCTTTCTGAGAAAACCAAGTTTAAGAACTCCCCAAAATTTGCCGGTGGAATTGAGTGGGTGCGTGAGGACTATTATAGAATGTCTATTGGTTTGATGCAAGAAAAGGTTGAGAACCAGGGAGAAGCTTGGAATAACACGCTTTCGTCTATTGAATCCTTCTTTGAAAAGGTAGATTTGAACAATGTTCCACTTTCGGATATTCCCAAATTCGACCTTTACAAACCAATCGAAACAGGGGATATTTCACACGCTTTTCGTGAATTGGTTGGTGATGAGTTTCTGGATAAAGTTGCGCTTCTCGCCACTCGTACAGCCGAGATGCATATTGCCCTTTTTTCTGAAAAGACAGACAGACATTTTACGCCTGAAACCTTTAATAGCGACTATACGGTTTGGCTCTTGAATCGAGTCATGTATATGTTTGATTCCCGCTTCCATCTTTTAGAGCAAACCATTAATAAGTTAAGTGGTGTTGCCAGGGAATATGCCGAATATATCATCGATAATAAAGATGATATCAAAAACAGAATTTTGAATTTTGATGAATTGAGTCTCAATTCATCACGGATTAGAATACATGGCGATTATCATTTAGGCCAAGTCTTGATAACAGGAAGTGATTTTTGTATTCTGGATTTCGAAGGTGAGCCTGAGAGTACTATTCGTGATAGAAAAGTTAAACAGCCGCCGCTAAAGGATTTGGCAGGTTTGTTTCGCTCTTATCACTATGCCACATATGCTACTGTTTTTAATTCCTTGGACGGAAACCTCGATTTGGAAACAGCAATGGAAGTTGGTGGAAGACTCTATAGAGCTATAGTTGGATTAAGCCTTCATCACTATGTAAAAACCGCGATGGAGAATGGGCTGAACATTGGATATCAAAAAGAAATTGATTTCTTACTTCGCTATCATATCTTCGAAAAAGCAATCTATGAATTGGGATATGAGCTTCACTCACGTCCCGATTGGGTAATTATTCCACTGAAGGGAATAATCCAAATCCTCAAAAACGATTAATTAAAGAAAATGGCTACTGTCACTGCTCATAGTTTATTCACAGAATTTGATATATCCCTTTTTTCCGCAGGAAAGCATTACAAACTCTACGAGAAAATGGGAAGTACCCCTATGGAATTGGATGGGGTTAAGGGTACTTACTTTGCCGTTTGGGCTCCAAACGCTGAAAGTGTATCCGTTATTGGAGATTTCAACGGATGGGATAAAGGTGTTTCTCAACTTCATTCACGCTGGGATAGTAGCGGGATTTGGGAAGGTTTCGTCGCGGGTCCGTCAGAAGGAGACGTGTATAAATACGCCATCAAAACCAAAGGTGGAGGTCATCTGGAAAAAGGAGATCCATTTGCAGAAATGTGGGAAGTTCCCCCGGCGACAGCTTCAGTTATTCGATCTTTCAATCATAAGTGGACCGATGGCACGTGGATGCGAAACCGTAAAAAGAAGAATTCTTTAAACGCACCTATTTCAGTATACGAAGTTCATCTAGGCTCGTGGAAACGAAAATTTGATGAGCAGAATCGAAGTCTGAGCTACCGTGAATTAGCTGTTGATTTAGTTGATTACGTTAAGGAAATGGGTTTCACTCACGTGGAATTTATGCCCGTTATGGAGCACCCATTCTTCGGATCGTGGGGATATCAAATAACGGGTTATTTCGCTCCTTCTTCGAGGTATGGTACGCCTGAAGACTTTGCCTATTTAGTGAATGAGTTTCACAAAAATGGAATAGGTGTTTTTCTCGATTGGGTACCTAGCCACTTTCCGGAAGACGCCCATGGACTATTCCGTTTTGACGGGACCTCTCTTTATGAGCACGAAGATCCGAGATTGGGTTTTCACCCGGATTGGAACAGCTATATTTTCAACTATGGAAGACATGAGGTTCGCTCTTTCTTGATAAGTAATGCATTGTATTGGATCGAGAAGTTTCACGCTGATGGTTTGAGGGTAGATGCGGTAGCTTCAATGCTTTACCTCGATTATAGCCGAAATGAAGGCGAATGGATACCAAATAGTTTTGGAGGAAGAGAAAATTTGGAAGCAATTTCACTCTTGAAGGAGCTGAATCAAGCGGTTTATGAAAACTTCCCCGACATTCAGATGATTGCCGAAGAGAGCACCAGTTGGTCTGGTGTTTCAAGACCTGTTAGTGACGGCGGTCTCGGTTTCGGAATGAAATGGATGATGGGTTGGATGAATATGCTAGATGTTCCATCAAGCTTGGTCAGATGTACTCTAATTCAGTTACTCTATATCAAAGCATATCGAATTA
>CAZWQX010000163.1:0-8067 GCA_964635965.1 uncultured Cryomorphaceae bacterium
AGTCTTTGTCTGAAGCAGGTGAGTGAAATGCTCCTCCAACAGGTAATATCATCGCTCTTCTCGCACCTGCTTCAGACAAAGACTCACATGCTTGTTTCACTCCGTCCACTTCTCCACTAATTACCAATTGACCGGGGCAATTGTAGTTGGCCGGAACAACTCCATCAAATTTGGCACAATGCTCTTCGACTACTTCATCATCCAAGCCCAAGATAGCCGCCATGGTTCCATCTGCAATTTCGGTGGCTGCTTGCATGGCATTGGCCCTTTTTGCAACCAGTTGAAGTCCCGATTCGAATGTTAATGCACCAGCAGCAGTAAGAGCTGAAAACTCACCCAAACTATGTCCTGCTACCATGTCGGGTTTGAAATTACCACCCATTAGTTTCGCCAGTACAACACTATGCAAGAAAATCGCGGGTTGAGTTACGTTGGTTTGTTTGAGGTCATCTGCCGTTCCATCGAACATTACGTCGGTAATTCGAAATCCGAGTATGTCATTTGCAGATTCAAACATTGATTCTGCTTCTTTTGAATATCCGTATAGTTCTTTGGCCATTCCCGGGAATTGAGACCCCTGACCAGGAAATACATATGCCTTCATTGTTTCAAGTTGATTTTTGACAAGTATACGAATCAAAAAAAATCCGACCTAAGTCGGATTCCTTTGAAAACATTTCTGATTAATCGCGATTTCCAAGAAAGCGCAATAGAAATAGGAAGAGGTTAATGAAATCGAGGTAGAGCGTCAAAGCTCCCATTAACGCCAATTTATTCCCTTCTTCCGTACCAGCTTCTACTTGCATTCCGATACGCTTTAGTTTTTGCATGTCATAAGCAGTTAATCCTGTGAAGATTAATACTCCAAGGCCACTTATGATATAATCCATTGTTCCACTTTGTAAGAACCAATTCACAACCATTGCGAGGATGATTCCAATAAGTCCCATCATCATTATGGATCCGAATTTTGTGAGATCGGTGCTGGTGGTATACCCCAGAACTGCCATCGTTCCGAAAGTTCCAGCCGTAATGAGAAATGTAGTGGCAATGCTACCAAAACTATATACCGCGAAAATTGAACTCAAGCTAATTCCCATAAGCAGACTAAAGGCGATCATTACCGTCAACATTCCTGTGCTTGACATTCGCTGAAAGCGAAATCCCATTAAAAGCACTAGACCCAAAGGCCCTAGCATTGCGATCCATCCAAACATGGATAATCCTGTTCCTGCAGAGTTGTACAACATCATAAGCAGCGACTCATTGGTTCCAAACCAATAAGCCATAACTCCCGAAATTGCCAATGCTGCCGTCATGTAAGTCATGACATTGCTTACGAAATTCTTGGCCATCACCCCTGTACTAGCTTGGGCAGTGGTTGTATAGTTTTCAGTTTGCCGAAATATCGGCTGATTATTTTCTGACATCGTGTTAGGTTTAATTCAACTTAGCTGAAATCAAATTAACGAATTCTTGTCTGGTTTTTTCCTCTAAAAACTCCCCATGAAAAGCTGAAGTGGTAGTTACGGAATTCTGCTTTTGAACTCCTCGCATTTGCATACACATATGGCTAGCCTCTATTACCACAGCCACTCCCAGGGGATTTAATGTTTCTTGAATACAATCTTTAATTTGATTCGTCAATCTCTCTTGTACCTGCAATCTTCGTGCAAATACGTCTACAACTCTGGGAATTTTGCTTAAACCGACAATTCGTCCGTTTGGTATGTATGCAATGTGAGCTTTTCCAAAGAAAGGTAGCATATGGTGCTCGCACATACTGTATACTTCAATATCTTTTACCAAAACCATCTGACTATACTCTTCGTCGAACATAGCCGATCGAATAATTTCGGCTCCGTCCTGCTCATATCCTTGTGTGAGAAATTCAAGAGATTTTGCCACCCTCTTCGGAGTATCCAAAAGCCCTTGTCTATTGGGATTCTCTCCGATATTCTTCAGAACTTCAACGTAGAGTTCTTCGAGATTTTTCAAAGCTGTATTATCGTTCCCTTTCATTCCCTGTTCCTCCCGTTTTTACTCTCCGAAATATTCAGCAAAGTTGTTCTCAGTTTCTGTCAAACGAACGCTGTGAAGCTTGCAACCATGACTCTCGATTTCTTCTTGAATCTCCTGCCATATGGATACTGCCAAATTTTCAGTTGAAGCCATTATTCCTTTCATGAAAGGAACATCGAGGTTAATGTTCCTATGATCGATCTCCTCAATAACCTTTTCTTTAATTATGCTGCTAAGAATTTTTAGATCGATGATACAACCTGTTTCAGGATCGGGTTCACCTTTTACGGTTACGAAAAGTTCGTAATTGTGTCCGTGCCAGTTGTGATTGGCGCACTTCCCAAATACTTCGAAGTTCTTCTCCTCCGACCAATCTGGATTCCAAAGCTTATGAGCAGCATTGAATCTCTCCCTGCGTGTAATGTAAACCAAAGGCATAGTCTGATTTCAGAGTGCAAATATACAACCTATTTCAAGGGTAACTATTGCTGTGTCAATACCTATCTTAGCACCAAATACAAGTGAATATGATTGTTGTCACGGGTGCAGCAGGTTTTATTGGCAGCTGTTTGGTAGGAGCTTTAAATGATCAAGGCTACTATGATTTGATTTTAGTTGATGACTTTTCAAAGTCCCAAAAAACAGATAATTACAAGGATAAGCGATATTCGCAACTCGTCGAAAGGAAGGATTTTCATCATTGGCTTGAGAAGAATAACAAGCTCGTCTATTTCATCTTTCACATTGGAGCTCGCACGGATACGACCGAATTTGATCGTTCCATATTCGATGAACTCAATGTGAGCTATTCTCAAAAAATTTGGAATGCATGCGTAAGTTTTGGTATTCCATTGGTTTATGCCAGTTCCGCTGCGACTTATGGTTTAGGCGAACACGGTTACGAAGATAATCACGGGGTAATTTCAAAACTGAGGCCTCTAAATCCTTATGGAGATTCAAAAAACGAATTCGATAAGTGGGCAATTGCCCAAGAGAAGAAGCCATACTTCTGGGCAGGATTGAAATTTTTTAACGTTTATGGACCGAATGAATACCATAAAGGGCGAATGGCGTCGGTTATTTTCCATGCATTTAATCAGATCAAATCGAATGGAAATGTAAAGCTGTTTCGCTCACATAATCCCGATTATAAAGATGGCGAACAGCTTCGCGACTTCATCTATGTGAAGGACGTGGTTGATGTATGTATGTTCTTGATGAAGACGCGTAAACATTCGGGTCTATATAATTTGGGAACAGGCGAAGCTCGGACCTTTTATGATTTGGCAAAAGCAACCTTTACTGCTCTTGAAAAAGATCCTGATATAGGCTTCATTGATACACCTGCAGATATCCGTGATAAATACCAATATTTCACCGAAGCCAACATGAATAAACTACGAAATGCTGGTTACGAGAAGGAATTCACTTCTTTGGAAGACGGGGTGGGAGACTACGTTAAGAATTACTTGGCTCCTGGGAAATACCGATAAATCCAGTGAATTCAAGGAATTATTCCCTTTCTGATTTTCAATTCGACCTTCCTGATAAGTTACTTGCCGAAAATCCCAGTCCAAACCGAGATGAATCTCGGTTGATGGTGATAAGCAAAGCAGACGGTTCCATCCAACACAGCACGTTTAAGGATATAGGAAGTTTTTTGCACCAAGGTGATCTTTTATTGATGAACGACACCAAGGTTATTCCTGCGAAGATGGTGGCTTATAAAAGGAGCAGAAAAAAAGGTGCAAGACTCTCAGTTTTATTAATTGAAGAGTTCTTGGATACGTCAATTCCATCTTGGATAATGTTGGTTGATCCTATCAGAAAAATCTCAATTGGGGATGCGCTGGTTTTTGGTGAGGATGAATTAATCGGTCAGATCGTAAGCAGAGTGTCCGAAAAAGAAGTTTTGGTTGAATTTAAAGATATGGCTAGTCCTGCCTTACTGTCCGATGCTCTATTTCAATTGGGGTCGACTCCATTACCTCCTTACATTAAAAGAAGTGTTTCAGAAGACGATCAGGAACGGTACCAAACCGTTTATGCGAAGAATACAGGAGCATTAGCCGCACCTACTGCAGGACTTCATTTTACGGAAAATCTTCTCGATAATTTGGAACAATTGGGAATAGACAGAGCTTTTTTGACCCTACATATCGGAATGGGAACCTTTAACCCGATCTATGAGGAAGACCTCTCAAAAGTTAAGCTTCATAAAGAACGATTTGAAATAGGTGAGGAAACCGCTGAAAGGATTAATAAAACACTATCTGGAAACCATAGTCTGGTAGCAGTTGGAACCACTACCCTGAGAACTTTGGAAGCGGCAATGAAACTTCAAGGTCGATTGTCCGCCATATCAGGTGATGCAGATTTATTCATAAAGCCAGGATACAACTGGCAAGTTCCTACTTCACTCATAACCAATTTTCATACACCCGGATCTTCACTTCTAATGATGATCGCAGCTTATATGGGATACGATTTAATGAGAGAAGTATATGATTGTGCAATAAAAGAAGAGTATAGATTTTACTCTT
This sequence comes from uncultured Cryomorphaceae bacterium, assembly GCA_964635965.1. Lineage (GTDB taxonomy): Bacteria > Bacteroidota > Bacteroidia > Flavobacteriales_D > Cryomorphaceae > JAKVAV01. The sequence goes on from CAZWQX010000163.1 coordinate 4,566, forward strand.
ATGGTGATGCGATGCTTATACTTCCCTAAAACTTAAAGACTACGTTTTAGCTCTAGAAGGAAAGCTTTAACATTTTCCAGTCTCTTCACCATTTCAACATTCTCGACAACGTCATTTTTGTTGTCCTTCAGTTTGTCTTTTGCGCCTTGGAGAGTATATCCTCTCTCTTTTACTAAATGGTGGATTATCCTAAAATTCTCGACATCCTGTTTGGTAAAGAGACGATTACCTTTTTTATTTTTCTTCGGTTTGATGATGTCGAATTCTTTCTCCCAAAAACGTATGAGTGATGTATTAACATCAAACATTTTGGAAACTTCGCCGATGCTGTAGTATAACTTTTCTATTTCTTTTTCGCGGTAAGGCATCAGTCGAATGATTGGTTAACACTGGAAGAAAGTTCAATCATCAAATCGTACTCTTCAGGTGTGAGATCGTTGAAATAGAAGTTGGCCGGATTGATCTTTTTACCATCCTTGATTACTTCATAGTGCAAGTGTGGAGCACTGCTGATTCCAGTGTTACCCACTAGTCCAATAATATCTCCTCTCTTAACTTTTTGTCCCCGTCGGACATCAATTTTGCTCATATGAGCATAGAGGGTCTCATACCCAAATCCATGATCGATAATCACGTGCTTTCCATAACCTCGTCGACTATTCACAACTTTGGATACAACTCCATCTCCGGTTGCAAATATTTCAGTACCAGTCGGGGCTGAAAAATCCATACCCCAATGCATTTTCCTCACTTTGTAAATGGGGTGCATCCTGTAGCCGAATCCACTCGCCATTCTTTTGAGGTTTTTATTAGGAACTGGTTGAATGGCAGGTATTGATGCCAACATATCTTCCTTGTTCTTGGCGAGCTCAACCACTTCATCAAAAGACTTGGTTTGCACGTAAAGACGCTTCTTGAGTTTATCAATCCTCTTTTTTGTGCTGACCACCAATTCAGAATCGTCGTATCCCTCGAGATAAGTGTACCGATTTACCCCACCAACGCCTGCTTCTCTTATTGGCTGTGGAATTGGTTCGGATTCAAGAATTTCACGATAAATATTGTCGTCCCTTCGTTCGATATCAGCTAATACTGACTCCATCTGTTGAAGATCTCTGCTCAATAATTCGTACTGAGCCTTTAGCTGAGCGTTCTCGCGTTTAAGCATCAATTCCTTCGGAGAATCGAGAAAAGTGTATGCAAAAAAGATAATGACCAAGGCAAAAAACAACCCCACAATGAAGTACGTAGCCGCTTTTTTCAAGCGATCCTTGAAAGTCAGCTGGATTTTTTCATAATTCAGCGTATTCGGATTGTACTTGTATTTTATTTTTGCCATTTGCTTAGGGACAATTCCAACAAAAGTAGGAATTCAACGGGATGGCACAAAGCTAGCCTGACCCTATAAAACCACCGACCAGAAAACTTCCATACGGATGAAATCCTCTGATATAAGACGTACGTTCTTAGATTTCTTTAAATCAAAAGACCATCAAATCGTTGATTCTGCGCCTATTGTGATCAAAAACGATCCTACCTTAATGTTTACGAATGCCGGCATGAATCCGTTCAAAGATATTTTTTTGGGTAATGAACCGGCGGCTCATAGTCGCGTGGCTGATTCCCAAAAGTGTCTGAGAGTCAGTGGAAAACACAATGATTTGGAGGAGGTGGGCGTCGATACATATCACCACACAATGTTCGAAATGCTCGGAAATTGGTCATTCGGGGATTACTATAAGAAAGAATCAATTGCTTGGGCCTGGGAACTACTGACAGAAGTCTATGGAATTGAAAAGGATAGGCTTTATGTAACTGTTTTCGAAGGTGATAAGACCGATGGTTTGGCATTCGATTCAGAAGCTTTTGACCTGTGGAAGCAGTTTGTTCCCGAAGATCGAATTCTCAAAGGTGATAAAGCCGATAATTTCTGGGAAATGGGCGATGTAGGTCCATGCGGGCCGTGTTCCGAAATTCACGCTGATTTGAGGGCTGATGATGAAAGAGAGTCCACACCTGGTCAAGAATTAGTAAATCAAGATCATCCTGAGGTTGTAGAGATTTGGAACCTCGTTTTCATGGAGCTAAACCGAAAAGCTGATGGACATCTCGAACCATTAAAAGAAAAGCACATCGATACAGGAATGGGTTTTGAGCGGTTGGCGATGGTTCTTCAAGGGAAAAGATCGAATTATGATACGGATGTATTTACCCCACTTATCGATTTCTTGGTGAAAGAAACCGGAGTGGAATACACCCAAAGCGATGAGAAGAAGGACATTGCCTTTCGTGTTTTGGCCGACCACATCCGCGCAGTTTCTTTTGCTATTGCCGATGGGCAGATGCCAAGTAATACGGGTGCCGGTTATGTGATTCGTAGAATTTTGAGAAGAGCCGTGCGGTACGCCTACAGTTTTTTGAACCGAACAGAACCAATATTGCACTTGCTTGCTGGTGAATTGGAAAGGCAACTCGGTGAGTTCTACCCAGAGCTTTCTAAAAACAAAGAGCTAATTGAGCAGGTAGTTCGAGAAGAGGAAGATTCATTCTTAAGGACCCTTTCCAAAGGGATGGATCGGATCGGTAAGGTTTTGGAAAAGAATCAAAATGAGAAAATTGATGGTGAGACGGTGTTTGAGCTGTACGATACCTATGGCTTTCCTGTAGATTTAACTGCTCTGATTCTTTCAGAACACGACCTGGACTATGATCACGAAGCTTTCGAAAAGGCTCTGGAAAACCAGAAAAGCAGATCCCGAAAGGATGCAACCGTATCTGCAGAAGATTGGACGGTTGTCAAAGAGGCACCACCAACTGAGTTTGTTGGATATGATCGAACCGAATCAGATGTTGAATTGGTGAAGTATCGACAGATTGAGCAAAAAGGGAAAAAGCTTTATCACCTCGTATTCGATCAAACGCCTTTCTATCCCGAGGGTGGAGGGCAAATTGGAGATACGGGCTATCTCGAGTTTGATGGTGGTAAGATCAGCATTATCAACACTTTTAGAGAGAATCATTTGATTGTTCAAGTGGCAAAAGAATCTCCTGTTTCCCTTACGGGGAAAATTCGTGCAGTAGTTTCTACGACAAAGAGAAACAACACGGAGAAGAATCATTCAGCAACTCATCTTCTGCACCATGCACTTCGAGAAATATTAGGTGAACATGTTGAGCAACGCGGATCTTTGGTTGAAAAGGAGTATTTGCGTTTTGACTTTTCTCATTTTTCCAAGGTATCTGAAGAGGAAATTCGAAGAGTCGAGAATCATGTAAATGCGGCGATTCGAAGAAATATCCCTTTGAGTGAATTTCGTAAGATACCCATGGATAAGGCAAAGGAAATGGGAGCCATGGCATTATTCGGTGAGAAGTATGGTGATGAGGTTCGTGTAATAAGATTTGGTGATTCAGTTGAGCTGTGTGGTGGTACCCATGTTCAGGCAACCGGAGAGATAGGCTTTTTTCGAATTACCTCAGAAGGATCTGTCGCTGCGGGTAT
>CAZWQX010000164.1:0-8002 GCA_964635965.1 uncultured Cryomorphaceae bacterium
ATTCCGTTGTATAGGTTCTCGTATGCTATTCGATTATAAACACGGATATTTTCGTGCTTTTCACTTCCGCGAACCGTATTGATTAACTCTTCATTCTTTTCTGTGGCTATAAGCTTGGATTGATTATTCACATTTAAGAATTGAAGATCCAAACGATGAAAAGCGTATTGGTTCGACGCTTCTTCAAAAGCATAAGTGTCAAAAGAGATTCCACTGTTTTTAATCTGAATATTTAGTCCTTGTGATGGATTGGCTAGAAACTTGATTCGATCATCTTTTTCCCCGGTTGTAGTAAGTATCTGTCCCATGTTTTCGATAAAGCCATTAGAACCAGGACCGGTTGATTTGGCTTGACAGATCAACGAGAAAAAAAACAATACAACTAGACTTAGTTCTTTCATGGTCTCTAAGGATTAATCCTAAAAATAGGAAGCAACATCCGAAAATCGAAGCCGAATAATGCCAATTCTTAACAGGTTATGCGGTTATTTTAATCTCCCTCTGATTTGACCAAACCAAACCACATGAGTCATGGATTAGGTTTTCATGCCAATGAAATCATTCCAATTGCAAAGAATCATTCTTCCATCATGCCTATGGACAGATTCACAGGTCACTGAGGCTTTCTTACTTCTTCTCGTTTTCTTTTTCAATCAATTTCTCTGTATCTCTAAACGACTGATGCTTATACTTTACGCCTGTTTCAGGAGCGGAGGTTTTGAGGAGAAGGTAATCGCGATTGATACCAATTACAGATGCATTTCTCGTCATGCCTTGGAATTCAATGGGGGCGGTTTCTCCAACGGCAAAATCCACATCTCTGAACCTGATATTCTCGCCGTGAAGGAAGACTTTTTTTAGTCCGTACTTTCTTTCACCTAATGTAGGCGAATAAACCAGCACCTTTTTTCTTCCCATGATCTTAACAACCCTGCCTTTTTCAGATAATGAACCGTTAGTTACCGTCACCTCGTCATTCGCCTTGATCCAAATACCATCTCCGCTGAGCATACGGATTCCTTTTTCATTCAAAGGAGGTTCGAAATAGTATTGGAGTGAATCGTTATCGACTTTTGGGTCTACCACTATGTCGGCCGTGACAAAAATCTGATTGACGTTAACCACGAGAAAGGGGAAAAGTCTTTGGTCCACTACCAAATTCGCGTAGGCCTCTCCATCTTTCAATGGGTGATTAGAATATAGGTTTTTCTTCGCGTCCGTAACCAAATGTTTGTGGTCTAATCCACCAATTCCAAGCACATAAACCGCTGTAGCTTGGCCTTCGGCTTTTCTGACAATCTCCTGATTGAAGTCAGAAGGTAAATTGGCAGTCATCATTCCACTGTGAAAGGCGCAACTCGAAATAATTACGGAAATCGTAATAAATAGGATAAATCTCATGGTCTCTAAATCTTCCGACAAAATAGGAAAAAATCACCTCTTGGGATTGCCCTTTGCCATTTGGTCGAAAGACGCTTGACACGTATCTTAACCGCTTCTTTAACCACCAACAAATTATGATGAAGAGAACGGCACTGCTCGTTTTGGGCTTGTTTATCGCGGTTGGTCTTTCCGCACAGAAAAAAGATAAATCAGAAGATGAAAAAGCGAAGTACGAATCATCTGCCTACAGCGGATTGAAATTCAGAGGAATTGGCCCCGCCTTGACTTCAGGTCGGATTGCCGATATCGCCGTAAATCCCGATAAACCTTACGAGTATTATTTGGCCATCGCTTCAGGGGGTGTTTGGAAAACAACAAACGGCGGGACCACTTTCGAACCCATTTTCGATAGTCAAGGTTCTTATTCAATTGGATGTGTGACCATGGCTCCTTCGAATCCCCACACAGTTTGGGTTGGAACGGGCGAAAACAACAACCAACGAAGTGTTGCCTACGGTGATGGAGTTTACAAAAGCACCGATGGAGGTAAGTCATGGAAGAACATGGGCCTTGAAAATTCGGAGCACATTGGTATGATCACCATTCACCCAGATAACGAGGACGTTGTTTATGTGGCTGCCTACGGTCCACTTTGGAAAGAAGGTGGTGATCGTGGAATCTATAAAACTACCGACGGAGGAGAGAATTGGGAGAAGATATTCGAAGTGTCAGAGCATACAGGTTTTAACGAAATTCACATGGATCCACGCGATCCAAACCTGCTCTATGCTGCCGCTCACCAACGTCGACGTCATGTATTCACCTACATCGACGGAGGACCCGAATCGGCTATTTATAAGAGCACAGATGGTGGGGCCAATTGGAAGAAAGTTTCTAAGGGACTTCCTTCAGGTGATAAAGGTCGAATTGGAATGGATATTTCTCCGGCCAATCCCGATGTGGTTTATGCGATTATTAAGGCGACAGAAGGTGGAGGGTTTTTCCGCTCTACCGATAGAGGTGAGAGCTGGAAGAAGATGTCCGATTACCAAACCAGTGGAAACTATTACCAGGAAATCGTTTGCCATCCATACGATGTTGACCGAGTTTATAGCATGAACACGTGGTTGCACCACACCGAAGATGGTGGGAAGAACTTCAAAATGACGGGTGAGAAGAGCAAGCACGTCGATAACCACTGTATGTGGATCGACCCGGCTTACCCCGATCACTGGTTGGTTGGATGTGATGGTGGTCTTTACGAAACATTTAATTCAGCCGAAGACTGGAAGTACTACCCGAATCTACCGATCACTCAGTTTTACAAGGTGGCCATCGACAATGCTGAGCCATTCTACAATGTTTACGGAGGGACCCAGGATAACAATACCCAGGGTGGACCTTCAAGAACCACCAGCCAGCACGGCATCATGAATTCCGATTGGTTTATCACGAATGGCGGGGACGGATTTGAACCGCAAATCGATCCTGAAAATCCGGATATCGTATACGGTCAAGCGCAATACGGTTGGTTGGTTCGCTATGACAAAAAGAGTGGTGAAAGGGTGGCTATTCAGCCACAACCTGGAAAGGATGAAGATGCCTACCGCTGGAACTGGGATGCACCATTGTTGATCAGCCCTCATAATAATGAACGTCTCTACTTCGCGGCAAATAAAATCTTCAAAAGTGAAGACCGCGGTAGTTCGTGGGAGACAATAAGTCCTGACTTGACGCGTCAACTGGACCGAAACCAAATGAAGGTTATGGGTAAGGTTTGGGGCCCCGATGCGGTGATGAAGAATATGTCTACTTCCATTTACGGAAACATCGTTGCCTTTGATGAATCCCCTTTGGTTGAAGGACTTCTTTACGCCGGAACCGATGACGGATTGATTCAAATCAGTGAAAACGGCGGTGATTCTTGGAAGAAAATTGATGGCGTTGATGGAGTTCCGGAAAAGACTTATGTGAACATGTTGAGAGCTTCTATTCACGACGAAAACACGGTTTACGCCGTATTCAATAACCACAAAGAAGGAGACTTTAAACCCTACGTATACAAGAGTACCAATCGAGGATCTTCTTGGACCAATATTACTTCTGATCTTCCGGAGAGAGGAACGGTTTATTGTATTGTCCAGGATCACGTAGACGAAGACCTTCTGTTTGTGGGAACTGAGTTCGGCGTTTTCTTTTCGGATGATGATGGTGTCAATTGGAACCAAATCAAGAAAGGATTACCGACTATAGCGGTAAGGGATATGGAAATCCAAAGAAGGGAGAACGATTTGGTGCTTGCCACTTTTGGTAGAAGCTTTTATGTTTTGGATGACTACTCCGCTTTACGGGATCTTTCAGAAGATTTATTGGCAGAAGATGCCCACATATTCCCCGTAAAAGATGCCTTGCTTTACGTTGAGGACAACCGTATGGGAGGCAGAGGAAAGAGCTCTCAAGGAGAGATGTTCTTCAATACGAAGAATCCAAAATTCGGAGCAGCGATTACCTATTATTTTGGCGAAGAAATCAAAACGCTCAAGGAGCAACGACAGGAGCGTGAGAAAGAACTAAGAAAAGAAGACAAGGATGAGGTTTATCCATCTTTGGATGACTTAAGAGCCGAAGACCGTGAAGAAGATCCATATCTGCTCTTTGTGATCAAAGATTCGAATGGGGAGACAGTTCGTAAAATGAGAAAGTCCGTCTCTAAAGGAATGCACCGCGTTCATTGGAACCTTCGCCACACATCTACTTCTCCGATCAAACTGTCATCTGGGAAATTGGGTAGGTATTCTTCTCCTGATGAAGGAATGCTGGCACTGCCCGGAACCTATACGGTGGAGATTCACAAAAACGTAAATGGTGAATTCGCCATGGTACACGAGCCCGTTTCATTTGAAGTGGTTCCTCTTGATCGTCAGACCTTGCTTGCAGGAGACAAAGAAGAAGTACTAGCTTTCCAGCAGGAAGTAGCTGAGTTGCAACGATCGATTAAAGGAACGAATAAGCTGTACAGCGAGAAAAAAGAGAAACTGGATTACATTGAAAAAGCCATTGAGATGTATCCTTCTGCTCCAATTGACATGCTTGCTGAGGTTAAGGCTTTAGAGGAATCTATGTATCGGATTAGACTTTCTCTTTATGGTGATCGAACTCGTTCTTCGCGAGAATTTGAGACCAAGCCAAGCCTAAACGGGCGAGTTGGATATGCCGCATATTCGAGCTGGTGGAATACAGCCGAACCAACGAAAACTGCCAGAGAGCAAATTGATATTGCCAAAGAAGAATACGCCGATATTCTCAATCAAATGCGTGAAGTTGCCGATGCCGTTGAAGATATCGAGAAGCGATTGGTAGATATGAAGGTGCCTTACACTCCCGGACGTGGAAGTGACTGGGGTGAAGAGTAATTGTTAGATAGTCCTTAGTAGATAGTAAATAGTACTCAGTAGATGGTAGTTTAGAGGGGTTGATGATTTGATCAAGCTTTGTGAGCTGCCATTTTCTTTCTTCATTTGGCTTCGTTACCTCTTATCTGAATAATCAGAAAGTCAGTTCTAAATAAACTCACACAGGAGAAAGGCTAGATGAATGCAGATGTCGTAGTAATCGGAGGAGGTGCAGCAGGATTCTTTGCGGCCATTCACGCAGCCAAAAACGAACGGCAGGTGGTTATATTGGAGAAAACCACCAAACTGCTTAGCAAGGTCAAGATAAGTGGAGGAGGACGTTGCAACGTAACTCATGACTGTGATTATCCAAGTCAATTGGTGAAATATTATCCTCGAGGTCTAAAGGCATTGAAGAAGCCTTTTTCCAAGTTTGATGTGAACGATACCAGACGTTGGTTCGAGGAAAGGGGAGTGAAGCTGAAAACGGAACCCGATGGACGTGTTTTCCCCGTGACTGATTCTTCTCAGACGATCATCGATACTTTGATGGAAGAGATTGAAAGACTCGGTATTGAGATCCGTAGGAAGTCTGAAGTGGTTGAATTGATAACCGGAAAAGACGAGTTTGAAATCAGATTGAGAGATGGGGATATGCTCAAGGCGAACAAAGTAATCATTACGGTGGGAGGTTATCCCAAATCGGAGAGCTACCAATGGATTCGAGATTTGGGACTAAAGATTGTGGAACCCGTTCCTTCGCTCTTCACTTTTAATGTTCCCGATTCGGACATGAAAGATCTACAAGGTCTATCCGTAAAACAGGGGATGGTGACTATTCCGGGAAGTAAATGGAAGGACGATGGGCCGATTTTAATCACGCACTGGGGCTTTAGCGCTCCGGCGGTAATTAAGCTCTCGGCTTGGGCAGCGATTGATCTTCACTCACGCCAATACAAATTTCCGATTCAAATTAACTGGACGGGCCAAAGTGAAGACTCTGTAAGAAGCGATTTACGGGAAATGCGTTCCAACCATCCGGCTAAACAAGTTAAAACCAACCCGCTTTTTGATATTCCGAAACGACTCTGGGAACGTCTCTGCGAGAAGGCGAACATTCAGTATAATCTGAAGTATGCCGATTTTCCCGCCAAGTTGATGAATCGATTCATCGAAGTTTTGGTTCGTTGCCCATATCAAGTCGACGGCAAAACTACTTTTAAAGAAGAGTTTGTGACTGCGGGGGGAGTGGACCTGTCTGAAATTGATTTACACACCTTCGAATCCAAAAAGTACAAAGGACTTTATTTTGCCGGGGAAGTACTGAACGTGGATGGTGTTACGGGAGGATACAATTTTCAACACGCCTGGACCAGTGGTTATCTCGCTGGCAATTCAGCTGCCGTTAGAAGCTGATTTAATTTTCTTTAGCGCTTCTTTGGCCCCATTATTATCAGGATTGAGCTCGAGCGATTTTTCGTAGGACTGTCTTGATTCTTTCAGTTGATTATTTTCCAGATATGCCTCCCCCAGACTATCGTGAAGATTCGCATTGTTTGGCATAAGCTCAATACCGAATTTGAAAATTTCGATGGCTCCTTTTGGATCTTCCAAGTATAGCAACCGCTCATATCCCATTGTATTTACTATCCAAGAAAAGCCTTGACTCTCGAGTTCTTCTTCTGAGAATGTTTGATCTCCCATTAGGTCTCTGACAAATTTCGTAGGATCGTCAGAACTGTTGTAATTGTTGTAGTTCTCGACTCCCGGCGAGTCATTCGGAAACAAATCGGCAATGGTGGCTGAATGATTTCCTTCTTTAATTTTCTCGGCTAATGAGAACTCCTGATAATTGCCAAAATCATGAAATAGATATACTCTTACCGTTAGCTCTTGAAGATCGTAAACCGTCGTGTATTGGGTCATGTCTCCGGTACTCTTCAAGCTTTCCATCACTGAGCCAACATAATCAAGCGATGGTGCACCCCTGGTTTCCTTTAGGAATTCCATTCCGTTTTTAAAGTTTTCTAATTCAACTTCATCCGTTGATTCAATCTGCGAATAGTAGAAATTCGAAAAGCACTGCTCAGGTTCTGAACCGATGATCATTTCATCCCCTTCAACTATGAGGTAGGTTCCACTTCTATCTACGAAAACAATTTGACCCGTTTCGAGAAGACTAAGGTTGATAGTAGAGAGGTAATCCCGAACCTCATTGACATCAGACATGGTTCGCATAACCTGTTGGACTGCCTCCCCAAATGGTATGGAGATTTTCCCTTTTACGTTTTTTACTTCGAGGTAGTCCATGGCGAATCCATCAAATACCAAACCCGCACTATTCATGGCTCCTTGAGCAAATCGGTCTAATTGACCCATGTACAACACATCGAACTGCTCTCCTTCTCCTTTTTCAAACCAGAACAGAGAATTAGGACTGATCCAATCCTCGTTATTGCCGACAATTGTCTTACCATTTTTGGTGATTTTATACATGCTGCATGCACTGGCTAGGCCGGGCAAAAGCAGAATTACAAATAGCAGAACACAAAGCTTTTTCATAACGGGAACGATTACAAACACAAAAATCGAAGATTAGCTAAAACGAAGAAAAACTTTAGGGAGTCATAACAGTTTTGGTTTTCTCAATTTTGAGAATGAAGGCTTAATTTTTCCTTTAAATCCTGAATTTTTTCTCAGGCAATTTTTGTGTTCTTTTACTTCAGAATTACATCTATGATTCGTTTTACCCTCGTTTTCCTTTTACTGATTACGACATTCGCCGATCTCAAATCTCAGTCTGTAGTTACCAGAGATAGCACAGTGTACAACCCCAGATTGTATTTTTCTGCAGGGGCCTATTTTCCTTCGGTAAGCACCCGTTTGCGTATCGATGGTGATGTGATTGGTTCTGACTTGAGTCTGGAAGATGATTTCCGATTGTTAGAAGATATGTCTGTTTTTAAGGTGGACGGTTTAGTAAGAGCGGGGCAGAGATCCCAATTTCACATTTCATTCACTCAGCTAATCAGGAGCCAAGATTTTGTAGTTGACGAACCAATAGTCATTAATGACATGACTTTTGATGTTGATGCCGAGGTTGATCTGACTTTTGATACGTATTACTCTGCATTGACATGGCGGTATTCCCTGGTGAATGAAAAGAATTGGAATGCAGGCTTTTCCGTCGGATTGAGGTACGTCTATTTTAATACATCCTTTGATGG
>CAZWQX010000165.1:0-7776 GCA_964635965.1 uncultured Cryomorphaceae bacterium
CTAAATCAAAATCTGAGCTATTCCAAAAAAGGCTTGGACTCTGGATTGGAGTGGTCTCAAGTTTATTGGCGATTGCATTGTTCATTGCTCCTTTTACGCAGGCACTTCCAACGGGAGTCGTACCTCCTTTTGCATTCTTTACTTCGGGTGCTGTTTTTGCCGTTTTCAGCATCACCATATTTCGGAAGTCATGGCCACATCAAGCTTTTCTTCACCTTGTTCTTTTGCTAGGAGTGTTGCGATTGGTTTACAATATTTGTTTTCTTCCCATTCAAGCAGAGACGAGCAAATCGAAGTATTATGCCGAAGAGATAGACAGGATAGTTGAAATCTCAGAAGAGGGCCAAGTATATTGGACCGGTGCGCCTTACATTTTCAAGCCTGAGATAAACGTTGCGGGAAATCAATTTTTCGTCGATTCGCTTTCTACTCCACCTCTAATCGCTTATCAGATTCCTTATTACTATTCATTGAGAACCGAGGAGCTCTTGCTCTTTGAGAAAAATCCTAAACCGGGGAATTGGTATCTAGGTGAGAAAGGATTCGCAGAAAGTTTCAATTCAACTATTTCACATGAATTTGAGGACAAATGGATGCAAAGAACCATTGTTCTCTACCAAATTCAGAAGCCTTAATTTCGCCGCATGCCTCCGAAGATATTGGTCATAAGCAATTACCGCAGCACCGTAACCGTACGCCCTGAAGCAGAAATTTTCATTGGTCTGGCTAAAAAGGGCTGGGAAATTGACATTATGACCTATGGAGATTCAGAATACATCAAGAATTTCCAAGAAGCAGGTATTCGAGTAATTGATTTTCACCCGGAGAAGAAGTTCGATAAAGATTCAATTCAAAGAATCAGAAATCTATTGCTTGAAGGAAAACACGACATCCTGCAACTTTACAATAGTAAGGCCTCTTCCAACGGAATAAGAGCTGCTAAGGGTTTGGATGTAAAGGTGGTTCTTTACAGGGGTTATCAAGGAAACCTGCAGTGGTATGACCCCTCACTTTACACCAAGTATTATCATCCCAGAGTTGATAGAATAATCTGCAATTCGATAGGTGTTGAAGAAGAATATCGAAAGCAGCTCGTATCAAATGTGAAATCAAAAGTTGTCACCATCAATAAGGGGCATCGCCTGGAATGGTATAAAGATGTTAAACCTGCCGACTTATCTGAATTTGGAGTAAAAAAGGGAAGTTTTGTGTTTACCTGCGTAGCGAATACTCGTCCCATGAAAGGAGTTGTTTACGTAATGAAGGCATTACACCATCTTCCTCCTGAAATGGACTTCTACCTTCTTATGGTAGGCCGTGGATTAGAGACTCCTGAATACCGCAAAATCGCCGATGAAAGTCCTTATGGAGATAGAGTGATTTTTACGGGATTCCGACCTGATGCATTAGAAATAGATAAGGCCAGCGATGTATTCCTTCTCGCTTCTATTTACGGCGAATCCATTACCAAATCAGTCATAGAGGCGATGTCATTGGGTACTACCCCATTGATCACAAATATTCCGGGCAATAAATTCCTCATTGAAGATGGAAAAAGTGGCTTTATGATTCCATCTAAAAACCCCGAGGCGATAGCCCAGGCTATGCAAAGGGCCTATAATGATCGCGAAACGACTAAAATCTACGGGGAGAATGCCATGAAAAGAATCGATGAAAAACTCAATACCGATAAGACCATTGAGGAAATGGCAGAGTTTTATCTTGATCTCAAAGAAACAGGTGGCAAAAACTACAAAACCAAAGAAGGGGTTCTGTAGTTAAAATTCTACTACGACTCCAATACTCGGAAGGATGGTTCCTGACTGATTAGGGATTGTTGTCAAAAGATACCTTGATGGGTCATTAGGATCAACCACAGGCTGATCATTTCCATCTCTAACAACATCTACAAACGGCTCTAACTCAACCACTGCGTTGGTTATATTTTCGATATCTAAATAAAAATTGAGTGACCACTTTTCAAAAAAGTATTTTTTGTCAATTCTAAAATCTATCTGATAACTGAAGGACGCTCTCTCCTCGTTTAGACGATCGTAATCAGGTACTCCCTGCTGGTTAACATCCCAAACAGGTATTAGAGCTGAAGTTTCTTCGTCTACAGGCGTGAAAGGTGGGCCACCAATGAGTCTGACTCTTGTTCCGACTTCCCAGTTTGTCCCAAACTTCTTCCCTGCAGTTAAACTGAGAATAAATTGGTTGTCCCATGAAGAAGGAACATAATCTCCGTTTTTATCGGTGAATTCACTCCTAACGAGCGTTAATGCGGCAATTCCGAATAAACCGTTGTACAGCTTTCTTTGGATCAAAAACTCGACTCCATAGGCCCGTCCTTCACCAATCGATACCACAGGTTCATTTCCGATCACACCAAAGTCAGCCCCCAAATTTGCCAGATTAATGCTATCTCTCGTGGTAAAAGGATAGTTTGAGTATTCTTTCCAAAATCCTTCCACCGAAACTTTTGTATTAGAGGGAAATACGTACTGCAATCCTGCTACCAGCTGGTCATTTTGAATGTAGGTAACACCGTTATCCGCATTCACCAGATTGCCCTCTGAATCTCGGTAACCCATTACAGTGTAGGGAGGTAATTGGAAATACCTTCCAACATTGGCACTTACGGTGAGTTCCGGAGTTAGAGCATATGAGGCGGAAAGACGAGGAGAAATCTGATCCAATGGATCTGACATGCTTGAATTCCAATTATTCCAGTCGGTTCTGATTCCAAATGAAAGAAGTAATCGCTCATTGGCCAAGGCTTTATTTACCGACCCAAAAAGCCCGTATCGCTGGAAATTAATCTTTGAGGAAAAGTTGATATCCAATATATCCTCTCCAACGGTAATTTGATTGAAGGTGCTGTTGGTGTATGTGATGTCCTTGAGGTTTGCTCCTACATTAATTCGCCATCCATCTAACAATTGTGTGTGCTCGAATCTGAATTTATTAGCTATTTCTTCAGACTCATAATCCAACAACAACCTGTCTGGTTCCTCAATATTGTCTTCGTATTTCTCTGCCGAATTGTTCAAATGGCTGCGACTAAAAATGACATTCTGAAAACCATTTTTAGAGAAATGCTTGTAATTCGCACCTACCGTATAGTTCCATTGATTATTCACTGGAAGATTGGCGAGGATGTAGTTTATTTCTTGTCTCTCTTCTTCTGTCTCGGCATCCTGAGCTGCGCTTTCATTGAGCTCAAATTGGTCAATAGCTCCTAATCCAATGATGGAGATTTCGTTTTTCTCGTTAAACCTGTGCTTAATCTTAAATTGAGCGTCGTTGTACGTTGGTAAAAACGGTAAACCCAATTGATTAAAGAGAAACTGCAGATAAGATCTTCGCGCAGAAGCGATAAAAGTGGTCTTCTCTCCTATTGGTCCGTCAAGGGTCAAGCCAATATCAGTGGCACTAAGGGTAAAATTAGTCTTTAGACCTTGCGTATTTCCATCCTTCTGGGTGAATTCAAGAATTGAACTTATTGCATTGTCCCTATTGGCTGGAAAAGCCCCTGCGTAAAAATCGACGTTTTGAATAAAGTTGACGTTCAATATTCCCACGGGACCTCCGGAAGATCCTTGGGTCGCAAAGTGGTTGATAACGGGAACCTCAATGCCATCCAAAAAGAACCGATTCTCATTCGGTGCACCACCTCTGATTATTATGTCGTTTCTAAAAGAAAGAGATGATGCAACACCAGGAAGAATCTGAAGGGCTCTCGATATGTCTCGGTTACCTCCGGGATTTCTCTGTATTTCATTTGTGCCAATGCTCTGCAATGAAACGGGGCTCTCCGCATTTCGCTCAAATACCTCGGTAGTAACTTCCACCGTTGCCAGGCTGGTGGAAGAAGCTTCCAAAGGGATGTCGATTACCGTGGGCCGTGAATTGAAAACCTCAACCTCGAAAATGGTCTTGGTTTTATAACCAACGAAACTGGCCTGCAGATTGTACAAGCCAGGCTCAATTCCCGATATAAGGTATTTTCCTTCCATATCAGTAACAGCTCCATAAGTGGTTTCCTGTAGAGCTACATTCGCAAAGGGAACTGGCTCGTTGGTGAGTTCGTCAATTACCCTGCCTCGAATCTCGCCCGATTGGGCATGTAGTATGTTGGCTACGAGAAATACAGCCGTCGTGAAGAGAAATCTCATGTGATTAGGTTCGCAACAGCCAACAAATGAAAAGACGGAAAGTTCTGACCGCTTTTCTATCTATAGATCTTGCGCTCGTTCAGTGCCCTTTGAAATGCGCGCGCATTCCTATTGTGTTCGCTTAGGTTTGAAGCAAAAGCGTGATAACCCGAAAAATCATCTTTTGCGCACATGTACAAGTAGTTATGATCGTCAGCATTCAGCACAGCTTGAAGTGACTGTTTCGAAGGAACGTTGATCGGTCCCGGGGGTAAACCGCTATACTTGTAAGTGTTGTATGGGCTGTCAATTGAGAGGTCTTTGGTCAGCAATCTTGTGATAGAGAAATCTCCTATTGCATAGATCACCGTTGGATCACTTTGGAGTCTCATTCCTCTTTGTAGTCGATTCAAGTATAACCCTGCAATTACACCTCTTTCTTCCGGTATGGATTGTTGTTCTGCCTGAACAATACTTGCTAAAGTACTTACTTGACTTTGAGAAAGGCCCAGATCGCGAGCTTCTTGCTTCCTATCATCATCCCAAAACTTCTTGTATTCATCTGCCATGCGTTGCACAAACTCCTGCGCATCCGTGTCCCATTCCATTCGGTAAGTATCAGGGATAAACATTGAGAGAAATGTATTGGAATTGAATCCATATTTCGAAATGGTTCGTGGGTCTGTCAGAACAGCAATTATCTCTGTCGAATCTGCTTCGATAGATCGGGTTACTTTCCCTGCCAGCTCTTCCAATGTTCGAGCTGAGTTGAAGGTCACGTTAACTTCAACTTCTCCATTACCCGCTCTCAAGAAATTTATCAGCTCATTGATACCAATGTCTTTAGGAATTACATATTTACCCGAGACCACAAGGTTTCCAGCGTAATTCTTCTTTTCCATTAGCTTGGCAACGAGATCGGGATTCCTCAACCTTGCATTATCTGTCAATTCCGTCAACACCTCATTCTGACCCCAACCTGTTTCAATAAAGAGTGTGTAATCTTTGTCGACCTGCAGGCATGGACTCTCGAGAACATTTTTGAAATAATAAAGGCTGCTCCCGATCAAAACCAAAATGATCAACACCAGCCAAAACAGCCTTTTCTTAATCATTCTTAGTCTTTTGCATTAGGACCTCATCAAAGAAACGTCCATTATCGTAGGTCCAATCCTTCTTCAACCCTACCTCTTTAAATCCAAACTTTTTGAATAGTGCCAAACTCTCAGGATTATCCGATAAAATACTGCAATAAACCTGATGCATCGCCAGCGTATCAAAACAATAGGGCATTAATAGTTCGAGCACTTGAGAAGCAAATCCTTTCCCTCTTTTCTCAGGTTCGGCGATTAAGATTCCGATTCCCGTGCGTTTATTCTTGAAGTCGCAATCGTATAGATCAACGGTTCCTATAGGTTCATCCGTTGATTTCTCCACAATCATCAGTCTCAATTGTTTGTCGGAAAAAATATCAGACACCGAATGAACGTAGTCGATCAAAACATGCCTGGAATAAGGGGTAATTGTTTGAGATATCCGCCAATTAACGGGATTATTCTCCCAAATGAAGAGTTTATCGACATCCGTAGTCTCCAGAGCTCTTAGCCTTATTCCTTTACTCTCCAGTATCATAAACCCCTTCAAAAATTTTCAAAACAGGGCCTTCCAACCAAATGTCAGAAAACCCATTTTCCAATGTCTTAAAATGGACTCGCAAATCACCTCCCTTGGTTCCTACAGAAACGAGGTGATTTCCCAATTCATCTCTCTTCAAATTTAGAGCAGCCGCAGTGACACCTGTCCCACACGACAGCGTTTCGTTTTCGACACCCCTTTCATACGTCCTCATTTCAATTTTGTCATTTCCGAGGTCTGAGACAAAATTTACGTTCGTTCCTTCCTGATTAAAAGGTGGAATACTGCGCAAGCGTTGTCCCTCAGAATAAACATCTTTTGATTCCAAATCGTCAGTGTAAACGATAAGATGTGGTGAACCGGTATTCAAAAAGTCAAAATCATCAATCTTTTCGGCCCCGGAAGGTGGCTTCATGTCGATGGCTATCTCATTATCAGAAAGCATCTTGTAATGGTGGACTCCATCCGTAGTAACGAAGGAGCCTTGTTCTCGTGTTAATCCAAGAGATCTGGCAAAATGCACGGAACAGCGGCTTCCGTTGCCACAAAGACTCTTCGATCCATCTGGATTAAAGAAGATCATCTCAAAATCCGTATCCTTCGACTCTCGGATAAGCATGAGTCCATCTGAGCCAACGCCAAAGTGTCGGTCGCAGAGCGCAGAAATGAGTTGTAAGTTATCGGAAGGGAAGAATTCTTTTCGATCATCTATGAGGATGAAGTCATTTCCCGTCCCACTGTATTTTACAAAGTCGATAGTCACAAGGCAAAATTAGTCAGTCTTGGTGAAAAAGAACTTTCGATGAATACTGTCAATGATTCGTTTTGGAAAATGCAGAATTGTCAGTTTTTGAATTTGGTACACGAATTGCTCTGAACTGTTTGCCTGACAGTTGATTGAGCTTAACATCAATTAACACGATGGAAAAAAGAAAAAGTCCAATTTCAATGTTGAATAACTAAATGAGAAGATCAATGAAACAATTGCTGAAAACAACAGTCGTTGCCATGTTCGGAGGTTTGGTTGCATTGGGTGCGTACATTTCCTTTTTTGAGAAGGAGCCTACCGAACCAAACACTACCCCAAGAGCGGAATTCAAACTCACAAATTTCACTACCAGTCCGTCTATGCCTCTGGAGAGTATGGATTTTGTGAATGCGGCAAATATGTCTCTTGATGCGGTAGTTCACGTGAAGACAGTCAGTACACCACAGAAATATTACAACCCCTGGAGTAGATATTTTGGTGGTGATCCCTATTCATCACGCCAAGAACGAGGATCGGGTTCAGGAGTGATTATCAGTGGCGACGGTTATATCGTTACCAACAATCATGTTATCGATAATGCAGAGGTAGTAGAGATTACCACCAATGACAATCGGACCTTTAGAGCCAAACTGGTTGGAACCGATCCCGGAACTGATATCGCCCTTCTAAAGATCGAAGCAGAAAATATGCCTTCTATTACATTGGGTGATAGCGATGCACTTCAAGTTGGTGAATGGGTGTTGGCTGTAGGCAATCCTTTTAATCTAACGTCGACTGTAACGGCAGGTATTGTGAGTGCAAAGGCGAGGAACATTAATATTCTTGATTATGACCCCAATAACGGAACCTTTCCTCTTGAGTCGTTTATCCAAACTGATGCTGCGGTAAATCCAGGAAACAGCGGAGGAGCTTTGGTTAATGGAAGAGGTGAGTTAATCGGAATTAATACGGCGATTGCTTCTCGCACAGGGTCGTATAGCGGCTACAGTTTTGCAGTGCCCGTTAGTATCGTGAAAAAAGTGACTGCCGATTTACTGGAGTTTGGTAAGGTACAACGTGCCTACATTGGTGTGAACATTAGCAATATCGACCCTCAGATCATGGAAAGTGAAGGCATCAGCATCAGTGAAGGTGCCTATGTTAGAGGCCTTTTAGAGGGTGGAGCCGCCGCAACGGCAGGAATTGAAACGGGCGATATTATCGTATCTGTTGAAG
>CAZWQX010000166.1:0-7587 GCA_964635965.1 uncultured Cryomorphaceae bacterium
AGTCTGTTTAACCCTAAAAGATCGATTCCAGGCAATGTTAAAGGACTGACGGGAATTGACGAAAAGCTTATCTCAACTGCCCCTCAAATTGAGTCGGCACTGGCAGAAATCAAAATCTACTTGAAGGATTCCGTATTTGTCGCTCATAATGTAAACTTCGATTATCGCTTTCTGAAAGCGGAATTTGACAAAGCAAAAATACCGTTTTCGGCACGTCGTCTATGCACGGTGCGATATGGCCGAAAAATATTGCCACATCTCAAATCCCATCGTCTTTCTGATTTGTGTAGATATTTCGGTATCCAAAACATGGCAAAACACCGAGCCTACGGAGATGCAATGGCTACTGCCAAAGTTTTGTTGGAATTGCAGAAATCAGACAGTGACAATTCGATTTTAAAAAGGTTACTGGCTCGAGATGGCCATCACCAAGTACTTCCCTCAAACTTAGACGAAGAACAGGTCAAGTCGATACCTGACTCCCCTGGAGTTTATTATTTCTATGGTAGCGGTCAACGCCCATTATATATTGGTAAAGCCAAATCTCTGAAAAAGCGAGTTCTGAGTCATTTTAGATCTTCTGGTTCTTCGAGAAGGAAACAGTTGTTCCAAAAACAAATTAGAAGGGTAGAGTTCAAAGTTACAAGTGATGAATATTTCGCATCACTTTTAGAAGACCAAGCAATAAAGAAATATTGGCCGGTGTATAATCGAGCACAAAAAGAGAAAGACGGCGCAGTGGCTATTGTGAGCTACCAAGATCGCACTGGATACACGCGAATAGGTTTATTAAAAAACAGACGAATACAGCTTCCGGTGCTGGCTTGGTTTAATTCCATGAGTTCAGCGAAGACCTGGCTGTATAGAGCATTTCTTGAGTTCAAGATTAATCCGAAGAGGGCGGGATTTCCCATTTCTGAGGATTTTGAAGCTGAAGCCATACAAGATGACGAAAAAGCCCTGGACAATTTTGTTCAATTCTGTCAGTCCGAATATTCTTCGACTTATGCGCTTGTCAACGAAATAAAACGAAGCTATGTTTTGGTAAAGTCTGGCCTATACAAGGGCTTTGGGAAACTTCCGGAGAATGCTACCACCGAAATCAACGATTTTGAGTCGAATCTTTCTCCAGCGCCTGATAGTCCAACGGTAAGAGCCGTGCTGAGGCATATGTTATCTGATGATCGGATTCAAAAAGTTTCCTTCTGAATGAAAAAAACCCTTTTTCTTTTACCCCTTTTTTTATTGATGAATTGCGAGGAGGCTTCACCGGCACGAGAAGAAATTGTTCGGGCTCTAAAAGCACAGCAAGATGCTTGGAACAAGGGAAGCGTAGAGTCTTTCATGAGTTTCTATCACGATAATGCGGATTTGACCTTCGCTGGAAGCAATGGAATAACCAAAGGGTACCAAAATGTACTGAATCGTTATCTGGCCAATTACAATAGCCCCGAGAAAATGGGAGTACTGAGCTTTGAAATACTAGAATTTAAAGCACTGGGAGATAATGCTGCTTTGGTAATAGGAAGTTGGTCATTAGCTAGAGAAGCAGATAATCCCGGTGGATATTTTACGTTGATTTGGCAAAACATCGATGGCGAATGGAAAATTGTTCACGATCATACCTCATAGATGGATAACCCGCTCAATACCTCGATAGTAGCCATAAACGTAGTTGTTTCTCTGCTTGCTTTTGGAAATGGTGAGTTACTGAACAGACTGATTTTTAATCCATACCAGGTTAAGCATAGAAAACAATACTATCGGGTTATCACCCATGCATTTATCCATGGAGATTTTCTCCACCTTCTCTTCAATATGTACGTTTTGTGGAGTTTCGGAGGTTTAATCGAGATGATTTTTACTGACCCGGAGGTCTTTAAAAATCTCTTTCCGGATTTAGAATTCTGGGGGGTGTCAAGAGGATATCTCTATTATGTTTTGCTATACCTGGGAGGAATAATATTTGCTACGTTACCTTCAATGAGAAAGCACTCTGATAACCCCGGATACAACTCCCTCGGTGCCTCGGGAGCAGTTTCAGCTGTGGTTCTTGCAGTTATATTGCTTCTTCCGACTATGGATATTTATCTCTTTTTCATTCCTATCGGAATTCCTGCTTTTGTTGTTGGTGGAGCTTACTTGTTCTATGAATATTACATGAGTAAGAAACAATCAACTGGGATTGCCCATGACGCTCACTACTTTGGAGCGATATATGGTTTGGTGGTCTTGCTGATATTCGAACCATATTTTGGACTGCGCTTTTTAGAATTAATCGGGTCGTTCATCGGCATTGTATAAACTACCTTTGTGTCTCAATGTCTTTGGAAACCAAGAAATATTTGATCAATGGCTCTTTGACCGATAAGGTTA
Source organism: uncultured Cryomorphaceae bacterium (assembly GCA_964635965.1). Taxonomy (GTDB): domain Bacteria; phylum Bacteroidota; class Bacteroidia; order Flavobacteriales_D; family Cryomorphaceae; genus JAKVAV01. The sequence goes on from CAZWQX010000166.1 coordinate 2,377, forward strand.
ACGAATCGTTTTTAACTGAAAACAGGGCATTGCGATTAGGCGATGGGTTTTTTGAGACCATCAGAGTAATGGACGGAAAGATTCCTTTCTGGGAGGGACATTTTGCCCGATTGAAAGCTTCGTGTGATTTGTTGGGCATGGAAAGAGGTTCAATCTTCGACAAGCTAGTTTTAGAAAAAGCGATTTATGCTCTTTTGAAAGAATGTGGAATTAGGCAAGGTGGTAGACTTAGAATTACGGTATTTCGGCTAGGAGGGGGAGCTTACCGTCCCGAGACCAATAGAGCAGGATATATTGCCGAGGTGGTTCCTTTCTTTCCAAACTATTTCGCGCTTAACGATCGCGGACTCAATATTGGTCTTTTCCGAGAATGGCTTAAACCTCTTTCGAATCTGTCGAAACTAAAAATTCTTGGAAATCAAGTTTCTATACAGGCTACGATTTGGGCAGAACGGAATGGGTTCGATGATGCGTTGATCTTAAATCAAAATGGAGGGATATGCGAGAGCTCGGCTGGAAATCTTTTCGTTGTTCAAGGGGACAAAATCAAAACCCCTGGACTCAAAGAAGGAGGTGTTGCGGGAGTTATGCGAATGACTTTGGTAAATGCTTGTATTGATGAAGGTTTGTCTTTATTCGAGTCTCCGATTGATGAATCTGATCTCCTTTCGGCTGATGAAATATTTCTTTCGAATTCGATTGCCGGAATAATTTGGGTTGGCAAATTTCGACACAAGCGGTACTTCCATAAGACGAGCGATCTACTGATTACGTCTTTAAACAAGCGATTGAAACACCTGGTAGAGGCTTAGTTCATTCCGGGATCATTCGGGAAATTGGCCAGAATGGCAAAGGATCCACCCATTTTTTTGAAAGCCAGTTCCCATAAGTCATCCCTCTCGGTATTCATTATTGGCAACTCATTTATTTCAGAGACGTACCAACTCTCACTATCCATTTCTTCAAGTAATTGCCCTTCACCCCATCCGCTATATCCAACAAAGAATCTGATTTGATCTTTGTCCAGCCTTTTTTGAGAGAGCATATTTTTTAGGATATCGAAATCACCACCGACATAAAGACCTTTCGACACTTCAACGCTACCGGGAAGCTCTTCTCCCAATCGATGTAGATAATAAAGGTGGTTGTTCTCAACCGGTCCTCCTATACTAACTCGATTGGCAATGGCGGGAATGTCTTCAACCAAGTCATCCAGATCTATTTCAACATATTTATTCAGGATAAAACCGAAAGAACCTTCTTCGTTGTGTTCGCATATCAAGATCACCGCACGCTGAAAATAAGGATCGCCCATCATCGGGTCCGAAACCAGAAGTTTCCCTTTCTCGGGTGCCTTGATATTTTCAGGTTTAAATTCCATTCTCTTTAATGAAGTGCTGCTTTCCAAGGGGTATCAGCACAAATTTCGCCCTCTTTTTTGTTCAAATATTCCAACCGCGCATACACCTCTTCTTCAGGCCAATAATTCAAAGCAAACTTAACAAAAATGTGTCCGTGCTTTGCCTCCGAGGTCCATAGCTTCTTATAAAAACTTTTGATTTCCGGATCTGTAGCTGCATCGGCTACCAATCGAAATCTCTCGGCTCCGCGACATTCGATAATTGATGCCAGGAGCAATCTATCCATTAATCGTTCATCTACCGTCGATCGACACAATTGAATCAGTCTGTCGATGTATGTGTCTTTGGGCATCCTCTCGGGAAGTCGAACTCCCCTTTTTTCCATCAATTCATATACTGACTGAAAGTGTTCTAATTCTTCCAGTGCGGTTTCAATCAGCTCTGGAATAATTTCAACCTTATCGGGACATTTAGCCACGAAACTCATTGCCATCGAAGATGCCTTCCTTTCGCAGTCGGCATGGTCTTGAAGGAAGGTGTCAAAATCTGATAGTACTACTTCGGCCCACTGAGGTGGTGTTTGATAAGCAAGATCTAATGAAAGCTTCACGTATCTGAAATTTGTCACAAAATTAGCGAAACAATGCACCTACTCAACTTTGGGAGACCAGTAGTCATATCGTATTTTTGCGTTGAAATCCGAATACAATGAAAGAGGAATTAAGATCATTCGTAAAGCAAGACAGGCGGGATTTTAAGAATCAGCCATTGGAAGAATCAGATATGTCGTCAAACCCTTTCGATCAATTTGAAAAATGGTTTGATCAAGCGCTTAAATCAGAGATTCAGGAACCTTATGCCTTTACTCTCGCTACAGCTTCTAAAGAAGGGAAGCCTGCTGCTCGTGTGCTCTATATGCGTGATGTTTCAAGAAAAGGAATTTCGTTTTTCACCAATTATGAAAGTGATAAAGGGAAGAATCTGGCGGAAAATCCATTTTGCTCGGCGAATTTCTTTTGGATGGAACTAGACAGGCAAGTTCGATTTTCAGGGAAAGCTGAAAAACTACCGGTTGCAGATTCTGACGAATACTACAATTCAAGACCTAGAGGTAGCCAAATCGGTGCATGGGCCAGTAATCAAAGTTCTTCTCTAAAAAGTCGAAAGGAGCTTTTGGATAAGCTTGATTCTTTGGTAGAAAAATTTGACGGGAAAGATGTGCCCAGACCGGATCACTGGGGAGGTTATTTGATCATACCTGAACAGATTGAATTCTGGCAAGGCCGAGAAAGCCGCCTTCACGATAGAATACGCTTCAGCTTGGAAGAAGACGGATCTTGGTCCATGGAGCGATTATCTCCTTGATATTGAAGGATTACCTGTCAAAATATGCCGTTAGGCCATCAATAATCTCCACCACGCCTGCTGAGGGATTGGGTATTGTAGTTGTCATACCCGTTTATAATGAGAAGAGTCTTCCATCTTGCTTGCTGAGTTTACAAGGTTGTAGCCGACCTTCATGCGAAGTGGAGGTAATCGTTGTAGTTAATCAATCGGAAAATGTTTCGATTGATGTGAGGATGACAAATGAAAAGGCATATGAAGAAGCGTTGAAATGGGAGGAGCGAACCAAAGGATCACGTGATCCCGGGTTTTCTGTTTTCGCAATTTATGAAGAGGCCTTACCTCAAAAGCAAGCCGGGGTTGGTCTGGCGAGAAAAATTGGTATGGACGAAGCCATTAGAAGATTTCGTTGGGCAGGTCAGCGGGACGGAATCATTGCTTGCTTTGATGCCGATAGCAGCTGTAGATCTGATTATTTTACGGCTTTAGAGCGTCATTTCAAATCCTTTCCGAACTCACCCGGATGTAGTATCCGGTTTGAGCACCCGACTATAGGAGGAGAATTTGAACCTGAAGTTTATTTGGGTATTTCGTATTACGAGTTACACTTGAGGTATTACAACCAAGCCCTCCGAGCAGCCGGAGCGCCTTATGCATTTCATACTGTGGGCTCGTCCATGGCTGTTCGCTGTTCTGCCTATGAAAAACAGGGTGGGATGAACAAAAGGCAGGCAGGTGAAGATTTCTATTTTCTACACAAGATTATCGAATTGGGAAATTTCACTGAATTAAATGATACGATAGTTTATCCATCGCCTCGTCCGTCTGATAGGGTGCCGTTTGGAACAGGAAAGGCCATTCGCGGCTTTATTCAGAAAGAAGATCACCGTTTTTATACTTACAATCTACAGGCATTCAAATACTTATCGGTGTTTTTTAAAAGTATCCCCGAGTTTTACATTGCAACTCCTGAATTGGTGACACTGGGAGGGAATCTGCCTTACGTGGTAATCGATTTTTTAAGTGGCTATTTCTTCGATGAGCGCGTTCTTGAAATCAAAAGGAACAGTAAGGGGCTAAGTAGTTTTGAGAAACGATTTTACCGCTGGTTCAATGCTTTTATGGTTTTGAAGTTTGTACACTTTGTCAGAGACAATGCCCATAAAAATGTTCGAGTTGAACTAGCGGCTTTGGACTTGCTTAGAAATATCGGATATCCCGAAACAGAGAGAATTTCGGGAATAGGTGAGTTGCTCGAAATCTTCCGAAAGCTCGATAGGGGAGAGTCACCCGTTCCCGTGAAATTCTTAAAGTAAAAACCTGATTGTAATTATTCTTCTTTTGCCTCTTTGGCAGCTGATTCAGCTTTTTTTGTAGAAGTTTTGGTTGTAGTCTTTTTAGCCGTCGTTTTTTTGGCTGTGGTGGCCTTTTTGGGCTTGGCCGCCGTCTTTTTTTCGGCGCTTGCTGCTTTCTTTTTTTCCGAAGGGGCAACGGCTACACCATTCGAGCTATTCCTCATTCGCCTCTTCCCGTAAGAACCTTTGAACCGTTTTCCTTTTCGCGTTTTGCGATCTCCTTTTCCCATAGTACGTTAACTTTTGGTTAAGAAAATCAAATATAAGAATCTATTCGTCTTTCCTTTTCTCGAACTCTGCCGCAATCATTTCACCTCTACTAATGGTTCTTTTGCACCATTCAATGAGAACATCTCGTCGTTCATCCTCAGTTAATTTTAAGTCTCTTCCTTCTCTCAAAAACTTTGATCTCACAGAGTGCATGCTGATAGCTGCAGCGACACTGATATTAAAGCTTTCGGTAAATCCAAACATTGGAATCCGGACTAATAAATCTGATTGCGCTTTGGCTATTTCGCTTATTCCTTCTTTTTCCGTCCCAAAAACCAGGGCAATTGGTTTATCGGTAGGTATATCTTCAATGCTGAGTTCAGTATGCGGGGTAGTGGATGCAATGACATAACCTGATTTGGAGAGATTCCGGAAACACGATGTCGTATTTTCCTCTTCATCCTGATAACGCTGTAAACTAAGCCACTTCGAACTCCCTTGTTCAATATCAGGGTGTGGATTCCATTCGTTCCTGTTTTCTATGATATGGACGTCTTGAATACCAAAACAATCGCATGACCTCAGGACGGCAGCGGAATTATGAGATTGATAAATATCTTCGAGAACGACGGTGATTTTCTTGGTTCGTTCGTTTACCCGATCTAAGAATAGTTCCCGTCTTTGATCAGAAACAAAAGATAATAGGTGTTCTAGAAGGTCCATGAGGTATGCAAAAAAGCCTCTTCGCTAGAAGAGGCTTTCAGAAAATAACGATAAGTAGTGATTACTTTACTTTGTCAGACAAGTCAGCACCTGCCTTGAACTTAACCACTTTCTTTGCTTTGATGTTAATTTCTTTACCTGTTTGAGGGTTGCGTCCTTTACGAGCAGCTCTTGTGCTCACAGAGAAAGAACCGAATCCTACTAAGGCAACACGGTCT
>CAZWQX010000167.1:0-7580 GCA_964635965.1 uncultured Cryomorphaceae bacterium
TTCTGGGTACAGCGGAATGGTCGAGTACTGAAAAGTGCGTGAACCTGTTACGCCAGCTGCTGTTTCTGCGAGTCTATCTGAAGTCTCGGGGTCGTATAACTCAAAATCCTCGGGGAAATCTATTGCAGGTAAGTTCAGTAAATTGAGATTACCCGTTCCAGAAATCTTGATTTTTAAGTTGATGGCTTCGTTGGCCTTTACTTGTTTTCGATCCACGGTAGCAGAAAATTCAAACTTTCCCACTGCACCTTTGAACCCTTTGGGTTCCCCGTCAGGCAGGGCATCCACCCTAACGGTGGGAGAATTGCTCCTTACCGTCACCTGTTCACCGGGATTAAAGAAAGATCGATTAACTCTCGCTGAAATCTCAACGGGTTCTATGGTTAAATCACCCGCTTGCTGGGGAAATAAAACCTGTTTGCGGAGAATAGCTTTACGGTAGGGGACACCATTGATCATTTCCAAATCGGGCTCCCAATTGGTCTGTTCTTCAGGAAATTCTTCCGTCCAGAACCCGTCTAAAGTAGGGAAATCCATTTCTCCTAAATCGATATTGTTATACCTGCTCAGCAAAACATAGGAGGCAACAAGCTGCTGACCTTTATAGGCTTTATTTCTCGACAGCTCGATTCGAACCATGAGATTTTTGTTCGAGGTGGCCGTTTGGGCTTGTGGAGACCGGGCATTATTGTTCACTCCTGTACTGGCACCTTTTACCACTTCCATTTTTATCGGAGAAGAAGTTATCACCTTCCCATCGACATTTGCTTTGGCAACCCCTATTTCGAAGGTCCCAATCTGCTTGGGACGTAAAGTGTATGATAGCGATATGGAGCTTGATTGCCTTCCATTGACGATTCTATAACTGGAAGATCTGGCAGGACCAAAAACAACCGTAAAGTCACTCAGATCGGGAGATTCTATCTGACCGCGTCCATTGTCTAAAGTGACTTTTAATGTGAATACATCACTAATTGATACGGGGTTTTTATCAACCGTAGCAGTCAACGACGCTTCCTGTCCCAGCCCAAAAACCGGAAGCAGCAGAAACAAAAGGCATTGAAGCCAATGATATTTACCAGTCCTTTTCAATTCTGACGCGTGATGTTTTTTGCTTTTTCTTTTTCAAGTCTTCCTGTAAATCTTTCTCTTGCTTCATTAAAGCCTGCAAAAGCTGCTCTGCTTCTTCTTTTGATAATTGCTGCTGTTGCTGCTGTTGTTGTTCTTGTTCCTTTTTTTCCTGATCCTCTTGTTGCTCTTGCTGTTCCTGTTGTTCATCTTGATTTTGCTCCTGGTTGTCCTGCTTCTGATCTTGCTGTTGCTGCTGTTGTTGTTCTTGTTGCTTTTTCATGTGCTGAGCATAGGCCAAATTATACCTGGCATCATCATCTGAAGGAACTTTTCTCAATGCCTCTTTATAGGCTTCAATACTCGCATCAATATCTCCGCTCATCAACCTCGAATTTCCGAGGTTGTATTGAACTTTATTGACTTCCTCATTGGTTTTGGCCATTTTCGCTACGCTCGTAAACTGCGAGGCTGCTTTCTCGCTAGTGGCTTTTGCTTCCTCGAGAAATTTTTTCTTCTCTTCCTCGGTTTCAGCATTCTCGGATTTTTCTCTGAGTCGTCTTGCTTTTTGTTGAAGGGCATTTCCCGTATTGAATAAAACCTCCATGTATTCAGGATCTGAGGCCAAAGCGTCTGTATACTCTTCGATTGCATTGTCATAGCGGCCACTTCGGTATTCTTCGTTCCCTGATTTGGCCTGAAGCTTCTCTTTTTGAGCATTCATTTCCAAAACAGTGAAGCAAAAACAGATAAATAGGATCGCTGTTCTCATCTCTCGAAAAGTTTTACGCGTTTTGCCAATTTTCCTTTGGTAGTGAATAGAAGAAACTCTAATACAATGCAGAATAGGGCTAGAGCAAGGAATATTTGAAATCTATCCTCGTATTCGGCATATGCCACGGTTCCCATTTCGGTTTTTTCAATTTGATTCAGTTCCGCCAGAAGTGGTTCCAGCCCTACTTCAGCATTCGAAGCACGCACATAAGCTCCATTTCCTGCCTTTGCAACTTCACGTAACATCGACTCATTGAGTTTTGTTACAACTATATTACCATCGTTGTCTTTTTTGAAACCCGTTCTTGTCTTTCCGCGGTATTGAGGAATGGGTGTCCCTTCCGGTGATCCCATTCCAATAGTAAACACACGTATTCCTTTTTCAGCCGCTTCCTGCGCGGCAACCACTGCATCCGCTTCGTGGTTTTCTCCATCGGTTAAGACCACAATCGCCTTTTGAGCGGGACTTTCCTCGTTAAAACTCTCCATCGCCAAACCAATCGCCGCCCCGATATCTGTTCCTTGAACGGGTACGATATCGGTATCAATCGTCGATAAGAATAGCTTACCCGCGCCGTAGTCATTGGTGATAGGCAGCTGAACGAATGCTTGTCCTGCAAAAACGATAATTCCAACCCGATCGCCGTGCAGTTCCTCAAGCATCTTAGACATCGCTCTCTTCGCCCGTACCAACCTGTTCGGAGTCAGGTCTTCGGCCATCATACTATTACTGACGTCGAGTGCGACTATGATATCAATTCCTTTCACCTTTGCTTCGGCCATTTTAGATCCCATTCGAGGGTTTATAAGTGCAATAACCAGAAACGCGATGGCCAATCGGTAAAGGAGGTATTTTATTGCCGTATTGACATTTGAAAGATCGGTTACCAAGGTGTGTAAAAGACCTGCATCACTAAATTTCAGAAGTCGCTTATTCTTTAGTGACATGGAATACCAGAACAGCACCAGCATAAGAGGTCCGGCTAAAAACAAATACCAAAGCTCCGGTTTGCCAATCCTCAGACCAGGAACGGCGTCAAGCACAATCAGGTATACCACCCCAAAAAGGATCCAAAAAACCAGCTCCAGAATACCGGCTGATATAAGGATTCCCGTGAGATTATATTTGGAAGTGACCCTCATTAAGGAAGCGTTTGAATTAAAGTTTTACCGAATAAAAACTCAGCAAATAACAGTATGCTGCCAATAAGAGCGAAAATGTAGTATTCTTCGGCCTTTCGGCTATGTTCGGTAACGTTAATTTTTGTTTTCTCCAGTTTATCAATCTGACCGTAAATTTTGGCTAAAGCTTTTTCATCTGTAGCCCTGAAATAGGCGCCATCGGTCATGTCGGCGATCTCCTTTAATGTTTCTTCATCGATATTCACCTCCACATAATCGTACTTGTATCTACCATCGGGATATACGGCAACAGGGGAGAGGGCACGGCCTTTCGATCCTACTCCGATGGTGTATACCCTGATTCCAAATTCGCGAGCGATCTCTGCTGCGGTGAGAGGAGCTATAGATCCTGCATTGTTATCACCATCGGTCAAAAGAATGATTACTTTACTTCGAGCGTCACTTTCTTTCAATCGGTTCACGGCTGTTCCTAAACCCATACCGATTGCAGTGCCCCCTTGGACTATTCCTGTCTTTACGTCCTTGAATAGGTTTACCAAAACGCGGTGATCAGTAGTTAACGGGCATTGAGTGAAACTCTCCCCTTCATAAACCACCAAGCCAACGCGATCATTAGGGCGGGCTTCAATAAAATTAACCGCAACCTCTTTTGAACTTTCCAATCGATTCGGATTAAAATCCTGCGCAAGCATTGATGCTGAGATATCCATTGCGATAACAATATCAATCCCCTCGGTACTTGTGTTTTGCCAACTCAAACTCGATTGAGGTCTGGCCAATGCAACGATTAGCAAGGTTAATCCGACTCCACGCAACAAAAAGGGTAGGTGAACCAAAAATTCATTGAACTGAGTACCTGTTTCAGGAAATTGCTTTAAAGTAGAAAGTTTAACCTCGGGAATCTTTTCTTGAATGGAGAAAACATGATAAGCACCGAGCAGAGGAACAAGAAGAAGCAGGGAAAAGATAAAGGAATGAGCAAAGTCATACTCGTCTTTTATGTATAACCAAAAGCCTAGCGCGAATGCCGAGTTTAAAACGGCAAATATCAATCCTATTTTTTTGCTGCTACTCACGGATTTCTTTGTCAACATTTATCCTTGCCGAAGTGGTTCTGACAAATTCAATGGCCTTTTCTACAGCGCTTTCATTCTCCACTTCTGAAGGAATTTCTTTGGCAAACTTCACCATATCGGCACGGCTCAGAATCTCATTTAAATTCAGCGACTCCGTTTGGGTTAACCCCACGTACTTTAAGCCCGATAAAATTTGTCGAGTTGTGAATTCGTGCGCTTGTACTTGGTAAACACCTTCTATATAGTCACGCAGTGCATCCGTGATTTCCGTGTGATAAAGTTTGACTTTATCCCTTTTGTAAATGGCTTTTTCACGAATCGCTTCCAGTCGTTCAAGCACAGCAATGTGAATAGGTTTTGCAGGGTCTTCCAACTCTTGTTCTACCCATTCATACTCGTGTCGTTTCCTCCTTTTCACCAAGAGGAAAATGATGGCAGCCAAAACAGCGACACCCATGACACCGGCAGGTATATACCAATAAGCCTGTAAGTAATCTTGCCAACCTACTTCTATTTCGTAGATGTCTTTCGGAGGCTTGATAGTAGCAGTAGTATCAATTTCTACAGATCGCACCGTAAACAGGAAGGCTTCCGTTCTTTGAATTTCACCATTAACCAATATTTCAAATGGTGGAATGGCGTAATATCCTGAATCAAAGGAAGTAATATAAATTTTTTGTTCTATTCTCGATTCTGAAACGTCGTCAGAAGTAGCTAATGTGTCAGCATCGGTTGTTCGAATAACCTCTACCAGGTTCATTAACGTATCGCCAAATTGAGGAAAATCAACCTTGGGAATTGCCCCTTTGGTATAGCTCACGCTTAGATTGATTACTGCTTGTTCACCAATCAGTATTTCGCGAGGACTGAGAGTAGCATCTGCAGTTTGAGCCTGACCTCCGATCGAAAGCAAAAGGCAAATGAGGGTCGATATGTTCACCAAGCGCGTGCTCATGATCTTTTACTAAAGAGATTTCGCAGCGGTTGGATATAGGATTCGTCGGTAGCGATGGCAGCCGTGTCTACTCCGGCTCTTCGGCAAGCACTATCTGCTTTGGCAATTCGATCTTGGGCCGCAAGTCTATATGACTCTCTCACTTTTTTTGACGAAGTATTTACCCATTTCTGACCGCCCGATTCAGGATCATAAAAACGAACCAATCCAACATTGGGCATCTCCATTTCACGTCGATCGTGAATCCTCAACGCAACCAAGTCGTGCTTTCTGTTGGCTAGTTTCAGGGCATCCTCATAATTCCGGTCCATAAAGTCGGTAATGAGGAAGGCGATACTTCTTTTTTTGACCACGTTATTTAGAAAGCGAAGAGCTTCTGAAATATTGGTTCCTTGTTCATCGGGTTTGAATTCAAGCAACTCCCGAATGATTCGGAGGATATGGGATTTTCCTTTCTTCGGCGAGATAAACTTCTCCACTTTATTCGAGAAGAAAATCACACCAATCTTATCGTTGTTTGTGATCGCTGAAAAAGCTAAAACCGCGCATATTTCCGTAATCAGCGACTTTTTAATCTGCTCCTTGGTTCCGAAGCTATCACTGGCTGATACGTCTACCACCAGGATTACCGTCAGTTCTCTTTCCTCTTCAAAAATCTTAACGAATGGGTGCCCGAAACGAGCTGTTACGTTCCAGTCAATTGTGCGCACCTCGTCACCCACGGCATATTCGCGTACTTCGCTAAATGCCATCCCGCGCCCCTTAAATGCCGAATGGTACTCTCCTGAAAATATCTGATTGGAGAGACCCTTGGTCTTCAGCTCGATGCGCCTAACTTTTTTGAGAAGTTCTGCGGTATCGGTTGCCATCTATGGTACTTCTACTGTGTTTAAAACTTGTTGAATTACGTCGTTCACGCTCACGTTTTCGGCTTCGGCTTCATAAGTTAAACCGATTCTGTGCCTCATTACATCAGGGGCGACGGCTCTTACATCTTCCGGAATAACAAAACCTCTGTGGTTGAGGAATGCATACGCTTTAGCGGCCATAGCCATGCTAATACTTGCACGCGGAGAGGCTCCAAAACTGATCAATTCCTTGAGATTCCGAAGGTTGTATTCTTCGGGTTCTCGGGTTGCGTAGACCAAGTCAACAATATACCGTTCAATTTTCTCATCCATATAGACTTCACGAACCGTTTGACGCGCCTTGATAATCTGTGCGGGATCAACAACTTTTTTTGTTTTCGGGAAAGGAGCCAAAGAAACATTGTTTCGGATAATCAGACCTTCCTCATTTTTCTTTGGATAGTCCAAAACCACTTTGAGCATAAATCGGTCTACCTGTGCCTCGGGCAGAGGATAAGTTCCTTCTTGTTCAATTGGGTTTTGAGTTGCCAATACCAGAAATGGCTCAGGCAGTTCAAACGTGTCACCACCGATCGTCACTTGTCTTTCCTGCATTGCCTCCAGCAAGGCACTCTGAACCTTGGCAGGAGCACGATTTATTTCGTCTGCTAAAACAAAGTTGGCGAAAATGGGGCCTTTTTTTACACTGAATCCCTGGTCTTTGGGACTGTACACCATGGTACCAACAACGTCAGCAGGCAGCAGGTCAGGGGTGAATTGAACTCTGCTGAAATCTACGTTAATGCAACCAGCCAAAGCTTTAATAGCAAGTGTTTTCGCCAAACCGGGTACTCCTTCTAATAGGATGTGACCATCGGCCAGGAGGGCAATTAAAAGTTTATCGACCATGTCGCGCTGACCGATAATTACTTTTTCCATTTCCAAGGTTACCAACTCAACGAAAGAGCTTTCTTTTTGAATCTTTTCGTTAAGGGCTTTAATATCGACGGTTCCCGCCACTGATGTGCTTTCGGGAGCTGTTCCCGCCATTTCAGGAGATGCTTCGGAATTCATACCGCGAATTTACGTTTCGTTCGATTATTTCTGATTTTCAAGCGGCAAAGTTAAGCCGCTAGTTTTGAACAACGCAAAATTGATTGCATTGCATTTTTCATGCGCAATGATCGCAGTTAAAAGATGTTAAGCATTCCCAGTGATAACAAGCCTTAACGTCAGGGAGATGAGTTTTCCACACGGTCGATTTTGCCTTTGTTCTTTCTTTATTTTCGATTCAAATCGAAAGCACATGACTCTAGACCAAGCAATAGACCGCGTAAGAACTTTTCACGACTCTTTTGGAATAAGCAATGCTGAGGCTCCAACGGCTGATTTAACCAAAGATGATATACTTCTCCGCTACAAACTGATGCGAGAGGAAAACGAGGAATACCTTGAGGCTGCAGAGAAAGGCGATTTAGTGGAGATTGCCGATGCCTTGGGTGACATGCTCTACATTCTCTGTGGTACCATATTGAAACATGGCTTAGAAGGAAAAATTGCCGATGTATTTGAAGAAATTCAGCGAAGCAATATGAGTAAGTTAGATGAAAACGGTAACCCTATTTACCGTGAGGATGGTAAAGTGCTAAAGAGCCAGCTTTACTTCAAGCCGGATATTGCGACGATTCTGGAGAACTAATCACTCCGCTTCAGAGG
>CAZWQX010000168.1:0-7546 GCA_964635965.1 uncultured Cryomorphaceae bacterium
CTGGTTAGAGCATCTGACTGTTAATCAGAGGGTCCTTGGTTCGAGCCCAAGAGGGGGAGCAAAAAGGGTAGCGTTGCTGCCCTTTTTTGTTTTAAGGTCCTTCTCTACACTCAGGAAAATTAACTCCATAGTGTATCGCGTTATGGATTGGTTTTTGCATCATAGATCCAACCTCCTCCCAGAGCCACGTATAGGTTTACGATGCTGGTTAGTTTCAATTGCATGGTCTCGGAGGCCTTCAATTCTGAGCTAAACGCCGATCGTTGGAGATCCAAAATTTCCAGATAACTCGTAACTCCGTTATCGTATCTCACCCATGCAAGACTCAAAGCAGAGTTTGCCGCCTCGACCTGATTGATCCGGGAATTCAACTCATTGTCATAAGTCTCGACGGCAACCAAAGCGTCTTCAACTTCCCTAATGGCATTGATAAAGGTGTTCTGGTAAGAAAGAAATAACTGTTCGGTAACTTCTAATTCTATATCGTACAACCTCTTGTTCTCGCGACTATTTAATATCGGCCCAAAAATCTGGGCGCCCAGATCGGCAAAAGCAACTGCCGGCGTCAAAAAAGAAGCCCCTAAATCAGCGCTGAGCGTGAGACTTGGGTATTGTAAAGCTTCGGTGGCGCCAACTCGATAGTGCTGTGCTTGTAAGTTCCTTTCCGCTACTAACAAATCCGGGCGGCGATCTAACAGTGATGACGGAATCCCTGCCGGAGGATCAGGAGGTAAGACTTGATCATAGAGAGGTAAGCCTCTCGGAATATCCATTGGTGGTTTTCCTAAAAGGATACTAATGCTGTTTTCTGTTTGTATCCTCAACCTATTGAAGGTTTGAATGGAGGTGTTAGCCTCTTCTACTTGGATAATTGCCTGGTTAACAGCAACTTCAGATATCAGCCCTGCCTTATTTCTGGCCAAATTAATCTCCAAATTATCCTCCCATGATTTGGCCGTATTCTCCGAGATTATCAATCGATTGTCCAAATCCCTCAATAAAAAATAGGCATTCGATATACTGCTGATCAGGTTGATGGTGATGTTCTTGTAGGCTTCTTCCGTAGCCAAATAGTCGCTGTATGCTGCATCATTGAGGTTCTTGAATCTTCCCCACAGATCGACTTGATACGATATGGGAACCACACCGCTCACAGCTGATTGGTTTTCTTCAGTTGTAAAGGAATAGTTCCCGTTTGCAGCATAGTTTACTCGTGGAAACAAGTTGGCTCTTACCACTCCCAGTTGTGCTTCTGCTTGTCTTATTCTAGAAACGGAGGCCTCTAAATCGAGATTATTGGTGAGGGCTGAATCGATCAGTGAGGTTAAGACAGAATCTTGGAATAATTCCCACCAAGGAACGTCAGCGATGTTGGCACTTTCCTCTGCCGTAAATCGGAAGGTTTCGGGTTTGAACTTTTCATCGCGTTGATACTCGGGCCCGAGCCTGCATGAGCCAGCCAGAATCAAAAGGAATAAGAATATGAATATTGGTTTAATGTGCTTCATTTACACTCTCCCTCCATTTATCAATTAGACCAAAGGCTAACGCAACGTAAATAACAGCTGCCATTATTTGAATAACTCGAACCCACACTTTTTCATTCGCCGTGGAGTCGCCTCCTCCTGTTGATGACCCGATTATTAGCAGAAAGGTGGAAAAGGCCATTCCAAAAAGAGGAGCTGTGGGAATGTCACTAAACAGTTTCCTTCCAATCACCAATCCAATGAAGGAAATGGTCAGCAGAAAAAAACTAAGAATGGGAACGACAGTATAAACTTCGTAAATGACCACGGCTAGAAGACCACCGATAAGGTTTCCGATAATCAATGCTTTCCCCGCCTTAAATCCCGCACCGAAACCTGCCTGCATCGATAAAATTGCAATGAATACCAACACCAAAAGTGCACTCATTAGGTCAAAGAAGTAGAACATTAAAACGATTGGCATGATCACCAAAGTCCTTGTTAATGCTCGTTGGTAATCTGTTCGAGTGTAATCAACTTCAATCGTTGGTTTTACGGCTTGCTCGGTTGGGGCGTCGCTAGCAGGAAATAAGTAATAGCAAATCCAAACGCAAACAATGCATTCAAGGGAAATCTCCACCAGATTTAAGCTAATAATTTGAGCCAAAGCAAATGATTGAACGGAGATATTGGGTACAAGCAAAATAGCAATGAGCAACCAAACCTTCATATTGGCATTCATCAACCTGTGCTTGCTGTAGTAGACAAA
This sequence comes from uncultured Cryomorphaceae bacterium, assembly GCA_964635965.1. Lineage (GTDB taxonomy): Bacteria > Bacteroidota > Bacteroidia > Flavobacteriales_D > Cryomorphaceae > JAKVAV01. The sequence goes on from CAZWQX010000168.1 coordinate 2,236, forward strand.
GAACAAAACGAGAAATGTGGCAGTAATTAGTATTACGGGATATTCAAGGGATAGCAAGGTCACGATATTTGCAAGAAGGACGGAAATGGCAATGATACCCACGAAACTCAGCCCTTCCTTGATACTTAATTCCTTGTTTGCCGCGAGGAAAGGCAACATCAAAACCGGTAAAAGATAACTCAGGAACCCACCGATAGCCACCGAAATAGTAATACCCAATAGAGCGCCGAAGGCGTATCGGTAAATTTGAGTATTTGATCCGGTTTTCATGAAGTCCGTTGTCTATCTCAGATAAGAAAGGTTGCTATTGATTCGGATTCGGGCTTTTGCAATAAGCTCCAAAATAGAGCTGGAATTCGTGTAAACAACAACATCTACTTGCCCGCCCAATCGGTTATTGAAGGGGATATTATCCGTTTCGTAATCAATGATTACGGGAAATCGTTGAGGATCCTTCAGCCACCCTTTACTTTCGGAAGGGTTGGGAAGCTCTCCGCGGTTGATGTTTGCGGAATTCACGCCATAGCCAATGCTTCTTACTTTTCCTTTATATACTTTTCCAGGCTCTACATCAAACGTGATTTCCACCGTATTGCCCACCTCCATCTTTGAGAGATTGTTTTCTTTCATTGCCGCTTCTATCCAAAAACTGTCGGTAGACACGAACATTGCCAGTGGTTGCCCAACCTGGCTATAAAAACCGATATCCACATTAAAAGACTCAATTGCGCCATCCGCAGGCGCTAATACGGTGCTGAATTCAAGGTCTAACCGCGCTTTTTCCAGTTTCACCAGAGCCGCTCGATATTTTGCGTTTTCTTCACCCGAGATCCCAAGTTGTTGTTCTGCTTTTTCCAAGTCTGCCTCCGCGGAAGTGACTTGTTCAATTGCTGAAGAAAGTGATGTTTCAGCTCGGTCTCTATCAGCAAGCGAAAGGGCTCCCGGATTTTCTTGAAAAACACTTTGAACCCTGTCATAATTGCGCTGCGCCCTGTCTAGCTGTGCCTTTGCCATCCCCAGCCTTCCTGCGGCGGATTTTACCGTGGCCGTTTGGGCTCCCAATGTCTGAAGTGTGTTGTCTAGGGCGGCTTCTGCTGATTTAACAGCTAATATGAATGGTCGCTGGTCCAGCTGAAAGAGAGTGTCTCCTTCTTGAACCACGCTATGAAGCATTACATTAATCTTTGTGACATAACCCGAAACTCTTGGGTAAATGGGAATTGACAAACCCTTGACGGTTCCTTCATCAGTGTAGGGTGTATATCGGTCTGAAAGCACATACCACACGAATAATATGGCTATTGTGAAAAGCAATATTCGGGTGAGTTTCTTAACCGGGTTCTTGTTAGCCTTGGGTATAGATGGTTCTTCTTCCGGATTTTCTTTGTCTTTATCTCTCTTTTTGCCCATTATTCATTGGGTTATTCGAAAGCGGTAGAGAGAACGGTCTACCGCTTTAAATTACGAAACCACCTAAGATATGAACTCTGAATTACTAAAGTCCTTATTGATTACAAACCCTTCAGAAAAAGGGTCTTGGGTTGATTTCATCCACGCCCTAAAATGTTCTCTTTCACTTGTATGGTGTATATAGACCCAAAGAGGCATGAATACATTTGGTCAACTCAATTTGGTGTTTGTATAATTCCAGATGGATTGAATCGTTTATCTTTATCTCCCCAACACCACTCAACCCTACAAAAGATCTTCGATGGAAAAAAAGCTAATTCTTGTACCTACTGATTTCACCAAAGTCGGTGATAGTGCAGTTAATCACGCCGTAAAGGTTGGCCAAACTGCTAATGCTCAGGTTACATTGCTGCATGTAGTTCCAAAGCATGAGATGCTCGATGAAGCCAAAACCAAATTAAAACTGGCAAAAGAACGAACAAAAGAAGAAACGGGATTCGATGTTGACGTTGTAGCAAGGGTTGGAACAATTTTCGAAGATATTGGTGATCTAGCAGAAGAGCTTGATGCCGCATTGGTTGTTATGGGCACGCATGGTTTAAAAGGAATGCAGTTCATCACAGGCAGCAGAGCACTAAGGATTGTTACAAGCTCAGACACCCCTTTTATCATTACCCAAGAACGACATATCAGAGAAAATGGATATGATGACATTGTCGTTCCCCTTGACCTTCATAAGGAAACAAAGCAAAAGCTCTCCCTAATAGCCGATATGGCGAAGTATTTTGATTCAAGGGTTCACCTAATAGTTCCTGGTGAAAAGGATGAATTTCTAAGAAATCAAATTACCCGGAACCTTAAGTATGCAGAGAGTTTCTTTGATGAAATGAAGATTCCACATACGAACACCGTCAGCGAATCCTCGAGTGATTTTGACGACGCCGTAGTGGATTATGCAACGGAAATAGACGCCGATTTGATATCAATCATGAACTTGCCGGAGATAGGGCTGGCGAATATCATAGGTGGTCATTACGTGCAAAACATTATTACCAACAAGTCCCAAATACCTGTTTTGCTTATGAATCCAAAGCAGGTTTCCAATATCAGCATATTTGGTGCGTATGTTGGTGGGGCCGGATAATGGGGACTTAGGCGGTAAACCTGACTCCCATTACCAAGATATCGTCAATTTGCTCCAGTTCTTCACCTGAAGCTCTTTTCCAGGCTTCCATTGTTTGATCCAGGGTTCTTTTTTGTTCAAACACATCCATTTCTGAAATTGAAATAAGAAGCTCTCTGAATGGCTGGTACATGAACTTTTTGCCTGACTCTCCACCGAATTGATCGACATATCCATCACTGAAGAGATAAATCATGTCATTTGTTTGAAGATTAATCTTAGACCTTGTAAAATCTTTGTCTGTATGATCAGGTGAGCCTATACTAATCTTATCTGCTTTATAAGTCTCTAACTCTCCCTTCCGAACTATGTAGAGGGGGTTATAAGCCCCTGCATATTCTAAGGTCCCATTCTCCTTATCCAAAACACATAAAGACAAGTCCATTCCATCCCTGACACCATTATCTGCTCCCTCCCCTACATTAAGGGCCTTGGCTGAAAGGCGGCTTAAATCTTTAAGTATACTTGCAGGGTTGAGGTCCGGGTTTATTGCTATTGCTTGGTTAAGGGCATTATGACCAACTAAACTCATAAATGCGCCCGGAACACCGTGGCCGGTGCAATCAACTGCAGAAAAAACTACCTTATTATTGAATTCCCGAACGAAATAAAAGTCACCCGAAACAATATCCTTTGGCTTGAAATAAATAAAGCTTTGTGGTAACAACGAATTTATTCTCGATGAAGAGGGCAATATGTTCTCTTGCAGACGACGAGCATACTTAATTGAAGCCGTAATGTTTTCCAGTAGCTCTTTTCGTTGTTCGTTCTGTTCCTGAATCTTGTTCTTCTGTTCTTCAATATCTCTTGTTTGGTTATCAAGCCGCTTTTGATAGTCTTCATCACGAAGCCTCAGTTCCTCCCTCATCACGAGTAAGGCATGTCCCAGGGTGTCTTCATCAGAGAGGGGTTCAAATTCCGTTTCGTACTTCCCTTGTCCCACATTATGTGAAAACTCCGTAGTTCTTTTTAACCCCTCTACAAGCTGACCAAGGGCCAAACTCATCTCACCTACTTCATCTCCGGTATCGAGTATTGGTTGATCAGGGAATTTTCCTTTTCCTAAGATCAAGAGGGTTTCTCTAAGTTGCCGCACAGGAACAACGATGCTCCTCACCGTGAAAAAAGCAATGATCACACCGGCAGCAAAAAGGGCAAAGCTCAAGTATTTCAAATATCCCTCAAGTTGATCAAATGCGTCTATCATTGTCACACTATCTTCAGTTATATTGAGCCTTTGGCTCGAGATTAGTGTATTCAACTCGGCTATTACTTCTTGCGTTTTCTGATCTATCAGCCCATCTTCTTCAACAAGCTCTCCCATTGCAAATCTGGCATATGGTTGATCATAACTTTGCATATTGACGAAGGTGTTCTGCACTTGGCTATAGAGGCTAAAGAGGTCCTCCAACTCGCTGTATACTTTTTCTTTTTGCCTGCGTTCAGGTTCTTTCCAATCAAAACTCAAAGAGTCAATGTCTTGTTTGATATTCGGAATCTCCGCCGTTAAAATCTTCTTTAAAGAAATTTTCTCTTTTGTGTCCTCCCTTGACTGCACCAAGGCCCACATTGAAATGAGTGTTTTGGATCTGAGAACTGAACTCCGGAGCTGTTCAAGAGAAGAAACAGAGGGGTTATAGATCTCGTTGATATTATCATTCATTGACCGTCCTGTCGACAAGGTCTGATAGGTCAACAAGAAGACTGCCAACGTGGTAATAATCAAAGTGGCAAAACCTACTCCGATTTTCCTGCTTATTGTGAAACGAAACCGCATCAATTCGGAAATTGATTATTTGTCTTTTCCGTCTCTCAGAGACTCCTCAAGTTGCTGGTAGTGCTTACTCTCTTCCTCCTTATTAAGGTTGAAGGTGATTATTTTCAAGGCCTTGACCACCTCCAGTTTGGTCGAATCTATCTCATAAGCACGTTGCATAAATGGTAGCGCCGCCTCAATACATCGCATGCTTTCTGACTGTATTTCCATGAAATCGTAAATCTCGACGTATGGCAACCTTGCCAGTTTGTGAACTCCACGGTTATAATAGGTAACACCTTTAGAAAAATTGGCATTAAAGCTGTTCGGATCAATATCCAAGACCTTTGTCAGGTAGTCGTTGGACTTATGGTAATGATTGTCAAATTTCTCTCTATCGGATTCATAAATCTTCCTGTGAGCCGTTGACATTGCCAAATAATATTCAACGTCTTTAGCATCAAGAACGGTGTCAGGATAAATCTGTAGAATGATGGATTTATACTTCGTGTATAATTCGTCAGCCGTTTCAATAGTGCCAGGTTGGTGTAAGCTAATAATATCAGATGCGTCATTGAAATATGAAATCGCCAAATACTTGAGTGCTTTTTCGTTCTGAACAGTCAGTTTGTTTTCGTCGTCTAACTCAATAGATCGTTTTAGGGATTCCACTGAAATTTCTCTCTGTTCATGCCCTTCTGCATTCGTTCTGTTCTTTAGAAATAAATCTTTATAAACAAAGCCGCGGATATGCCATGCGATCTCGTTCTGCGATCCTTTTTTCGTTCCAACGGCATTGTCAATGACTGAAGCTGCTTGTTCATGTTTTCCCGTGGTTTGAAAAGCATATGCTTTTTCAATTGCTTCCTCTACCGTCTGACTGAACGAAATCATCGGTACAAGGAGCAAAACGCAGAATATTTGTGCTGAACGAATCATAACTTAATCGACCTTTCGGGCCA
>CAZWQX010000169.1:0-7494 GCA_964635965.1 uncultured Cryomorphaceae bacterium
TGAAAGGGCGTCTAAATAGCCTTCATCAACCCAGCCACTCACAAAGATTGCATCCGGTTGAATGGAATGAACCAGTGATACAATATCGTCCGATGTAAAATCAACTCTTTGGTAATAATGACCTCCCTCTCGGTTCCCCAATTCGAATGGAGCCTCTGGATTAACAGGATAGGCCATAACATGAACCTCCGTTCCTGATTTCGCCAAGCGCTCAAAACAGTTGACGACGTACTCTGCCAATTCAGTATAGAGAAAAACAACCTTCATGCAACTGCGGAAACGGTACCGGGACTTTTACGAAAATCACCTATTTCAAGCGAGAATGATTCATCCGTGAGCACGGTGAGTCCTATGAAAAATAAAATAGAGAAAGGATTGAGCGAAGCAGCCAACCAGGATTCAGGAAGAATACTGAACATCACGAGCCAGAGAAAAGGGAATGCCAATCGCGACCTGGAAGCTCCTCTGATAATCTGAAGAAAAATGGCTCGAAGAAATAAAAGAAGGCCGATTAAACCGGTGTTCAACCAGATTTGCAAATAGGTGTTATGCACCCCTCCTTGGTGTCCAAGATCATTCAAGAAATCTTGATTTTTAGCCATAAGCCACTCATCAAAAGCAAAACCACGTCCAAACCAGAAGTCGTTCTGAATGGTTTTCCAAGAAAGCTGCCAGGCAACTTGCCTGCCCGAGCCCGCTTCCAGCGTTTCAACCCTAAAAAACTCTGATAATCCCGCAGCTTGGATCAATGAGACAATGTTAGAAGCAACAAATTCAGAAATAAAAACCACTCCAATGAAGGCAATAAACCCCAAGAAGGGTGAAACCCTGTACACCCTGGTAAATGCAAAGAAAATCAGCACTGCAATTATCGAGGTTCTTGAGCCTGCCAAGAAAAGTGAAACTACCGCTGGAATCACAAGCCAACGAAGTTCATTTTTGGAGAATATTCCAGGATAAATATCGCGCAGTATATAAACCAATGCTATTAACAAAGACGAAAAAATTCCAAGTCCATTGGGATTCCCAAAAACGCCTCGAAATCTGCCACCCCGTGCATATGTGTAACCGGGATCTACTACTTCAAGAATAAAACCCATTAAAATCATAAGTGCAGCAAAAAAGACCAGATTCCGCAAAGCGGATTTACCGAGATCAGAATAGGATTTTATCAAGAACTGAGGAACTATGAAAATCAATAAGATATATGAAAGGGTTTTTTGTGCAGCCAGAGTCGGTATGGGCGATTTGATAAGTCCGATAAGTGCAACAGCTATAAACGGGAGAAAGTATAAATAAATTCGATTGAGCTCTGAAAATCGATGTCGTTCTGCTAATGCAATCGCCGTCAAAGCCAGTATGTAGATATTCTTAAACGATTTCGCAAAATCAGTCGTCGAATTAATGGTATCACTCAGAATCAGAATGAATATGAAACCGAGTAATAACTCCATAAAGAGAAGCTTTCTCCATAAAATAATAAGACTTAATGAAGCGATTATAAAAAAGAGGGTTGTATCAATTCGGCCTACCAGAAACCAAACGAAAAACAGGAGGAGCATCCCTCTATTTTCAGAAATGAACCGAAACATATTTCCTACTTGCCTGAAGTAAAGGTAACCTTCTCTATTGCATGAAGTGTTTTCCGAGCAACCGAAGTCCAAAGAAACTCCGAATTAATCTTTTTAATGCTGGTTGATCTCAGCATGGAAAGCTCCTCTGAACTCATATTTGCGAATTTATTCAAGGCTTCCAAAAGCGCATTTCTATCCGATGGTCTGATAAGAACTCCATTTTCTTTTGAAACCAAGATGGGGACAGCGCCAACATCGGTGGTCAATATTGCCAATCCTCTGCTCATTGCCTCCATGATTACATTAGGCATTCCTTCGGCATGGCTTGGAGCAACAAGAACTTGGCACCGGTCGATTATGGACTTCAATACTGCAGGGTCAGAAATCTCCCCGTGATACCGACAATTCTTCGATTTGAGCTTCTTTTCCTTAGGAATAGGCCCGATAAAATGAAATTCTATTGGGAGTTTACCGATGTGTTTGTCGAGCGCCTTGATATCATCTAATCCTTTTCGGCGTTCATTTCTGCCAATGAAAAGAAATCTCCGCGTGTCTGATTCCGAAGGTGGTTTTTGAAGAACCCAAGTATCATCAATTCCTGATCCGATCGAAATAATCTTTTCCTCGGGCACACCAATTTTGAGAATAATCTCATTCAACCTTCCACCATATGAAAAGACAACATCGGCATTTCGGTTCATGAATACCACAGGGGGACGAAGCATAAATTGTTCAACCTTCCCTTTTAGATTTTTGATCTTGTGAAACATTTCGTACCCGTGAAATTTCACACCAACAGGTGCAATATGTTTCCCTTTCTTCTTTTTCTCAAGTAAACACCATGAAGTAAAGCCTTTGGCGTAGATAAAGTCAAAATCGCCCCAACTAGGTTCGAGCAATTCATAAATCATACAAGAATACCTATATGATTCACGCATATAATGTCCGGGGATGGCTCCAAACGAGGGAAATCGGAGCGTATGGATTTCCAACTGCCTCGAATCGGATTTCATTTGCTCATAAATTTCCGTTTTAGGAGGAAAAGAATCGTCTCCTACTATGCAATGAACTAAGGTTATTTTGACGCCTTCTTTTAGAAGGTATTTGACCAGATTGGCCGAATGCCGCTGCATTCCACCTGTCACAAAAGGTGTAATACCATCTGTTAATATGGCTAAGTGCATGCCTCGATCAAAGTTTTTGCAGCGTTATCCCAGGTATGATTTAAAAGAACCTTCTCATGCCAAGACCCTGCCATTTTCAAAGCCAACGTGTGGTCATCCAGTAATTCTTGAAGTGCGTCAAGAATTGATTGAACATTGGGTTCTACCAAGATAGCATCCTCGCCATGAATCATGACATCTCGAACGGGTACGGTATCAGGAGCAACAACAGGTTTCTTCAGTAATCCATATTCAAAAATCTTTACGGGAGATCCATATGAATTACTTCGGGCCATACAACAAATATCCATTACTTCCATAAAGGCATATACCCTTCTATGTGGCACACTACCAGTGAAAATACATCTATTGAGGACGCCAAGTCTCTTAGCTAGTGACTTCAACTCGGGAAGGGTGCTTCCATCGCCGACAATCAACAAACGTAAATCAGGATTTTCGTCTAGCCCTGCAAACGCTTCTATCAGTAAATCAACCCCATGGTATGGGAATATGGAACCGACAAATCCAATAACCCTGCAACCACGCAACTTATAGTCGTCAAGAATTTCTTCAACGTCATGAGCGGTATGGGTTATATCATTCGGATTTACGCAGTTAGGAATAACTCGAATCTTAGAATCAGGAATTGAGACTTTGGCTCGAAATTGATTTCTCAATTCGGAACTAACCACTGAGATCAAATCAGATTGGACCAAAATTTGTCTTTCACAATGCTCGGCTTGCTTAATAAAAAAGGACTTACCTGAAAAGCTTTGGCGCTCTTCCGGAAAGGGCGCATTAATTTCAGCAATATGTTTCACCCCCTTGTTTTGAGCTACATTTATCCCCGAGTTTTGAAGATACGCTACTCTTTCGTAGATCATGTCAGGTTCAAAATCATGAACAATTTTCTGTAGCCTGGATTCAAGCGACTTATCAAATTTCATGAGTTGGAAATCTCTAAGCGATTCCCAAACTATTCTTGGTAAGATCGCTTTTGACCAGGAAAATCTGGATTTCTTTTGCTCGCCGTAATCATCTTCAACTAAATCACCCGCTATCAAGGTTCGAACCTCAACTCCTCTCTTTTTGAGAGCGGAAATCATTTCCCGAATATGCGTTCCATAGCCTGTCGGTGCCGTCGACTTCAATTGGGGGTGCGGAGAGTAATAAAGAATCTTCATCAACTACCTCTTTCTAAAAAATCCGCAATCCTTTTCAAAACCCTTTCCGTAGCCTTTCCGTCCCACAATTTTGGGATTTCGCCTCTCTTACCCTTCCCGTTAAGAATAAGTTTAACTTCATTAACGATGCTATCACGTTCGAAGGGTAGGAGCTTATTCGAACCTACATCCACGGTAACAGGTCTTTCTGTATTCGGCCGTAAAGTGAGACATGGTTTTTGCAAATAAGTAGTTTCTTCTTGAATACCTCCCGAATCGGTCAATACCAATATAGACGAAGAAATCAACCTCTGAAATTCAAAATAGCTCAGCGGTGGTAACATCTCCAAACGATTCATTTCTTCAAATGATTCTAGGAGCTCAAGACTTTCCATCCTACTTCGGGTTCGAGGATGAACAGAGAATACAACGGTAACGTACTCGGTTAAATCTGAAAGGATATTTCGAACCAATGTAAGTCCCTCGATACTATCGACATTCGAAGGTCTATGGATAGTTACAAGAATATAAGGTTCATTATCTGATACCTTTTTCAAATCTATTTCGGTCGATTGGATTCGATCGCGAAATGCAACCAGCGTATCGATCATGGTATTACCTACAAATGAAAGACTATGATCACTGAATCCTTCGTTGCGTAAGTTCTTGAGGCCGGAATCTTCCGTAACAAAGTGTAGTTGAGAAAGCTGATCAGCTACTTTTCGGTTGTGCTCTTCAGGCATCCCATTGTCAAAGCTCCTTAAACCACTTTCGAGATGAGAAATCGGAATATTGCATTTATTGGCGGCCACTGCCGCTGCCAGCGTAGAGTTGACATCGCCTACAACCATTACCATATCAGGTTTGGTTTCTTCGAAGTGAACACCAAGTTTATCAATAGTTTCAGCAATCTGTTGGAACGATTTCCCCTTAGATATACCCAGAAAAACATCAGGTTGAAGACCAAATTGATCGAAAAATACTGTTGCCATTTCATGGTCGTAGTGTTGGCCCGTATGAATGATTTCAATTTCAATATCATCCATCTCCAGCGCTACAGCCTTAAAACGAGTAACTTTAATGAAGTTTGGCCTGGTACCAACAACGATGGAAAGGCTTCTCTTTGACTTCACCTTTTTGAATTAATTAGGTCCAAAAGAGTATTTGTGACAGCCGAAAGTGATTTCTCTTGAACATATTTCATGTTAGGGTCGAAAGTCCCAAAATACCTGTCAATATCGGGCAATTTATTCAGCAAGTTATCAGCCTCAACGAATTTACCCAGTTCATTCTTCTCAATCTCTTTGCTTAGTTCACTTTCCTCCCCGATCGCAATGATTGGAATACCACACGCCGCTATTTCAAACAATTTTGTCAAGCCGAATCGATTTCCTTGCGGGAGAAATAAAATAGCATACTCAGCAGATTTAACTCTCTGAAAGAATTCGGTACTTGGTATAGGCTTGAAAGCCTTGAAATAATCGTGAAGCATTTCAGGATTCACATCAGAGGCAGTAAATAATTCGAATCGCCATTTCATTTGAAAACACAACTCACTTAAGTTCGCCAAGACTTTTTCTAAACCCGGATAAAGCGCCCCTCCATATATAAATTTTGTTTTCTTCTCTACTGACGATTTTGACCCAACATCGTCTTCATCATAAAAATGTGAAAGAACAGTTAATTTGTCAGCATGTCCAGGGTGTCTTTGAGCGAGCTCATCAATATTCTTTTGCCATGGCATTGTGATTACATCATAATGAGAAACTACCTCGGCCTCTTTCTTTTTTTCAAATTCTAAACGAGCCTCAGGAAGTCTTGAATACCCAAAAGCCTGACCACCAATCCAAGGGTCTCTGAAATCGGCTACTTTCAGCTTGATTCCCGCAGTATCTTGAATGCCGATTAAACTATGGACTAGATCGAATGGTGCCCCTGTCGCGATAAGAACATCAGGTTTGAACTTCTTGATACGCCCTTGAACAAGGGTTAATATGGATTCTTTATCTAAGGCAGCTCTATCGTAAGGAGTGCCTTTTGTCCGCCGTTTTAACCTGGCCAGTGCCGACCGATAGGCGATTTTTTCAAGTGTATTTTTAGGAGTCCGGGTCAATATCTCCGGGAAGCGAGTTGCGAATCGATAAACGTTAATACCCAAAACGTCAGGTCCCCACGGGCTGATTTCGTCAGCAGGAAGCGTCGCTGCCACAACTTCAACCGAATGGCCAACTCGATGCAAACACTTAACCAGTTTAGCCCACCTTCTTCCACCTATCCCTCCTTCCGGTGGAAACGTGTATGAAACAATTAGAAATCGCATGGATTCCTGCATTATGACTGCGATATGATTCGGCTAAGAATATCTGTCGTGCTGTAACCGTGACTCCTATCCAAGTAGATAATCTTAGGAATAGCCTCTGCTGCTGTGATCGGTTTACCCCTATAATCTTCACCTAAGAATCGTACATCGAAATTTCCTGATTTCATCAAATCGGTCAATTCTTTTTCATTGCCATAAGAGGTGATATCATCAATAAATTTGATGGAGGACAAAATCTTTGTCCTTTCTTCAAGACTAAAAACAGGCTTTCTTTTACCGGGGTTGATTTGCTCACTGAAATCCTCGGCTCTGTTCAGCGCAACGGTTAAATGATTGCAGTGTTTTCTGCAATCTTCCAACATTAGGACGTGCCCAGGGTGGTAAAGATCAAAAACTCCGCAAGCGAAACCTCGAATCATGACAATTCAGCTTTTATATAATCTGCCAGCTCATATTCGGGTTCCCACCCAAGAATCCCTTTTGCCTTAGACACATCAGCAAAGGTAATCTCTGCTTCTCCTTCTCTTTTCGGAATGAAATCGTAATTATCTGAAATTAACCGTGCAAGCTCTAACACAGAAAGTGTACCTGAAGCACCCACATTCATTGCGTCATTAATTTTTTGCGGATGAATAGCCGCCAAATAATTTGCCTTGGCTAAATCATAAACATGGACAAAATCACGTTTTTGTGATCCATCTCCAGTGATAAGCAATGGTTGATTTTGCTTTTTTCTGTGTAAGAATATTCCAACAACCGAACTATACGCATTGAACTTATTCTCGGGATTAAAGCTTCTTGGACCGTATGGATTAAAATACCGAAGATTAACATAGTCGAGTGGGTATCTCGTACTGAGTAATTCAAGATACTTCTCGGTTTCATACTTCTGAAAAGCATAAGGGCTCAGGCAATCAACCTTTTCATTTTCGCTCGTAGGTATAGTTTCAGGTGTTCCATAAATTGCACTTGATGAGCTATTTATCAATCTGGGAAAGTGGTTGTCAGCAACCATCAGTTCCACGAGATGTATCGAACACAAAAGATTTTCTTTAATGTGGTCGGTGACGAGTTCGAAACTAGGCTGAATACGAGGCAGAGCGGCCATATGGAATACCGCATCAAATGGTTTCAACGTATCGAGATCAAAAACGGATTTTTCTTGAAATATGAACCGATCTTCTTGAAGTTGCGATTCGATATTTGATTTTCTGCCTGTGCTGAAATTGTCAATTCCTTGTATGGTCCAATCGGTTTTCTCCAATAAGTAATCC
>CAZWQX010000170.1:0-7462 GCA_964635965.1 uncultured Cryomorphaceae bacterium
GGATTCGAACCGCTGTAGATGGTGTTGCAGACCACTGCCTAGCCACTCGGCCACGCGACCCTCTTTTGGGTTGCCAAAAGTATAAATTTCATACGCTATTTACCAATGAGGGTTTCCTTTTCGTTATCCCTCCAAGGTAAAAGTGACTTCGGCAACATTTCCGTTAATCGGTGGAGCGATTTTACGTACACAAACTCCGGCCTTGTTTATGCGTTTGTCTAACTCCTTAATGCGTCTCATAATTCGATGCGCAACTTGCTCTATCAACTTTGACCTGATTGCCATCTCCTCTTTGACGATTTGATTAAGAGCCACATAATCAACCGTATCGTGCAATTTATCCGTCTCAAATGATTGGGATACATCTGCGTCAACGAATAGGTCAACGATATAGTTTCCGCCAATTCGCTCCTCTTCAGCCAGACAACCGTGATATCCGTACACTTTTATTTCGCGAACCTCAATTCGCTGTAGACTCCAATTCTCCAATTCCTTTTTCTATTCTATTCAAACACTCTTCACGGCCTAGCAAGGACATTATTTCAAACATTGAGGGGCCCATGCCCGTGCCTGTTATTACCAGTCTGAGGTTAGGTAGTACTCTACCCATTCCCAGTTCCTTCTCCTCAAGGAAGGATTTAAACACGCCCTCACAAGCCTCAGCCGACCAATCCGTCAATGTCTCGTAATTACGTCTGAGCTCCGACATAATCTGAGGTGTCTCCTCTTTCCACTTTTTACGCGCCGTTTTTTCATCAAAGGAAGCCGGTGGTTGAAAAAAGTAGGTGCCACCTTCAATTATTTCGGGTAAAAATGATGCCCTTTCTTTCATCATTCGACAAACTTCCGCCAAGAAAGTTTTATCGACTGTGAATCCTCTTTCTTCCGCTATCGGGGAGACTAAATCAGCAAGTTCCTCATTACTCAAGGCCCTTAAGTATTGTTGGTTGAACCATTCCGTTTTCTTTGGATCAAACTTAGCCCCCGCCTTACCCACTCTCTCGAGGGAGAACGACTCAACCAACTCATCCAAAGAGAATATTTCTTGAGGTGTACCAGGATTCCAACCCAGTAAGGCCAGCATATTTACAAATGCTTGATTGAAATACCCCTTTTCTCTGTACCCGCTAGACTTTTCGCCGGACTTTGGGTCATTCCATTCTAGCGGGAAAACAGGAAAACCCAATCTATCTCCGTCTCTTTTGCTCAATTTACCATTTCCATCAGGGCGCAATAAAAGCGGAAGATGAGCAAAACTCGGCGCCTCCCAACCAAATGCATCATACAATAAAACGTGCAAAGGCGCCGAAGGCAGCCACTCCTCACCACGAATAACATGAGTGATTTTCATTTGATGGTCATCAACGATATTCGCCAGGTGATAGGTTGGCATTCCGTCGCTTTTAAACAATACCTTATCATCTAATTGTGCCGTGTTCACAACCACCCATCCTCGAATAATGTCATTAACCCTCACATCCTCTTGTCGTGGCATTTTAAACCGAATAACATATGGATGCCCCTCTGCGATCAATTTGGAGACTTCATCACCGCTTAAAGTCAATGAATTCCGCATTGTCTCCCGTGTGATGGCGTTGTATTGAGGGGAAGCAACCTTAGCTTGTCTAAGCCTGGCACGCATTTCTTCCAACTCCTCAGGGGTATCAAATGCATAATAGGCATGACCTGACTCAATGAGTCGATCTGCAAATTCTCTGTATCGTTCCTTTCGTTCACTTTGCCGATAAGGACCATAATCCCCTCCAAATCCAGGACCCTCATCAGGGGTTAGGCCACACCACTCGAGGGCCTCTTTAATATAATCTTCGGCTCCCTCTACATACCTGTTCTGATCGGTATCTTCAATTCTTAAAATAAATTGTCCTTTGCTCTTCTTCGCAAACAAATAGTTATACAAAGCGGTACGAACCCCTCCCATGTGGAGAGGCCCTGTCGGACTAGGTGCAAATCTTACTCTTACAGACATCGGTCTATGAAAATTTTGGGGTGCAAAGATAGCCCAATTGGTTCGAAACCCTGATGGTTCTATTTTTATCGCCTCATGTCATTCGATTACGAACTTATTGACTGCGGTCACGGACGAAAACTCGAACGCTTTGGGGAAGTCATTCTCACCAGGCCTGAAGTTCTCGCCAACAAGACTCCCAAACTCTCACAGAAAAGATGGCGTGAGCTTTCACACGCCGAATTCGTCCAGACAACTGAAACAAAGGGTGTTTGGGCGTTTTATAAAAAACTTCCCTCTAATTGGGAAATTACATTCAGAAGCGGAAAAACGAAATGGAGAGCAAGCCTATTTACGGGAGACTTCAAACACGTTGGTGTTTTTCCTGAGCAAGAATTACACTGGAAATTCCTCTCAAAGTATGTATCAAAAGGTGACAGGGTTCTGAATTTATTTGGCTACACGGGATGTGCCAGCCTATCGGCCGCTGCTGTTGGGGGTGATGTTTTTCACGTTGACTCTTCCAGATCGATCGTTAAAAAGGCTTCCGAAAATGCTCAGATTAGTGGCATAGACTCCATTCACTGGGTGGTAGAAGACGCATTGAGTTTTGCCGAAAAGGAAGTAAAAAGGAAAAAAACATACCGTTTCATAATTATGGATCCTCCTATTTATGGGAGAGGAAAAAGAGGTGAGCATTGGCGCTTAGAAACACTCTTGCCAAAACTTTTAGTCACTTCTGGCAGGCTCTTGGACAAAAAAGGAATGCTCATCCTCAATACCTATTCTCCCAAAATTAGACTTGACCGAATGGTTATTGAGGCGGAAAAGGCACAACTCAAGTGTATTAAGAAGGGTGTGCTCCAACTATCAAACTCAAATCAGGTTATCAATCTGAGCAATTATATTTTATGCAGGAGAGCTTAACAATCCTTAACTTGGTCTGATGGCTCCGGCCAAGAACAAAAGCGTTTATTAAAGCATGGGAAGTGGTTACGACAATTTAATTCAGAAGCTGGACGCTTTCATCCGAAAGTATTACCTGAATCAGATAATCAGAGGGCTAATTTATTTCTTGGCGATAGTCATTACCGTTGTGATGATTTCTGCCATTTTGGAGTACTATGGGAGGTTTTCAGGGGCTACTAGAGCCGTTATGTTCTACACCGTTCTGGGAATTATCTTGGTGCTGATCTTTCGAAACCTTTTGATTCCCGGGTTGAAGCTATTTAAACTGGGTTCCATTATTTCGCACGATGAAGCAAGTTCGATAATTGGAAAACACTTTCCCGAAGTTCAAGACAAGCTTCTTAATACGCTTCAGTTGAAGCGACAGATTGATATTTCCGTTGGTGATAACTCCCTCCTTTTAGCTGGTATTGATCAAAAAATGACGGAGCTGAAACCCGTTTCATTCAAATCGGCAGTAAATTTTGGAGAAAACAGGAAGTATTTAAAATACGTGCTTCCTCCCATAGTGATGGCCATCCTTTTAATTATCATTTCACCAGCCATTCTAACCGAAGGAACTCAAAGAATAGTAACCTACAACGAAGATTTTTCACCTGTTGCTCCATTCTTTTTTAATCTTTTGAATGAGGACCTGAGCGTACGGGGAAATGATGATTTCACCGTTCGACTTGAAGTAGCCGGTGACTACGTCCCAAGTCAAATTGAACTTGCTCTAGAGGATAAAAGCTTTCGTTTGAAAAAAACAGGGCCTGGCGAATTCAGTTACACTTTTAGGAACGTTCGAAATAGTATTCCGTTTAAGTTTTATGCGGATGGTTTTTATTCCCAAGAGTTCTTTCTTGAAATGTTACCCCCGCCGGTTATCAGAAAGTTCGACGTTCGGGTTGATTTTCCGGATTATTTAACCGCTGACGCTGAGGAATACAAAAACACAGGGAATCTGAGGATTCCGGAAGGAAGCAGGGTCACTTGGAGTCTGTTAACTCAAAATACAGAAAAGGTTGTATTTATTCTTCCTGACACCTTAGCATATCCTGAGAACTCTGCAAAAGACAAGTTTGAATTTTCAAAACACGTCTTTTCGTCCTTCGAATATCGCATAAGCACCTTTAACAATCCTGCAGGAGCAGGAGACACAATATCCTATCAACTCGATGTTGTTAAAGATGCTTTTCCCAGTATATCCATGGAATCGGTTGCAGATTCGACAGATGAGCGCCGCATTTTCTTCGGAGGATCCATATCTGACGATCACGGTATACGCTCTTTCAAATTCCATTATACATTGATCCGTCAAGACGGTTCTTCTCGGGTGAGTTCAGAAGATCTAATTATAAGTGATTCCAAAACCCAAGAATTCTATTATTTCAAGGACTTTGGCGAGCTTTCCAGCACTCCTGGCGAATCAGTGGAGTACTATTTTGAAGTGTGGGATAATGACGGGGTGAATGGAAGTAAATCTACCAGAAGTTCAAAAGGTGTGTATAGGGCTCCAACTGAAAGTGAGTTGGATGATGCTCGAAAAGAAAGTGCAGAAAGTATTAAAAATCAGTTGGAGAAAAGCATGGCTTCTGCCCAAGAATTGCAACGCCAAATTGATGAATTAAACAAAGAGCTACAAAAGGATAATGAACTGGACTGGCAAGACAAAAAGAAGGTTGAAGAAGTTCTCGAAAAAAGGAATGAACTCGAGCAGGACATTGAATCGATGAAGCAAC
Organism: uncultured Cryomorphaceae bacterium; assembly: GCA_964635965.1. Classification (GTDB taxonomy): domain Bacteria; phylum Bacteroidota; class Bacteroidia; order Flavobacteriales_D; family Cryomorphaceae; genus JAKVAV01. Next base: position 4,657 of record CAZWQX010000170.1, read on the forward strand.
TCCAGAAAAAAGCTCAACAGAATCAACAAAACTTCATGCAGATGAACGAGCGCATTTTAGAAAAGCAAGAGCGCCTCGAAAGGATGTTTGATGAGCTGATGAGTGATGAGATGAAAGAAATGTACGAACGGTTGGAAGAAATGCTCGAGAATCTTGACCAAGATAAGTTGATGGAAGAGCTCGAGAAAATGGAAATGAGTGCAGAGCAACTGGAGAAAGAACTTGACCGGAATCTAGAGATTTTCAAACAACTCGAAGTAGAACAAGACTTTGAAAAAAATTTGGAGAAACTTAAAGACCTCGCAGAAAAACAACAGGAATTAAGCGAGGAGTCAAAGGATAAAAAAGCTGATCAAGAGGAGCTTAAGGAGAGGCAAAATGAATTGAATAAGGAATTTGAAGAAATGAAGGAGGACTTGGCGGAAATGCGTGAGAAGAACCAAGATCTCGAACAGCCTTTGAGTATTCCCGATACTGAAGAGAAGGAGAAGGAAATTGAGGAACAGATGAAAGAGTCAAGTGAACAGCTCGAACAAGGGAAAAACAAGAAGGCATCAGAGTCCCAAGATGGGGCCTCGGACGATATGCAAGAGATGGCCGATCAGATGGAAAGCAGTATGAAATCGGGTCAGTCTCAGTCGGCACAAGAAAATATGGAGGATCTAAGAGCTCTATTGGAGAACATTATCCAATTGAGTTTTGACCAGGAGGACGTAATGGAGAAACTAAAATACCTTGAGCGAGATGACCCTTCTTATATTGAAATGGGAAGAGTACAACGAAGAATAAAAGATGACAGCAAAATGGTGGAAGATTCTCTTTTCGCCTTGAGTAAGAGGGTTCCCCAAATTGAATCGATCGTTAACAAAGAAATCGCCGATGTCAACAGCAATATAGCCAAGGCACTGGAAGACATTGGCGAAAGACGCACGGCAAATGCTGCAGGAAGGCAACAATATGTCATGACTTCTTACAACAACTTGGCCCTTTTATTAGATGAAGCTTTGAGACAAATGCAATTGGCCCTTGCAAATCAAATGCCTGGTAAAGGAAACTGTGAAAATCCAGGTGGAAAAGGAAATACTCCTTCACCTGGAAATATGGGTAAGATGCAAGATGAAATGGGTAAACGATTAGAAGAGATGATGAAAAAAATGGAGCAAGGTCAGCAAGGAGGTAAGCCCGGATTCAAACCGGGAATGGGCAATCAAGGAATGAGTAAAGAAATTGCGAAAATGGCGGCTGAGCAAGCTGCAATTCGAAAGGAAATCGAAAAGATGGCAAATGAGCTCAATGAGCAAGGGAAAGGAGAAGGAAATGGGTTGAAAGAAATCGCGCAAGACATGGAAGAGCTTGAGAAGGATTTGGTAAATCAAGAAATTACCAGAGAATCTCTTAAGCGTCAAGAAGACATCATGATACGTCTCTTAGAGTCGGAAAAAGCAATGCGAGAACGGGAGTATGATAACAAGAGAGAAAGTGAAACTCCAGGATCCTTTGAACCGAGTAATCCCGAGAACTATCTTCGCTACAAAGAGCGAAAGTCTCGAGAGGTAGAATTACTTCGCACCGTGCCTGCTGACCTTCGTCCCTACTATCGTCAGAAGGTGAATGATTATTTTCTTAATTTTGAAAACAACAATTGACGATCTGATCTAACCTTCCCTAATGGAAACGCTAGTTTTTGCTTCAAAGGGTGAAAACATCACCACCATCGAAAAGCTTATTGACCGACTGTGCGACATGCACAACATTCAAGAAGAGCATTATGGCAACATCTTAATTGCTTTGACGGAAGCTGTCAACAATGCAATATATCACGGCAACAAACAAGACCCTGAAAAGGAAGTGACCGTAAAGTATGAGGCTGATCCCGACCATTTCAAATTCATTATTGAAGATGAAGGTCCTGGTTTTGACTTTGACAACGTTCCGGATCCAACAGCACCCGAGAACATCGAAAAACCAAATGGACGTGGTGTGTTTTTAATGCGTCATTTATCTGACAACATTGAATTCGACGATGATGGAAGAATAGTCATCATGGAATTCACAAATCTATCAAAGCCCATCAGCGTCGACGCCTGATGGGTGAAATCGCCTTTTTCTCTGAAGGAGTAGATTTTGATTTTAATCAAAGTGAAGAATGCACGTCCTGGATTCTTAATGCGCTGGGAGAAGAACAACGAATTCTCGATAATATCAGTGTAATATTCGTTTCAGATAATCACCTTCTCAATATCAATCAGACCTATCTCAAACACGACTATCTCACGGATGTCATCACTTTTGACTATTCAGAAGCAGAATCCATTTCAGGAGATATATTCATCAGTGTTGATCGTGTTAAGGAAAACGCTGGTTCCTTTGGACAATCATTTGAACATGAGCTTCTTAGGGTAATTATTCACGGGGTTTTGCATCTTTGTGGATACAAAGACAAGACAGAGGAAGAGATTGACATTATTCGCGGAAAAGAGGATTATTATTTATCTTTGCGCTCCTTTTAAAATTTTGATTATTAAATAATTATGCTTCGAGAGTACGATGTAATCGTAGTTGGTGGAGGACACGCGGGAAATGAAGCGGCTGCAGCTGCGGCAAACATGGGTTCAAGTGTTCTAATGGTTACCATGAATATGAATACCATAGGCCAAATGAGCTGCAACCCAGCCATGGGTGGCATAGCAAAGGGGCAAATCATTAGAGAGATTGATGCGCTTGGTGGATACTCAGGAATTGTGAGTGACCGAAGTGCAATCCAATTTAGAATGCTCAATAGATCAAAAGGGCCGGCGATGTGGAG
>CAZWQX010000171.1:0-7376 GCA_964635965.1 uncultured Cryomorphaceae bacterium
AAGGGCGCCTGTTGTAGTGTTGATGAATGCATCGAGGGCTTTTTTTGCGTCAGCTTTTGACAAACCTGCATCTGATGCCATCGCTTCTACCAATTCTGCTTTGTTCATTTGGTTAAAGAATTTAGATTAAACAAAAATATCGTTGAACAGGAGCAAATTTACACGAATAACCAAGCGGGACAAGCGATTCCGAAGATTCGGGCCATGTTTGTTGATAAAATGGGGTATTTGTTGAAAAGTACGAGGTAGAAAGCTCTGATTGCTGCGCCATTCAAGGAATTACGGAACTTTTACTCGATCATTTCCCAAAAATTCAGGACTTTGGACACTAAGTGCTCTCATCGGACCTTTTGAAGTTACTTTTACGGCATGATGCTCCCCTTTAGGAATGAATAGATAATCACCTTGACGCACCAAAGAAGAATCTTGACCTAGGTAAAACCACCCCTCACCTTCAATAATGTAAACGTGCTCCGAATGAAAAGCATGGTAATGTTTTTGTACTTCATCGACGATTTGAATATGAAAGGCTGTGGATAAGCTATCTCCACCCAGTTTCTCAATTGTGATATTCTCCATTTTCTTGTTAGTAGGTCTAAAAGTAAGATTTGTTTGCGCGTAGCCCTTCATAACCGTTACACTGAGGAGAAGAAGTAGAATTATTCTCATATCATATAAACTTTAGTGATTCGTTTGGTTTAAATCCGTTCAGAAAGTCCTTTACGCCCATTCGCTGTTTCCCGGGAGCCTGCAGAGAAAGTATTTCCAGCTTATATGATTCAGTGTTCACCAGAAGCTGAGATTTTGAACATTCAATGGTACCTGCTTGATCATTCGAAGGCAAATCTGAAATGCGTGATTCAAAAATCTTGATCTGAGAAAAATCAGCTCCTTCAACTATTGAGAAAGCGGCGGGAAAAGGACACAAACCTCTTATGTGATTGTGGATGTTTTGCGCTGTATTATTCCAGTTTATCCTGCAATCTTCTTTAAAGAGTTTCGGCGCCGATTTCATAGACTCATTTGACTTTTGAGGAATCGATTTCGCTGTTCCGCTTTCTATTGAAGCAACTGTTCGAACCAGTAAATCAGATCCAATTTCCATCATCAGGTCGTGCAGGTCACCTGCATTCATATTTGGACCTATCTCACATTCAGCGGTATCAATAACTGCTCCCGTATCGATATTCTCGTTTATGAAAAAGGTTGTTAGCCCCGTAACCGTTTCTCCATTCATTATGGCTCGGTTAATGGGGGCAGCTCCTCTATATTGCGGTAATAGTGAGCCATGAAGGTTTATGGTTCCCTTAGGTGGTAAACTCCAAACGGTTTCAGGTAGCATACGAAAAGCAACAACAATAAATAGATCTGCACCAAAAGAAGCGAGCTCTTCAATAAAGTCTTCGTTCTTTAAATTAGTGGGTTGCAGCACGGGAATACCTAATTCGATCGCTGCCTTTTTCACGGCAGAGGATCGAATTTTTTTTCCTCGTCCTGCGGGTTTATCAACTGAGGTAATCACAGCTACAACATCGTGTTCACCAGTGAGTTTAACCAATGAAGGCACCGCAAACTCCGGAGTTCCCATGAATACTATCTTCATTCTCGGATAATTTCTGCGAAAGTAAGAAAAGGCCTAATCAACACTAACAAGGAGGCCCTTCAGGTATTCACCTTCAGGATGAAAGATGCTTACAGGGTGATCAGGTGGTTGGTGAAGATGTCTTAAGACCCTGATGTTTCGCTTAGACTCCATCGCTGCCGCTGCAATCGTGTTCTCGAAAAGATCGGTAGTTACAACCTGGCTGCAGCTAAATGTGAAGACGAGACTACCTGGTTTAACACTCCGAAAAACCTGGGCGTTGAGTCTTTTATAAGCTTGAATTGCCCGATGTCGAGCAGATCTGTGTTTTGCAAACGCGGGAGGATCTACTACTACAATATCGTATGTTGAAAGGTCGGTTTCCGCAAGGAATTTAAAAGCATCTGCTTTAATACTAAGGTGTTTCTTTGGGTTGATATCATTGAGTTCAACATGCTTATCAGCCTGGTTCAATGCTTTTTCGGATCCATCTAAGCTGTGGGCCAATTTTGCTCCGCCCACTAAAGCATAAATGGAGAAACCACCTGTGTAACTAAACATGTTCAAAACGGATTTCCCATTGGCTAGTTCACGGATGAGAGCTCTGTTTTCGCGTTGATCCAGAAAGAATCCGGTCTTTTGCCCAATTGCCCAGTCGGCAAAAAATCTAATACCATTCTCAAGAAATTCGGTCCCTCTAGAAGATTCCCCGTTGAAGGTCGATTTCTCTTGATCTTTTGCAGAGAGATAAACAACCTCCTTTATCTCAGCTTCATTTAATTCAGTTAGAGCTTCTGAGATCAATTCAAAATCCTCGGTCATTCCCAAACTATGGCATTGAACTACCGCCGTATTCGAATAAACATCGATAATCAAACCGGGAAGTCCATCACCCTCTCCATGCACTAAGCGATAAGCCGAGGTTTTTGCATTAGGAATTCCTAGATTTTTCCTGACGTTAAGGGCATTCTGAAGTTTCACACGGTAGAAACTCCTGTCGATGGTTTTTTGCTCAAAACACAATAATCTTACGGCAATACTCCCCACACCAAAGTGACCAGTTCCCAAGGTTTTGCCATTTTGGTTGACTATATAGACCTTTTCACCTTCGTTCAGATGTGACATGTCTGTTTTTATTCCACCCGAAAATACCCAAGGATGCTTTCTAAGAATACTCTTAAGGCTCTTCGATTTCAGCTCTAATTTGGGATATTCCATGCGACGAAAATAAGCTGATTCAAGTATTTGACAGCCTGACCAGATTTTCCGATGTCACTTCAATTTCACCATTGTCATTCATCCACCTCAATACATCGGTTACCTCACTGCCTCGATTATCAAGTTGATTGACCAATTCTGCGAGGTCAGAGGGAGCCTTGCTTAGGGCAGATATTAAGGTTTCTCTGATCTCCTCGTGAATCGCTGAAGCCTCTCTCTTTTTCTTTCCCAAACAAACATCACACTTACCACAATCACGTGCAGTGTAGTCACCAAAATACCCAACTAATTGCCTGCTTCGACAAACAATTGCATTTTGAGAGTAGCCGATTATAGCATTCATTTTTTCTTCGGCTCTCACTTGATATTCGGCTATTCTCTTTTTATTGATATTCAGGGACTTAACATCTGGTCTTTCGACGGGAAATGAAATAAAGGGCAAATCGGTGTGAGGCCGATAGTTGACTATTCTCATCTCAGAGAGATAATCCAGTTGTTTTCTTACCTCTCCATAGTTGGTCTTTAATCTCCGCGCTATCGTTTGTTCGTCAATTCGAATAGGCCTATCAAAAAGACCTTCATAAGACCTTAAAAGAGTGCTAATGATCCCTTCGAACTTCGGATGACCTATTTCAAAGCTGTAAACCTCTTTGGTACTTACTTCAAACTTTAAGGTTGAAGGGTTGTAAACAGCATCGCTTAAGATTAAATAACCTTCTTTTTCGAGCATTCGAATCGCTGAAAGAGTTTTTGCTGCTTTGAAATTAAACCGAGTACAAAACTGAACCAGATCAAATGGGCGAACATCTTCCATCGAACTACCCGCGGCCAAACCCAGATAGTTGACGAGAGCCCGAAAAACCTTTTTCACGTCGTCTACACCTGGGATTTGATCGGCTATTCTCTCTTTAAGTATAATTCTATCTTCTTCATTTGCCAGAAGTATAGCATATGCCTTTTTCTCATCTCTTCCGGCTCTTCCTGCCTCTTGAAAATATGCTTCAGGGCTTGCCGGGATATCTAAATGAACCACAAAGCGTACGTCAGGCTTATCAATTCCCATTCCGAAAGCGTTTGTGGCTACTACAACTTGAGCCTTATTGCTTATCCAAAGGTCTTGCGTTTCTTTTCTGGCCGCACCGGTCATTCCTCCGTGATAAGGAAGTGCTCCAATACCGTTTGCCCTTAACAGGTGTGATTGTCTAACTGTTTCTTTTCTTGTTCCAACATACACGATACCGCTACCACCAAGATTTTTAATAACACTAAGCGTTCTTTTGAGCTTGTGATCTTCTTCCTGAACCACGTACACTAAATTATTCCGAACGAAACTCTTCTTGAAAATTGCCGGTGAACGCAGTTCCAAACGCTCTGTAATATCATTGACTACCTTCCCGGTTGCAGTGGCGGTCAGAGCAATTATAGGAACTTCAGGAATCCATTCTCTCACTTCCGAGATTTCGCGATAGGCAGGTCTGAAATCGTGACCCCATTCAGATATGCAATGCGCCTCGTCAACAGCTAAAAGGCAGACTTTCATTTTCCTCAACCTCGTTAGGAACAGATCTGTTTTTAGTCTTTCAGGAGAGACATAAAGGAACTTCAAATTTCCAAAAACGGCGTTGTCGAGAGCAATATCCATTTCTCGTTTGCTCATTGCACTGCTTATTGCCGAAGCAGTTATTCCCTTTTTTCGAAGATTCGTTACCTGATCTTGCATTAGGGCAATCAGTGGCGAAACGACTATGCAGACTCCTTCCATTGCCATCGCCGGTACTTGGAAACAAAGTGATTTACCTCCACCTGTAGGAAGTAAGGCTAAAGTATCCTGTCCTGATAGGACAGAATCAATAATCTCTTCTTGCAAAGGTCTGAAACTCCGATGCCCCCAATACTTTTTTAGGATGTCTATGGTTTTGTCTTTCAACAGATCGTGCTTAACCGACATAACAAAGTAACAATTATTGGCGTTTTGGATTGACGAGTTTTGAACAGGACAGCCCCCTCTATAACTACCTCTATGTCAATCAACCCCAATTTAAAAACCCTTGAGTGTCAGAAGTACACTTAGCTGATTGTTAGTTCTTTCCGCTTTGATTGCACCCTCGATTTCCGTATTTTTGCACCTCAACTCAACCCTGAAGATGATCGAAACACAAACAATAAAAATTCAAAAATCACCTACTAGTAAACTAGAGAATACAAACTTCAGTGACCTTAAATTTGGTCGAACTTTTTCCGATCACATGTTCGTGATGGATTTTGTAGATGGTAAATGGCAAGAGCCCAAGATTTTACCCTTTCAAAATATGAGCATGTCGCCGGCTGCTTTGGTTATACACTATGGTCAAAGCATCTTTGAGGGCCTAAAGGCATTCAAAAATGACGAAGGAAGATTCGGAATATTCAGACCGGATCTGAATATTCAAAGAATGAATCGGTCGGCCGTGAGAATGTGTATGCCTCAGATTCCTGAAAATATTTACATGGAAGGTCTCAGGGAATTGGTCCGACTGGATAGTGACTGGATTCCAACAGATGAACTCTCATCACTCTATATTCGTCCTGTTCTGTTTGCAACAGACGAATATATTGGAGTAAAGGCAAGTGAGAGATATCGTTTTATGATCTTAACAGCTCCTGTTAATGCTTACTACAGCAAACCTGTGAGAGTAAAAATCGAACGAGATTTCACCAGAGCTGCTAAGGGTGGAACCGGATATGCGAAAACAGCTGGAAATTATGCTGGTTCTCTATATCCGGCGAAGTTGGCAAATGAACAAGGATACGATCAATTGCTTTGGACTGATGCCAAAGAGCACAAGTATATTGAGGAGAGCGGTACAATGAACGTTATGTTTGTTGTGAACGGTAAACTTTATACTCCTGAATTGGGAGAAACTATCTTGGACGGTGTCACACGTCGCTCAGTATTGCAATTAGCTAAAGACTGGGGTTACGAGATAGAAGAACGAAGAATTTCCGTTGAGGAACTTCACAACGCAATGCAGGAAGACCGATTAGAAGAGGCATTCGGTTGTGGTACAGCTGCAACAATTGCTCATATCGAAGCTATTGCTGACGGTGAGACTGTATACCAACTTCCCAGTGTGAAAGACCGCAAGCTCTCTAATCGCTTGATGGAATATTTCATTGACCTGAAAAAATTTAGAGTAGAAGATCCGTATGGATGGATGATCGAATTGTCTTGATTTTACCACCAACTCGAATCCAAAAGCCCCTCTTTCCGAGGGGCTTTTTTATTGAAAATCTTTTTTTGGAAAATCGAAATATGCCAGGTGGCCGGTTCCTCTAGAAACTTCCTTCCAAGATTCAGCTTCTAGAAATACCACCTTCGCGATGCCGCAAGTAGGAATATTGACCAAATCCGTTTCGGTGAAATACTCAACTACCTCGGTTATACCCGGATTGTGAGCAAAAAGAATAACAGAATTGATCCTATCATCAAGCTCATCTAATACCTCAACAAAGCTCGATATTCCAGGAAGATAAAGTGTTTTAATCTCTACAATCGAGCTCTCATCGTAGCCGTAATTATGGGCCATTAATCTTGCCGTACTTATGGCTCGGTTTGCAGGGCTGCTAATGAAAAGATCGATTTTCTCTTCTCGGAGTTTTAAGCGCCTTCCCATATTGGGGGAATCTCTCAAACCGCGCTTGTTCAATGGTCTGTCAAAATCTCTCAATCCATAATTTGACCAATCTGATTTCGCATGCCGATTGAAAAAAACCGTTTTCATGTCTTAAAGCTAGCAATAAAAAACCCCGCGCTGAGGCGGGGTTTTGTTTATTCTGAAATTAGCTTACTCAGTTCTTCTTCAAGTGGTTTTCGAAATACCACTTGTCCTTCGAATACATCCATAACAATTGGTTCGTCTCGATCAATTTCGCCCTTCAGCAATTCCTTACTAAGCGTGTTCAGAACCTCTTTTTGGATTAAACGTTTCACGGGTCTTGCACCAAATTGTGGGTCATAACCTTTTTCGGCGATATAAGCTATCGCATCATGCGAGGCTGAAAGCTCTATACCCTGTTGTGCCAAACGATTGGCAAGAAGATCAATTTGTAGCTTGACGATTCCCAAGATATTTGCTTCATCCAAAGGCTTGAACATGATCATCTCATCAATCCTGTTGAGAAATTCCGGTCGTACAGACTTCTTCAAGAGCTCGAATACTTCTCGTTTAGCAACCTCTTGAACCGATTCAGTCATTTTTCCACCTGCATCATCGAAATGTTGCTGAATAATCGATGATCCCGCATTGGAGGTCATAATGATGATCGTATTCTTGAAATTAACCGTTCTTCCCTTGTTATCTGTCAAAATTCCATCGTCTAATACTTGCAGTAGAATATTAAATACGTCAGGGTGTGCTTTCTCTATTTCGTCAAGTAGTATCACGCTGTAGGGCTTCCTTCTGACTGCTTCGGTGAGTTGCCCACCTTCATCGTATCCAACATAACCGGGAGGTGCTCCAACTAATCGACTCACACTGTGTCTCTCCTGATATTCGCTCATATCGATCCTGACCATCGCCTGATCATCATTAAAGAG
>CAZWQX010000172.1:0-7276 GCA_964635965.1 uncultured Cryomorphaceae bacterium
AACACATAGCCGGTAACCAAAAGAAACGCATTTCGCCAATTCCGATTTCGATAGAAAATCGACCAATAAAGAGCAAATGCACTTACTACAAATACCAGAAATGTTGTGCTGTTGAAAAGCATTGGGGCGAATATAAACGCTTTGTCCTTGTTCTTAGCTTCGCTCGAATCGACGAAATTTTACCTTTGTATCGGCCTGAGCATGGTTAATGACTAATAAAAAGACCAACATTATTGATACAGACGACCTTTTGGTCGTTTTGAAGTTTTTATCCAAAAATTTCCTGATTCTTCTGGTTATCCCGATTATCGCTGGAATTGGAGCTTATCTCTATGCACATCGTCTACCTGATGAGTTTGGGGCCAAGACCCAAATTCTCTTGGGTTCCGCTACGGGTTATGAATACCAAAGTCAGATTTATCGAAACTTAACGGGATACGGTTCGGGAATTAATCAAATCACCAACCAAATCAGGGTGCTTCAGTCTCACGATCTGATTTCGGCGACTCTCGACAAGCTCGATTATCAAGTTTCCTATTACATAGTTGGAAGGGTCAAAACCACTGAGATTCCAAATATTGATGCTTTTGATGTTGATATTAAGCTCGTTGAATCTGATGGAGCCCTATTCGGCGTGCCCTTCGATGTTCAAATTGTTGATAGGGATAATTTCATTTTGATTTTTGATCAAAATGGGAAACAACAAGAACGCACACATAAGTTTAACGAAGATATTATCGAGGCCGAGTACTTGCTCAGATTAACCAGAAATGATCTGTTAAGTGAAGAAACCTTTGATCAATTAAAGGATAACGACTACAGGTTTGTCGTTAACAGTAAGAACTATCTCATCAATAAGTACAAGGCCAACCTAAGGATTGGAAACGAAGAGAATACGAGCATTTTGGTACTTTCCATGAGAGATGAGCTGGAACAAAAAGCAAAGACTTTTCTCGACACCCTTTCCAGCACTTATATAGATTACACCATAAAATCTCAGATCGATCTAAATGAAAATACTCTGGATTATATCGATCGTCAATTGCGAGGAATAACCTCCATCCTTGATAGTATTGAGACCAACTTGGAGTATTACAAGGAACAAAGAGACATATTGGATTTAACACGAGAAGAGTCAGACTTCTTCGATAAATTACTAGGCTATGAATCGGAGAAAAGACAGATCAATCTTAAGCTCGAGTCTTTAGAATCTCTGGAGAATTACCTGATAACCAACAAGGAGAATTCTAAAATACTTCCGCCTGCGATTTATATTATCGATGATGACTTCCTCCAGGGGGCTCTGCGCGAACTTTATAACCTCGAAGTCCAAAAATCGCAAGCCGCCTACGATATTAAGCAAGGTAGTCCTGGCGCTGACCGAGCGGCAAAGACGATGCAAAGTCTTCGTTCAAATATTCTGGTTTACATCAATAATCTGCGAGGTGCAATGGCCGATCGGCTCAAGGATATCAGGGCTGAAATTGACTATTATGAAGGTCTTTTGCGGCGATTACCTGAGTCTCAAAGGGAGCTTCTTAATATTGAAAGGAACCTGGATGTAAACGAGAAAATGTTCGTTTACCTATTAGAAAAGAAAGCGAATACAGTGATTGCCAGAGCGGCGATTGTACCTGAAGTAAGTATTATTGAAGTTGGGAGAGGAGTAGGGGTTGTAGGACCTGAAAAAGATCGAATTCTTTATTACGGTCTTGCCGGAGGATTCTTTTTTGCTTTGATCATCGCATTCTTTAGAATGATCTTTTTCGATCGAATCCAGAATACCAGAGAACTCAAGCAGATCACTTCCTTACCAATCTTGGGAGGAGTTCCTGGAACTGAGGCGGATCGAGATGAGAGATTGGTTGTATCATCTAACAGCAGGACAAATGTGGCTGAGGCCTTTAGAAGCATTCGTACGAATCTTCAATATTTCAGTGATTCGCCTGGTAGTAAGCTATTGTTGGCCACAAGTTTGCATCCTGGCGAAGGGAAGACATTTTGTTCAGTAAACATCGGAGCGATCCTTGCAGGTGCCCACAAACGAGTTCTGGTTCTCGACTTCGACATGCACAAACCCAAAGTGCATAGATCATTGGGCTTGGCTAATGATAAGGGCTTATCAACTTACATTGTTGCAAAAAATACAATTGAAGAGATTATCCAATCTACCAACGTAGAGAATCTAGATGTTATTACCGCAGGACCAATCCCTCCTAATGCATCTGAATTGGTCTTGAGTCCGAAAGTTGAAGAGCTTTTGACCGAACTCAAGAATCGCTACGATTACATAATGGTGGATACTCCTCCCTTAATGTTGATATCGGATTCAATGGTGCTGATGCGTCATGTTGATATTGGTATGTTCGTGCTCAACACCGAGAAGGCTACCAAAGGGGGAGTTAAACAGCTTGAAGAGATAGTTGAAGTCAATAAGCTTCATCATACAGCCCTGATTCTCAACAATGTCAAGGCCAAACGCTGGAAATACTATTACAGCCGATATGCCTATAGATATGGCTATGGCTACGGCTATGGCTACGGTTACGGAGATGAAAAATCACGGAAATAATGGGTTTTTTCGCTCGTGAAGAACTCGAAAAAATGGGGTTTGCATCTCTTGGAATTGAGGTCCGAATTTCCAAAAAGGTCTCCATATATAACCCCCATCTTATTTCTATCGGAAATCATGTGAGGATTGATGACTTTGCTATCATCAGCCCGACCGAAGCCACTTTCAAAATTGGAAATTACGTTCATATTGCGGCGCATTGCATGGTTATTGGACGTGAAAAAATTACACTCTCTGATTTTTCCGGACTGTCAGGAAGGGTTACGATATATTCAAGTTCTGATGATTATTCGGGTGAGTTTTTAACCAATCCAACTGTACCTGAAGAATTCACGAATGTGCAGTCTGCTCCTGTATCACTCGGAAGGCATGTCATTGTTGGAGCTGGTTCAATAATCCTCCCAAACGTTGATATTGGGATGGCTTCTGCAATTTCAGCTATGTCATTGGTTACTCGGAATATCCCCGAAGAAGTGATCGCCGCAGGAATACCGTGCCGAGTTGTTAAGAAGAGAAGTTCTCGGTTATTGGATTTGGAAAAGCGCCTTTAGAGAATTATCGTTTTAGTCTCCTATATCTCCATTTGAGCCGAAGCAGTAATCGACGTCTTATTGGCAATTCAGAAAAGAAACGATTGAAATTTTCATTTCGGTTTTCCTTCGCCAGGATTACTTGCCGCTCAAAAAGATATAGTGTTTGTCTTGCCAGTTCTTTTTCCTTCAGTTCTTTAAATAATTGCACCAATGTGGAATACTTGTGTAGTCCCCTCTCGAATTTATCCTTGCTGCTCCAAATTCCACTTTCGTGGCTGCGGTGTGCGGAAAGAACTTGATCAATGTATTTTGCCTTACCTGATTTGAGGGCAAAACCAATAATAAAGACGTCGGGGTTCAAAACCGAAAAGAAAGATTCGGGAAGCTCTGTAGGAAGTGCATTCCTGCGCAACATGATCGAATTGGTCGCGGGACCGTGATTATTTATTAAGTCACCCAAAGCAAATGACTCAGGTTGGCCTTCTAAAACCGAAGCTTCTAGTATTTCTCCTCCTGCGTCAATCCTGCAATAATTTGCGTAGGCCAAATAAGTGGATTGGTCTGCTCGGAACTCATCAACCTGGAGCCTCAGCTTTAAGCTATTCGTCCAAACATCATCACCTTCGCAAATAGAGATGAGCTCACCTTTACTTTTCGATAATGCGAACTGAAAGTTTCCTGCGGGCCCCAGATTTTTTTCAGTTTTATAAACCTTAATTCGATCATCCCCCGTTGCTAATTGACTAATAACTGTAAAAGTGCCATCCTCAGAATGATCGTCGCTTATGATTACCTCAAAATTTGAATATGTCTGATTGAGAATACCATTTAAACAATCTTCGATAAAAGCTTCGTGATTAAAGGTCAAGACGATTACAGAAACGAGCGGCTCATTCATTTTTTAAGACAACCTTCAATACTTCTTCCTGCTCAGACGAGGTTATTGTATGATACAGGGGTAAACAACATACTCTTGCACTTAGATCCTCTGCTATAGGACAACTTGAGTATTCTACATAGTCTAAAAGATTCAGGGCAGGATTAAAATAGCGTCGTAACTCAATGCCATTTTTCGAAGCAGAGGTTATCGCTTCTTTGAGCTTTTCTTCCGAGCCGAAGAATAATGGGAAATAAGCGCAATTGTATCCTGAGAAGTCTTTAATCGAAATGGTCTTCAGCGAGGTGTTACGGATATTATCAGCATAGAACAGCCACTGTTCTTTTCTTTTTTCAATCAAGTCTGGTGCTTTCTTCAAATTCAACAAGCCCATAGCAGCATGGAACTCTGACATTTTTGCATTTATCCCAACGCCGTCAAAGGCATTCACTCCGACGTGTCCGAAGTTTCTGTACCGCACTATTCTCTCTTTGTCCTCCTCGTTCTTGCAAATCACGGCACCGCCATTTACCGAGTGAAAAATTTTTGTCGAATGAAAACTGAGCGTAGTCAAGTCGCCAAAACTGCCGATCGATTTATTTCGGAATCTGGTTCCAAAAGCATGAGCCCCATCGTATATCAGCTTGATATGGTGCTTTTCGGCCACCGCTTGAAGTGAATTCAAATCACAGGGATTTCCATAAACGTGGGTTGCAAGGATTGCAGTGGTTTCAGATGTGATTTTTGATTCGACTTCCTCCGGTGAAATGCAAGCGGTGTTTGGATCAATATCGGCAAATACCGGTTTCATCCGTTCCCAAACTATTGAAGAAGTAGTAGCCACATATGAGTAAGGAGTTGTTATAATCTCTCCGTTTTCAGGTAACGAGTGCAAGCTCAGTTGAAGGGCTGCAGTGCCATTTGAAACAACTGCCAAATGTTCCACCTCTAAAAAGTCAGCTAACCTCTCTTCAAATTCCGTTAGTAGCGGGCCTTGATTCGTGAGCCAACCGTTTGTCCAAATCCGATCCGTTAGCCTCTTGTATTCGGAAATATCGGGCAAGTAAGGTTTAGTTACAGGAATTCTCATGTGTGAACCCTTTTGTTCAACCAAGGCATGGTCGCAACCTTGGATTTGATTCCTAGAAATGTACTTAATCTATTTACAGAATTAGGTTCAGATAAATTCAGGACAAGGAGAGAAGTATCCGTGTCAAAAGTCCTTTTCGCTATTCGAATGTGCTCTTCGTAATCATTGATTAACGACGCTCTTTGGTACGGATCAGATTCAGGACTGGTGTAGAGAAATCGATTTGCGTGCCAAGCGAAGCCATGATAGCGGTAAGGAGATTCTTTCAGCGTATCCTTATTCAATGGATTACCAAATACGCTTTGATGAAAAGCCACCAGCGAATTGTACCATATTTCGGCACTATTTCTAATCGTCAGAATATATTTCGCATCAGGATAATTTTCCGCAAGGACTGAAAGGCTTTTAGTCCCACTGAAGGGTAAATCCTGAAAGAATTCTGCCGAATCACAGTAGTCCACAAAACCACTCCAATCATTGACGTTTAGGTCTTTTATCAGCATTTCTCCCTCGGCTTGATCTCCACAAGCATATCCGTGTATTTTCATGAATTCCAGAAGAGAGGTGGTACCCGTCTTATTCATCCCGATACAGAATACCTTTCTGTTCGATAATCTCGTCCTGATATCTTTGTGTGAAGCCACGGTCAAATATCTTGAAAGTTTCGGTAATCATTCCTCTTTATAATCAGGCCCGTTTTATAGAACGTGCGATCTCTTCTGCACTTGCTCAAAATGAAACAGCTGAAGTGGTTGTAGTCAATGACGCTTCCACTGATGACGGGGTGGAGCGGGTTGAGAGAATCATTTCCGAAGATCAAAGAGTAAAGCTGATTTCACAAAAAGGAAAAACACCAAAAGGAGCTGGGGCCGCCCGTAATCTGGGTATAAAAAACTCCCATCAAACGTTTATAGCCTTTTTAGATGCAGATGATTACATGCTGGCCAATAGGTTTAAACGAACCGCCGAATTCTTTGAACTTAATCCAAATGCCGATGCTGTTTGTGAAGCTCTGGGATACGAATCGAATAAAAGAGTGACAATGATGTCGAAAAGCGTTCCTCCCAACCGAGTTTTTTTCGAGATGGAACCCTTTGGGAATTCCGGTCATTTTTCCGTTTGCGGACTAACGGTAAAGGCGCACTCTGCAAGAGAACTCGGTGGTTTTTCCGAAAAACTTGTAATCGGTGAAGACACGGAATGGTTAACAAGGTTGGTCTTGTCTAACGAAGTTGTGGTTGGGAATTTATCTGATCCTGTTGCAATAAGGGGTATCCATGATTCAAACACAACTATAACATCTGATAGACATCCAAAAGACAAGCCTAGAATGACTGCTCTTTTACTTGTCTGGGCTAAGAATTCAAGACAATCATGGGAGGTGTTGAAAGTGTTGGTCGATTTACACTTGAAGTATCACTACGAGGAGAACAGATTGAATTCAACCAAATCAGCCTGGAAAAAGAAACGAGAAGATCTAAAGCAGATATTCTTTCTAACCCGCTTGAATTCAGATCTGCTAAAGGTTCCCAAGGTTAAATACTTTATCCGAACCGTTCTAGGGCTCCCTGTCAAAACTCATTTGGATTATTATCGGAGTTCCGATTCGTAATAGATACTTTTGACGGTAGTTGTGAGTTCCCCTTTAGTATCAATTATCACACCCAACTTCAATAAGGGTGAGTTCGTGTCTGCGTGTATTCGATCCGTGCAGAACCAGACCTATTCAAATTGGGAGATGTTGGTCATTGATGACGGTTCTACTGATGGCAGTGATAAACTTGCCGCTGAGATTGCTAAGAATGATGACCGTATAACTTTTGATTACAACAACAGGACCAAGGGTGCATCTGTGTGCCGAAACTTGGGTTTGAGCCTAGCGAAAGGGGAGTGGGTTATCTTTTTAGATAGCGATGACATTTTAAGCTCCGATTGTTTAGATCGTAGGATTAAAATCCTTCAGCAGAATCCTGATTTGGATTATGCAGTCTTCCCGATGGGGCTTTTCCACAAGGAAATTGGAGATTCAGATATTATCTGCAATATTCCTACGAAAGAAGATCCTCTCCATAGATTTCTTAATCGCGATATTGCTTGGCTTATTGCAGGACCTATTTGGAAAAGATCAATTCTTGAAGAGCTGAAAGGTTTTGATGAGTCGCTTCATAGTCAACAGGACTACGATCTACATGTCAGGGCCCTGA
>CAZWQX010000173.1:0-6989 GCA_964635965.1 uncultured Cryomorphaceae bacterium
ATGGAGTGGAGAACTCGTACAAGTCGCCCGATGAGATCAATCAAATCAACTGGGAGGCAAAGACAGAATTCGGAAGTCATGTTGAGAGGTATAAAGAGCTCATCACTCTTCGACGGGAACATTCTTCTTTTCGATTGAGTTCAGCCGATGAAATAAGACAAAGGCTAAAATTTATAGACACACCCGATGGGATTATTGCGTACGAGATAGCTGCTCCTGAGGATGACGAATGGAAGAGGGTAGTGGTAGCTTTTAATGGAACCGGCGAAATGGCTGATTTTCCCTTTCCCTCGGGGGAATGGGATTTGGTTTATCCCTCTTACAATTTAAAAGTTGATTTTCTGAAAGGCAAGATATCACCTTACTCGGGTTATATTCTCGCTGAGAAACGCTAGTTCAGGTAATTCTGAAAGGTTTCTTTGGCCATTTCCACACCTTCGAAACTTTCGCTTCTTGAACTAATGTAAACCCCTTCATGAAACAGCATGTGAAGGTAGGCCGCAGTTAATCGAAAGGGAATATCGAATCCTTGGGGAGCCTCCGGGTCTGC
This sequence comes from uncultured Cryomorphaceae bacterium, assembly GCA_964635965.1. Lineage (GTDB taxonomy): Bacteria > Bacteroidota > Bacteroidia > Flavobacteriales_D > Cryomorphaceae > JAKVAV01. Next base: position 551 of record CAZWQX010000173.1, read on the forward strand.
ACCGACAGAAAAGAGATAAACATGTTTTCCCTCAAGCGCTCGGCCCTTTTCCTTTTCCACGCTTACCAAGTCGGTAAACCGATCGAAGAATGTTTTGAGGATACCACTCATGCTATACCAATACACCGGGGTAGCGAAAACAATTCTTTCTGCGTGAAGCATCTTTTCCGTGAGTTCAGAGAACTGATCTTCTTTCGGGTAATTCGCCCCATAATCGAAAGGAGCGATTAGGTAATCAAGCAAATCGATCAATTCATGATCAACTTCCTGAAAAACATTGCGGAGTAGTGTTCGCGTATGGCTGTCTTTACGGGCACTGCCCAAGATGATAATGGTTTTACTCATAACGCTATGAAAAAAGATCGCCCAGAATAAATGCAATGATTGCCAGTGGAATTACAATCGCAAGAAACGGGATGACTAAGTTAAGGATCGCTCTACCGATTCCAAACCCATTGGCTTCGCTCAATCCGATAACCATTATCACGATGGTCCAAATTCCCAACGCCAGCTCTGTAATTCCAATACCCGTAGCTAATGCAATTGCCACAGAGGAGGTCAAATCGAGATCACCGGTAAACAGGTCAGTTCCGAAATAAATTAGTTGCACGGCGATCAAAACGACACTGGCAATTGTTGGTACCAAAGACCAAGCCACGGTAATCAGCACCTCTCTGTATTTGGCCTTACCCCCTAAAAGTCCACCAACGAATCTTAAAATACCCGCAAAAACCATGTTAAGTACCGGGCCTAAAATTCCACCACCAATGAGAGCGAATAAGAGAATCAGCAAACCCGATGATCCAAAAGGGAAACCTCTTTCGGCTGAATTTCCGAGGGCCGAGACCATTCCACCGATAATCAATAAGGGCCAAAGAAACTTCTCAGGACAATTTTTGAAAATATACCTGAGCGTTTGTCTTGGCTGAAGCCAAATGGTTTTTAGTAATTGATCTTCTCGTAGATCAGGACCGGGTTCCTCGACAATATCGAGTATATCAATGTTTTCATCCGCCATAGGTCAGCTAAAATAATCTTAAAAACTAATTAAGAAACTCACGGCATAAGCCAAGTTATCGGCAAAGTCGGGGGATTCGTAATATCCATGACGATAAAATACGCCAATTCCGAATCCTGAATAGTAGAAACTGTTTCCTTTATAACGAAGGATGTTATCTATGATTAAGCCCCCTTCGAGATATGCGCGATCCATGGTCACCTGGGGCATATCGGGTACGAAAGTTGTCTCTGTTTCTAAGTTTCCAATTGCGGCCTGATACATAATCCGCAATTCCGGTCGAGAGAACTTAGCCTCCAAGCCGAAAGGATTGCCTAAGCTCTGAGAAATGCCTGTATGCGCGTATTGGTCATTGATGAAACCATATACAGGTAAAGTGTGAAATTGTCCAAATCCAACCAGTCCTAAATCGCTCTCTCCTTTGAGTCCTCTGCTGAGCATGAGATTGGATTCGTTAATCTCGTCAGCCCAGATTTTTCCTCCTACTGCAAAAACTTGTAAGGGCCCTAATTTGGGTGCCTTGATTTCATGCATAAATCGGAATTCTGCTTTAGTGAACTCTTGCTCACCATCGAGAACATCTTGAAAAGCTTGTACTATTTCCAGTGAAAATCTAGGGTAAGAAACTCCTTGTGGAATGAGACTGCTACCCACCATCATTAGTGCCTCTCCAGGGTTGAATTCAATCAGCAGACTCGCTTCGGTTGTTATTAAGGAATATTCCTCAAAATTGGCGTCGGTCCTGTTCGTTCGCTCAAATGTTCGTTCCTCATTTCGAAAACCAAAGGTTGTTCTAAAGTTTCGAACCGGCCGAAATTTCAACTCAGCTTTGTAGGCTTGATAAGGGTTCATAAACCGGATGAAAAGATCCCTTTCGATCTCACCAATCCGCATGAATCCACCCATATTTTCATTCCAATTTCTTCCCGGTTCATCAACGTCATTTTCGTAACCCAGATAGAGTTCAAATTCGCGTTTGGGCTGAATTTTGAATCGCAATCCTCCGCCGTACTTGATTTCTTTATCTCGAAATCCATAAGCGAAATAAGCTTCCGGACTCACCCATTTAACCAATTTTTCGTTGGTGGCTAATCCAACTCCCAATCGCACGCCTTCGTATTGATTAAATCCTAAGAGACGCGGTAAGAGAATATCCGCTTTGCCCAGGCTTAATCTGCCTTGAGATAGAGATGCCGATTGAGCCATGAACCAGTCCAAAGTATTTAGGATTTTGGTATCGAGGGTGTCATAAACCTTGTAGGTATTCGTCTCCTCCTGGCTAAGCTCAGTCTGCCTGAATGGTGCCCATTCCTCCTCACTTCTTGAATTGGCCTCCTTTGTAACCTCAATATTCGCGATTGAAAATCCCCCCGTTTCAAATTCGTATTCTACTGAATCGATGAACGTATTGCTGATGACATAAAATGGAAATTCAGCGTCTACACCACTATACCTTGAACTCGATTGTTCGGGAAACCAGTTGCCACTCGTTTTTCCGTAGCGTTGGCGGATTTCAAATTTGGCCAGGTTGTGCTTACCCGTATTCTTTGCTTGAATGGTAACAATCGCCCATTCATCAGCATCGAGACTTATGCTTCCCTTCAGAAGGTTACCGCTCGCATTTTTTCTGGGTTGGAAGGAGATGATGTAAGATTTTCCTTCAGGTGTTTCAACGCTGTCTTCTAATTGAAAAACGTAGCGTCCATCGCTGCCGGGACTAATCGGGTTCAGGAAATCAAAATCGATGAAGGTGAGGTAAGGAGAATAACTGGTAAAGGGTTGGAAAGAGTTCGACTGAAGCGCAAAACTTGGATTGGAGAATCCAGATACCTGATTAGCCAGAACCTCTTCTTTGAGTTTGTTGGGTTGTTGGAAGGTCACTCTTGTTGCGCTTTCCATCATCATGAAATGGGCATTGGCAAAATTTGATGAGTCGAGGTCCTTGGCTATTTCTTCCGTTCGCTCGACATCGAGATATGCTTTATTATAAGCGTTGTACCTGAATTGAGGAAGTTTTTCGGGGTCATTGAATTTTCGTCTTTTAACAGCGTTCCGAATCATTTCATAAGCCGGGTCTTCTTCGGCGACAATGGTAACCGTAGCCAAACTTTGGGTGGATTTAGACATTCTGATAGTTGGCTCACTTTTGAGTTTCGCCAGAGTGAGAACATATCTTTCATAACCGATTAACGAAAGCTCAATACTATCCGTCATATTCGTTCCTTGTGGAATCCGGAGCATATAGTTTCCTTCAATATCGCTCACTGCCTTTGCCCTTTTGGAAATCATATGAACGAAAGGCAGACTTTCACCTGTTTCAGCATCCCCTATTTTACCCTTCACGACTTCTTGCGCTTGACCGACTCCAAGAATGACAGAAAAACAGAAGAGTAGAAAGAACCTCATTTGATTAAAGTGGAATATTGCTTTTGACAAATCGCCCTTTTCCAATCGCTACTTTACGTCCTCTTTCATCGGTTAAGGTACTTTCAGCTACCCATAGATTACGCGATTCAAAACTCACCCAGCCTTCGGCAATGAGATTGCCCGTTCTCACTGGTCTCAGCAAGTCAATCGAAAAAGAAGTGGTGAGCACAAAAACACCTTCAACCAAAGAATTCACCGCAAAAAATGCAGCATCGTCGAGCATTTTGAAATATACAGATCCGTGCAGCCCTTCCATTTTGTGAAAGAAATTTGAAGAGACGGGGTAAGTCAATTTAGCCTCACCCTCACTCACCGTAAGAATCATATCCTTGTAAGGAATTTGATTGATTTTAGCCGAATGGTAAGCATGCTCTAGCTTCTTGAAATGGGCTTCGTTCACTATATTTAGTTCGAGTGAAGGGTTTGTGTGCGGTATTCAAAACCTGAAAGATATGAAACAGCTTTTTACCTCCTTTTTCTTTCTTCCTGCTCTTTTTGGATTTTCCCAAGATGAAACGATCTGGTTTCAGGAGGGGAACGAATGGTATTATAATATTTACTGCCTGCAAGAGTATGGCTGTGGTTATACCTATTACGAAGTGGGTGGAACAGATTTCATCGGAGGAGAGGAATCAGCGGTCCTCAACAGGATATACCTGGATGAGTTTTCTGAAACGCCTTTTTTGGGAGCTGAGTACCTGCGGTTCGAGAATGATACTGTTTGGAGGTATTCAAACCTAGCGGAGGAATGGCATATGCTATGGGATATTGGCGCCCAGGCCGGAGATGTATGGACGATTCAAAATGAGGTTTTTTATGGCTATAGTCATGACGGTCTCGAACCCGATTTTATTCCTTTGTTTCAGGTTGTGGTTGATTCGGTGGTATTCTGGGAAGAAGTTCCTAATTCTCCTCTGACTAATCGACGAGCTATTTACGTTTCGCCTACAATTAATCAAACAGAAGTCTCGATGTATACCTTCGGTCCAATTTTAGAAGGAGTAGGTGCCGTCGGGTCCTCTCATGATCTCATAGGCAATAGTACTGATGTTCTACTTCCGCTTCAATCACCTTATTTTCAATGTTTTATTGAGAATGGCGAACTTGTGTATGGCTCGGATGAATTGGCTTACGGAACTGGTAGCAGCCCTTGTTTCGCACTAAATACAACTGATATTCCCGAAGTCAGAAGCGGATTGATCTATCCGAATCCAGCTATCGACAGGATTTTCTGGGATCGTCCAATTGATGAAATCAGAATCATTGGTCCTTTTGGAAAATTAGTTCATTACGAAATTGGCTTGAAAAGTCAGTCATCGCTTTCCATTTCAACCATCGAATCGGGTTTTTACACCTTGATCATTACCGAAGGTGGAAATTCATTCAGTCAGAAACTAATCATTGAATAGTCATGAAGTATTTGCTCACCATAATTACTTGTTTCATAGTTTCGATTTCGTCGGCACAGACTCCTGAATGGTTTGAGTTAGGTACCACCTGGTCTTACAAACACCGACTTGCATTTGATTGGTTTTCTCAAGAGTATTTGGCCGAATTCCAGGTTACGGAATTAACCGAATACAATGGCCAAGCATGTGCTAAGATCGAAGCGACTGACGGAAATCTAATGTGCTTATCAGTCGAGCCTCCATACTATGTATACGAATCAAACGATTCGATTTTTTACAGTTCAAGCACCATGTCTGATTATGAGCTTGCGTACGTATTCCAAGGGACAGATGAGTGGATATTTACCGTTGTCAATCAACTATATGTAGAAGACTATTTGGTCACGGTTCTCGAAAATCAAGTCATAACCATGGATGGTGTTGAACTAGATGTGATCACAGTGAATTATGAAAATCTTGGAGATGGATTTAATGAAATATATCCACTCGAAATTGATATCATTCAATTTGTTGGCTCCACGAGTTTTTTCCCTATACCATTTGGTAATATGGGGTTTTGCGATGGAGCGTACAATATCGAATTGCTCTGCTTTTCTTCTCCTTCGTTTGATTATGTCAACCCCGATTTTGCGTCATGTACCTTAAGCCGTGATGAAATTGTAAAAGAAAAGGACATCTTGCTATATCCCAACCCAACTGATGATCGGATAAACTGGGTTGGAACATTCGAGAGTATCTCGATTTTCGATCCCCGTGGAATTTTGATTCATCGAACCAATTTAAAGGCAAACGATAATGTTTTAAATGTAGATTTTCTCCAATCCGGAATTTACAGCGTTCTTCTGGAGGGAAAGGAATCAGCTTTTCATTCTAAACTGCTCGTTCAGTAATGACAGTAAAAATTATTTATCAGCGGGATACTTTTTGGGATCGAGATAGAAGGTCATGTATTCCCGAAAAACATCTAATTCTCCATCTCTAAAACCGGGACGCCAAGAGCGGAGGTATTGAAAAGCATTTTTAATCGCTTCAGCCGCCTCTTCGTTTTCGGAAAATGTCATTGGAACCATAACCGAACCATCCCGAGTGATCCAAAAAGACACTTCAACTTTTACACCTTTTTCTTCATCCGACAACTCAACTTGCTTCTCAATTTCTTTTAGAAAAGCTTCCATTCCTTTTCTTGGTGCGGGTCTTTCTTCAAAAGGATACGATTCGACTCTTTTACCCGATTCATTGTAATTCCAGCCTGAAACGAGCGTATCATTTTGGTAGAAATCCTGACGTTTCATTTGGCCATTGGGATGAAAGGTAATGAAGTTACCGTGCTTTAGACCTTCTTTGTATTCGAGTTGATATCTGGGTTTTCCTCCCTCATAATACTCCGTGCACTTTCCATGTTTGATGTCCTTATCCCAATTGGCATAAGCACATTGCCTTTTGAGGCTTCCATCGAGATAATAAGCAGTTTCTAAAGTAATATCGGCGGTATCAGGCCTCGTGTAGAATGCGTAAATCTCTGAGTCTAACCAAGTAAACACAGGAAAACCTTCTGTAGAAAACCAAAGAGTGTCTTGGGCCTTCA
>CAZWQX010000174.1:0-6924 GCA_964635965.1 uncultured Cryomorphaceae bacterium
GACTACCGTTTTTTGGGGTTGATAGCCCTTAGTACAATAGTTGATTTTGCCGTGGGACGAGCGATGTTCAAATCAGATTCTGATTCGAAAAGAAAATTGCTTCTCACTTCAAGCATCGCCGTGAATTTGGGTATTCTCGGTTTCTTTAAGTATTACAATTTCTTCATTAATAGCTTTGCCGATTTTAGTGAAGGAATACTTGGATTGGACGCAAACCCTTCTACTCTCTCCATTATTCTTCCTGTCGGAATTAGCTTTTACACTTTTCAGACGCTCAGCTACACAATAGATCTCTATCGTCGTCAAATTGAGCCTTCGAAGAATTTCATAGAATTCGCCGCTTTCGTTTCATTCTTTCCTCAGCTTGTGGCAGGACCAATTGAAAGAGCGGCAAATCTGCTTCCGCAATTCAGAGAAAAGAAACGATTTACATATAGAGACGGCAGTTCGGGGATGCGATTAATAATCTGGGGGCTTTTCAAAAAAACAGTCATTGCCGACAATTGCGCGCCATATGTGAATGAGATTTTTGAGAATTATCAGGAGCTGCCTGCTCCTGTTTTATTCATGGGTGCGGTATTCTTTGCTTTTCAGATATACGGAGACTTTTCAGGCTATTCGGATATTGCAATTGGCACGGCCAGATTATTCGGATTTCGTCTGATGACGAATTTTAACTACCCCTATTTTTCGAGAAGTGTCGGTGAATTTTGGCGACGTTGGCATATCTCTTTGAGCACATGGTTCAGGGACTATGTATACATTCCAATAGGCGGGAGCAGGAAAAACCTACAGCACACAATCAGAAATTTGATTGTGGTCTTTTTGGTGAGTGGACTCTGGCACGGTGCAAACTGGACCTTTGTTGCATGGGGAGGACTTCATGCGGCATTCATGATACCCGCCTTGTTATTACCAAATAACAGATTCATCGAGTCTTCCGGCAAAATGAAGATTATTCCAAACATCGGCGAGTTTTTGAAATTGATCAGGACTTTTTTCTTGGTAACAGTTGCGTGGGTGTTTTTTAGAGCTTCTGATGTGAGCATGGGAATTGACTACTTGAGCGCAATATTCACACGTTTTTCGCTGCCTGAAAACTTCTATTACTTTCCACCGTGGTTGTTAGCGCTAATCTTATTGATGGTAATTCTCGAATGGTTAGGTAAAGATTCTACACCCGATAGAAGCATGAATCGATTGAAACCTTGGATTCGATACGGGCTGTATCTTTCGTTATTTGCGATCTGGTTTTTCTACAACGCTCCTGAAAAACAGGAATTCATCTATTTCCAGTTTTGAAAAAATTCCTACTTCATATCGCCTTTTGGGGAGCGCAAATTGCCCTTGTCTATGCCTTAGTTATCAGCCTTCACGCAGGACCTAAGACCGACTACTTCTACAATAGGTTCACCCAACCAAAAGCCAAGAGTATGATAATCGGATCTTCGAGGGCCGCACAAGGTATAATACCAAGTGTGATAAAGAATAAGGTGGGGTTAGCAGTGTTCAACTATTCCTTTACAAACCACAACTCACCGTATGGGGAATATTACTTGGAGGCGATCAAACGAAAAATTTCAGGTGAAAAAGGCGGCATCTTTGTTCTTGAAGTCAGCCCATTTGTTTTAAGCAACTACATTCAAAACATGGAGAGTGACAAGGAGGTATTTGATGAATGTAATACGGCACCTTCAAATATGTTGATGGTGACGATGAACCCCAATTTTGAATACATGTTAAGGAATTACTCTGATGATATTCAAACACTTACGGGAGTTAAAGAAAGGCCTTATGACATTTGGTTGCACGATGATGGGTGGCTTGAGATTAATATCCCATTTGATACCACCTACTTCAGAGAAAACACGGAGGAAAAGGTTAAAAACTATTCTGAGCTGATTCAAAAAATAAGGCCTTCCGATCAACGTCAAAAGGCCTTTAAAAGGTCCGTTTCCTATTTAAAAGAGTATGGAACGGTAGTACTCGTGAAGATTCCAGTGTCTCAGGAAATGAGAACGATTGAAAATCAATACTATCCCAAATTCTCTCATGCGATTGAGGACATTGCAGAAGAATTGGAAGTTGATTTTCTAGACTACGGTCATTTGGATTCTGAACTACATTTCACCGATGGCAATCATTTGCATAGATCTTCTGCCAAAGTCTTCACTGAAATCTTAGGCGATGATTTATCAGAAGTACTGAAGGATTAGTTCAATTTGGCAAGCATTGAGACAATGTAATCTTCTTTTGATGTTGCCGTCCCTTCAACGAGTTCACCATTCTTGAATACAGCGAAAAAAGGAAGATTATCAACTCCCGCAGCTTTTCTCGCAGTCTCATTTTGTTCGGCGTTGACCTCTACAAAATTGACCCCTTCGAATCTCTCATCGTTTGAAAGACGTTTGTACTTGGGAGAAATTAGTTTGCAAGAACCACACCAGTCGGCGTAAAACTTAACAATGGTCTTATCGTTGCTTTCCAATACTTGATTGAAGTCTTCGTTCGTTACGTTTGAAACACTCATGATTCTAATTTTAAGGTAAAATTAATATGGCTATCAGTTATTGAAAATATTTTTTGATAATCATTATCTATACCTCCATTCTCTTTGCCTTATCCCAGTATTCGTCCATTTCTGCCAGAGTCATTTCTCCCAGTTTCTTTCCATCCTTGGCTGATTCCGTCTCCAAAAAGGTAAAGCGCGAAATGAACTTTTTGTTAGAACGTTCAAGGGCGTCATCAGGATTGATATTCAAAAATCGTGCGTAGTTGATCAATGAAAACAATACATCGCCAAACTCAGACTCGATTTTGTTTGACTTGTTATCAACTTCGTGTTTGAGCTCGCCCAATTCTTCTTTTACTTTTTCCCAAACCTGATCGGCATTATCCCAATCAAAACCAACGCCACGAGCTTTATCTTGAATTCGGCCAGCCTTGACCAAAGACGGTAGAGACTTAGGAACCCCTTCGAGCACGGATTTTTTGCCTTCCTTCAGCTTTAGCTTTTCCCAATTTGCTTTTACTTCTTCTTCATCCTTTACTTCTACATCCCCATATATATGAGGGTGACGATGCACTAATTTGTCACAGACACCATTGATTACGTCTGCCACATCGAAGGCGCCTTTTTCGCTTCCAATTTTGGAATAGAAAACGATGTGTAAAATCAAATCTCCCAGCTCTTTTCTAACCTCATCGAGATCACCTTCAATAATTGCGTCCGAAAGCTCATACATCTCTTCAATACTCAGATGCCTCAAGGTTTCCATAGTCTGCTTTCTATCCCAAGGACACTGTTCACGCAACTCGTCCATAATGATCAAGAGACGTTCGAATGCTTTAAGTTTTTCTTCCATTTCAGGAGATTTTTGGCAAAAGTAGGTATTTCACAATGGGATAAAATGGAATCATTCCCTCAAAAGAAAGCTACTACATTTGGAAGCGTGAAAAAGGCTCTGGCAATAAGTCTGGTAATCATTTCTAACGTTTGTTTCGGTCAAAATAGTAATTGGAATGTCGAAGCAGCGCCCCTAGGTGGGTTTTTAATGCCTCACCATGATGACATGCTTTACCTGATCGACGGCCATGTTTTAGGAGGAGAATTGAGTTTCAGCAAAACGGTTGATGGCTCGGAAGATTGGCACCATTATTTTGCAATGCCTCGTTGGGGAGTAAGCCTTAACGCCTATAAATTGGGTTCGGAATACATGGGGGAAGCAATTAGTGGTCGACTCTTCTTTGATCTTCCCACTGGAAAATCCCGCTTATTTAGTCTGAAAATCTCCATTGGTGCCGGTTGGATTGAAAGACCATTTGATGAGGACGATAACGTCAGGAACTCTGCCATTGGTTCATCTTTGAATGCCTCCGTAGGTCTTGAAGGGGTCTTAAATATTCCTCTAAATGAAAAACTTGTCTTGACCCCTGGTTTAGGAATTCACCACTACTCGAATGGAGCTATGAAAATGCCTAATTCGGGCATTAATCTGGCGATGTTGAGAGTAGGCTTACGGTTTGGGAATAACGTAGCTCCCGCAATTGAAGACCGTAAGTCACAATTTGAGAAAGGCAAATCTGAATTTCTTTTTGGAATTTCAGGGGGAATGAAAGAAATAAAACCGATTGGAGGCGAGAAATACGGAATTGTAAATCTGTTTGGTATTTGGCAGAAACGCCTCAGTCCAAAATCGACTTTTGGAGCCGAGCTGGGAGTAAACTACAACGAGAGCTTACAATACAGGGCTCAGGAAGATCAAGAAAGCGAACTCGATCCTTCGGAAAACTATCGCTTTTATGTAGCTGGTCTCTACTACTTGCATTTCGATCCAATAAAAATTCGTTTAAGCGCAGGATCTTATCTGGCACCTAATTTTACCGATGATGGCAATGTATTCTTACGCTATCACCTAATGTATACCTTCGGAAAGTTTGAAATATTCACAGGTTTGAAAACCCATTATGCGAAAGCCGACAATATCGAGCTTGGAATGCAATACCGAATCAAATGAGACAAACCGTTGTCATATTACTATCGCTATTGATCTGCGGTTGCGCCAAGGAAAACCGTTGGGACTGTTTCAAATCATATGGTGATGAAGTGACAGAAACTCGATCCATTTCTGCCTTCGATGCGGTTTTTATAGATCAACGGGTAGACTTCGAATATCGATATTCCGATAACTATTTAGTTGAAGTGATTTTCGGCGAGAACATTATCGAACACATCAAAACGAAAGTCGAAGAAGGTAGCCTACAAATAACCAATGATGCTACCTGCAATTGGGTTCGGGATTTGAGCAAAAAGCCTTTGGTCAGGGTTTATGCTCCGCGCTTTTCTTACATGGAAAATCGAGCTTCGGGTGACATTGAGTTTGTAGACACCTTAGTAACGGAGACTTTCACATATGAGCAATGGGAGAGCAACGGAGTAACAACGTTGAAACTCAATAACAATTTGTCTCAAATTATAATGCATGTTGGGTTTACCGATGTTACTGTGATCGGAGAGACCGATCGGGCTGAGTTATATAGCGCGGCTACAGGACGTCTCAATGCGAGAGACTTAATTTCACCAATCACTTTAACCAACAACTCCTCTATTCAAGATATTCAGCTGTTCGCCAGCGAATATTTATACGGCGAAATCAATGAAAGAGGCTCAATATTTTATGCAGGAGATCCGCCAGAGATAGATGCAAACGTTTCAGGTAGCGGTGTGCTGGAACCTCTTTAAGCGTTTATCATCCTTTTGCTCATCACGTCAAGAATTGCTCGTCTACTATTTAATTCTTGAATCGGAGATATTATCTTTGCACCATGTTAAAACTTGCACTACTTACCATTGCTTTGTTGGGATTAGCATTCGCGGGAATCGCAATAAAGATTTTGGTTAAAAAAGAAGGAAAATTCGCCGGCACATGTGCAGGTAATAACCCTTTACTCAGGGATGAGGGCGTTGCCTGTGGAGTATGCGGTGCACGACCTGAAGAGCAATGTAAGAAAGACTAGAGTTCTTCCAGTTTTTGAGAGAGTGATTCACTCATAAACGATTTTAGTTCCCCTTCTTTTTCAAAGATCAGATAGATCCCAAGATTCAATTGGGGGTTTTCTTTTACGAACCGTATTGTTCGATCTACCCCCATCACCATAAAAGCAGTGGCGAAAGCATCAGCGTTAGTGCAATTCGGAGCCAGAACGGTAGCACTCAAAAGCTGATGTTGAACGGGTTCGGCAGTTGACGGATCAATTGTGTGAGAATACCTTTTACCATCAATCTCATAGAACTTTCTGTAATTTCCAGACGTGGCTAAAGAAGCATTGTCCAATTCAAAAATAGCTTGCAACTGTCTTTCGCTTTGATTTGAAATCGGTTTGTCGATGCCTATTCGCCATGATGAATTATTCTCATTGAAACCTTTCGCCCGCACTTCTCCCCCAATTTCTGTCATGTAGGAATTTATTCCAAAAGACTCCAGATAATCACTAACCACATCGACTGAATATCCTTGGGCAATTCCATTCACATCCATTTGGTATCCATCAGGTTTTACGAATCGCACAGAATCACCTCCCTCAAGTGGAGAAATTTCGTAGTTAAAATTCACGAGCTGTTTCAACGAATCCAATTCAACTCCTTCCTTCAACCTACCTCCTTCGGGCCCAAATCCCCAAGCCCTGACTAAGGGCATGATCATTGGTTGAAAAGAACCACCCGTTTGCTCTGATATTTCCTTGCCACGAAAAAACACATTTAAAAAGTGGCCATCACTGACTACGATGCTGTCGCTGGCGTTAAATTGATTGATCACTGAGCCATCCACCCAAGCCGACAGGGATAAATCAATTTGCCTTAAGATGGAATCAACAGAGGCTTTTTGGACTTTTTTATCTCCGACGTATTTGATTGAGTATGTAGTTCCCTGGGCTTCACCATTGATATGCTGCACGTCAACATTGACTTCTGCCTTTTCATTACTTGTAGAACAAGCACTTATCAATAGAAAGAAGGGAATACAGCAGAGAAATAATCGTTTCATCCTAGTTGTTGTGTCTCTAAGCTTCAACCAATACCTTAGAGTTTTGTTAGAGGTCCAAAAGTAAAGTATATGCCCAATCGAGCGAAGACACTTGGTGAGTTAAAAGCATCAGGTTACACATACCGCGAAATAAAAGACGAAATCCGTCACAATTTGATTAAAAGAATTCAATCGGGTGAGCCTGTTTTCAAGGACGTTCTGGGCTACGAAAACACCGTTTTCCCGGAAGTAGAAAGAGCCATTCTTTCTCGACATAATATAAACTTTCTCGGCCTCAGGGGTCAAGCAAAAACCCGTATGGCGAGACAACTTGTGCAGTTACTCGACGAATACATACCGATTGTTTCGGGTTCGCTAATTCATGATGATCCCTTAAAAC
>CAZWQX010000175.1:0-6795 GCA_964635965.1 uncultured Cryomorphaceae bacterium
AACCTAAATTCCTTTTTATCAGTCGGATAAAACCGTCAGAAAAGAAAAAACCCGTTGAAAAGATCGACGGGTTTGTGCTCAATAGTAGAAAAAATTCTAACTCCGGTTAATCAACCTAAAATCTAACCGACTGCACGACGCAAAATTATACTGAATCGAATCTAATTCAAATCAAAATTCATTAATAATTCACAATTGATATTGACAATTCGAGGAATCCCAATTTAAAAACTCAGGCGGTCCACTTAGAGAGATCGAAACCAAGAAACGAACTCTCTCAGACCATCTTCAATCTTGGTTTTTGGGTCGTATCCAAAAAGCTTTTTGGCTTTTTCAATCGACGCAAATGTGATATCCACATCCCCTGGCTGCATTGGTTTCTGATCAATAATGGGTTCGACACCCATGGCTTCCCCTATTTTCGAAATGAGCTCTGAAAGTTTGACGGGTTGATTGTTTCCCAAATTCACCGTTTCAAAAACACCTTCATTCTCCCTGAGGTAATCCAACGCACCGTTAATTCCCGCTACCGTATCCGCAACAAACGTATAATCGCGTGAGGTTGAACCGTCGCCAAACATAGGTATGGATTCACCATCGGTAAGCAAGCGAGTAAACTTGTGAATGGCAAGATCCGGTCGCTGACGCGGGCCATAAACCGTGAAAAAACGTAGATTGAGAATATCGAGTTGGTAGAGGTGATGATAAGTGTAATTCATCAACTCGCAGCTTCTTTTGGTAAAGGCATAAGGAGATATCGGCTCATACTCTACCCCTTCCTCGATAAATGGAATATGCTTGGAATTACCATAAATGCTACTGCTGCTAGCGAATGCAATTTTCTTACAACCCTTGGCGCGACAAAGGTCCAAGACATTTCGCGTTGCAGTAATGTTGGCCTCAATATAAGATTGTGGTGCTTCAATACTCGGTCTCACTCCAGCCTTTCCTGCCAAATGGACAACCATTTGAAAGGGAGGTAATCTCCTCAGTTTTTCCTCATCTGTCAGGTTCACTTCAAAAAATCCGAAGCGCTCGTGATTTCTGAAACTTTCAAGATTCCGCTCTTTTATGCGACGATCGTAAAAAGGATCAAAATTATCCACACCATACACAGTGTGACCTTGCTTCAAAAGGCTTTCACAAAGATGGGATCCGATAAATCCCGCGGCACCCGTAACGAGGATTTCCTGAGGCATGGAGGCGAAGATAAAAACATTCAATCATGGAAAGTTGATTCCGGCACTATATGTGCTTCGAAGTTGCATCTATATTTGAACGATCATGACTTTGAAAAATCCTATTCCCTTGTTTTTGCTCCTGACCTTTCTCTTTTCTTCTTGCTCTGAAGAGAGTTTTCGAAGAACAATGAGTACGATCAATGAAAGTTTAGACACTGACAAAGCGCTATCACCGGATGAGGTGGCTTCAGGACTGAAGGAGGCTTTGATCCTTGGAACGAACAAAGCAGTTGATTTTGCCGGCGCTGAGAATAGGTTTTGGACCAATTCTAAATTGCGTATCCCTTTTCCGGAAGAAGCAGAAAAAGTGAAGACTACGGCAACGAACTTAGGTTTGGGTTCTCAGGTCGAGCGATTCGAAGAAAACTTAAACCACGCCGCTGAAAAAGCTGTGGCTCATGCCACACCGATTTTTGTTGAAGCATTAACCTTCATGAGTATAGATGATGCATTTTCAATCTTGAATGGAGGAGAAAATGCGGCTACTCAATACTTACGGCAAACAACGGAGGAGGACCTCGCCGAAGCATTCAGGCCTGAAGTATCGAAAGCCATAAACGAAGTGGACTTAACCAAATATTGGGAACCATTGGCGTCAGCCTATAATACGACATCGGTTTTTACCGGAGCCGAAAACATTGATCCGGATCTGGAAAACTATGTCACGGAAAAGGCAATGAACGGTCTTTTTCTCCTCATTGCAGAAGAAGAAAAAAACATCAGAGAAAATCCCGCTGCAAGAGTGACGGATTTGTTGGAAAAAGTGTTTGGACGGTAAAAATTATCGGTTCTCCGTCAAGTTTGTAAATTGCCCCATAGGTGATCAAGCACGATTTTAATAAAACCCTGTCATTTGCTCCTTCCGAACTTCCCGTGAACGAGGATGGTTCGATTTACCATCTGGCCTTAAAGCCTAATGATATCGCGGATACGGTTTTGATCGTTGGCGATCAAGGTCGAGTTGAAAAAATCTCCAAACATTTCGACCAACTGGAAACAATTGTTTCGAACAGAGAATTTGTCACTCATACCGGGAGGATCGGAACGAAAAGAATAACCGCCCTGAGCACGGGAATAGGAACTGACAATATTGATATTGTAATCAACGAATTGGACGCTCTACGCAGCGTTGATTTCGAAAAACGAATTACCCTCGAAAATCCGAAACCGCTGGAAATTCTGAGAATAGGCACATCGGGGGGGCTGAGAAAAAGCATTGAACCCGGAAGTTTTGTTCATAGCAAATATGCCATTGGTCTAGATCCTGTTCTCCATTATTACCAAGTGGAGTTTGAGCAGGAAGAAATTGATTTAGCCGGTAAATTTATCAGACATACGGGTTGGCCACTTCGAGGAATTACCCCCTATTCCGTAAAAAGTTCTGTTGAACTTGGAAGAAAATTCGATAAGGGTTTTTTACAGGGAATTACAGTAACGGCCTGTGGTTTTTATGGTCCGCAAGGAAGAAAATTACGCCTGCCTGTTTCCATGCCTGCCATTAATGATTCTATGGCAACCTTCGAATTCCTTGGTATACCCTTGGCTAATTACGAAATGGAAAGCTCAGCACTTTTTGGATTGGGCACAGCTTTAGGCCATCATTGCTCAACGGTTTGTTTGGTTGTGGCAAATCGAGAGGCCAATTCTTTTTTGGCTGATCACCATTCTGCTATGGACAAGCTAATTACTACTGTTTTAGACAGACTAACAGCGGATTAACAACCTCCCGGTTAAAAAACGAAGACATCCCCGAGCCAGGTCTTCCCTACCACGAATATATTAGAGCACAACAATCAGGCGGCATAACCGTCTTGTGAATGGCGGACTCTAAAGAAATAGAAGCTTTAATCAATCTCATCGATGATCCCGATATGGAAATCTATAATCGGGTGAAGGAGAGAATCGTTGCCATTGGAGAGGATGCGATCCCAAGTCTTGAAAATGTTTGGGAAGTAAACTCCTTTGGGAAAGAATTTCAACGGCGCATAGAAGACATCATTCACGACATCCAATTCGATGCGGTGCGATTGGGTTTGGAAGAATGGGCAAAGTCGGGTGGAGAGGATCTTTTCGAAGGAGCACTTATCGTATCGCGCTATCAGTATCCTGATTTAGATGAAACGGAAGCGTACGATCGCCTGACCAAACTTCATCAAGACATTTGGCTTGAGCTCAACGATGACCTCACGGCATTGGAAAGGGTCAAAGTGATGAATCATATCCTTTTCGAGACACATGGATATCGCGGAAACAAAAAAAACTATCACGCGGCTCAAAACAATTACATCAATACCGTTCTCGAGAATAAGAAGGGAAATCCACTAAGCCTTAGTATTTTATATATCGTTCTGGCCAAGCGATTGGAAATACCTGTCTTTGGAGTAAACTTGCCCAATCACTTCATCATGGCCTATGTTGATGAGCTCAACATCATGGGTTTGATCGAGAGCAAGTTGGAGGGGAAATCTGAACCTGACAAGGTCCTTTTTTACATCAATGCATTCAGCGGAGGCACCATCGTTCACAAAAATGAAATCTCAAACTATCTAAGAGAATTGAAGCTCGATGAAGATGCGAACTACTTCCATCCCTGCGATAATAAGACGATGATCATCCGACTATTGAATAATCTCATCTTCTCGTATGATCGACTTGGCTATCCTGAAAAGGTGGCCGAAATAAAACAGCTTCACGAAGCGGTAGCCAAACACATTCTCTAGGAGAAGATTCTCCCGATTGTCCTGAAAATTACTCCCAGATCTGTCAAAAAGCTTCTTTTTTTGAGGTAAGCTAAGTTGATTCTGATTTTCTCAGGCATTACCTCCTCTCGATATGTTCGTTCGGGATTCTCACTCTGTCTCAAGATTTCGTTCTCGTTGAAATAGATCAGGGAAGCTTCATCGGTTATTCCAGGTCTGACTTTCAGAACCTGTCTCTGTTCAGAGTTATATAGGGCCACATATTCAGAAACTTCCGGTCGAGGTCCCACCAAACTCATATCAGAAACCAGCACATTCCAAAGTTGGGGCAATTCGTCGATTTTGTATTTCCTTAAGAAAAAACCCGCTTTGGTAACTCTGGGATCTCTGCTGCCAATCGTGAGTTTACCTTGCTTATCAGACAAAGGACGCATGGTTCGAAACTTAAGAAGTTTAAATACTTTTCCATCCTTCCCTACCCTTTCCTGACGATAAAAAACACCGCCTTTTGAATCGAAGGCTACCCATAGACTGAGAATCAGAAATACCGGTAAAAGGAGAACCAGACCAAAAAATGCAGCAATTCGATCAAAGAGGAACTTGATCATTTTCTAAGTATGCTTTGGACGGCGTCCTTGACAGCTTGTACTACTTCCGCTACTTCTTCATCCTTTAGGTCAAAGAACAGTGGAAGGCTAATTTCATTCTGATACTGATTGAATGCATTGGGAACATTGGTCATTTCATGCCCTAGGTTTTTATATGCCGTGAGCATGGGAAGCGGAATGAAATGAACATTAACCGCAATGTCTCTTTCTGCTATGAACTGAATGATTGCATCGCGATCCTTCTCAAGAGCTCCATCAACCCTAAGCTGATAAAGATGGTATGAGGTTTCTGTGTTGTCCCCTTCACGAAACTTGGGAGTAACTGCCCAATCGCAATCAGCAAAACCACGGTCATACAACTCACAGATTTCTTTTCGCCGTGGCAATGTCTCGGAGTTATAACGCGACAATTCAACCAATCCAATGGAGGCTTGAATATCCGTCATATTGCACTTGTATCCAGGAACGGTCACGTCGTATCGCCAAGCCCCTTTTTGCATCTTACTCAGGGCGTCTTTGCTCTGGCCGTGCAAACTCATCAGGTTGAGAATTCGGTACATCTCATCGTGATCAAAAGGCTCAGGCATATTCAGGCAAACGGCACCTCCTTCAGCTGTGGTGAGATTTTTCACTGCATGAAAAGAGAAGCCCGTTCCATCGGCTACTGCACCTAACTTTTTGCCTTTATATGTAGCTCCAAAACCATGCGCCGAGTCAGCTAAAAGCATTATTCTTCCGAGCATTTCCTGTTCGGGTGAATTGGGTTTGAAAAGTGATAGTATCTCCTCATTTAAGATGATATTCCACAAAGCATCATAATCACAAGGGTATCCCGCAATATCAACGGGAATGATCATCTTGGTCCTCTCGGAAATGGCCTCTTTAACCTTTTGTGGGTCAATATTGAACTGACCAGGCAAACAGTCAACCATTACAGGTGTAGCACCGCAATGAATTACCACATTAGCCGTAGCACAATAGGTGTAAGCAGGAATAATTACCTCATCGCCCGGACCAATACCAAACCACCTCAGTACAAGCTCGATTCCCGCCGTAGCCGAACCAAAGCAAATGGTTCTCTTTGCTCTGGTATAGTCCGAAATTTCCTGTTCAAACCTCTTTGTCTTAGGACCTGTTGTAATCCATCCGGAGAGAAGCGTATCGGTAACCTCGTCGACCACTTTTTGGTCCATTCTGGGAGGCGAAAATGGAATCATGTGCGTGATTTAATTCGCGGGCAAAGTTACAAATTCGCTATTCGGACTTCACCGAATCTTTTAAATGAGCGAGAATACGTTCAGCCGCGTTTCCTTTGCCATACAAATCGCGGTCAAAATTGAATGTCTTTTGAGTCATCGCGAGATAAGTCTGATAAATCTCATTGGCATTTGCGGGAGCTAAAACATTGTATCCGAAATCCACCAACTCAACCCATTCAGTTTGATCTCTAAGGGTAATACATGGATTCTTGAAGAAGTAGGCTTCCTTCTGCAAACCGCCACTGTCAGTAATCACGAGACTGCACTTCTTCAGAAGCTCAACCATATCGAAATAACCTACGGGATCCAAAAGGTGCACTTCTAATTCGAGGCCAAATTCGGAGAGCTTCTTTTTAGTTCGAGGGTGGAGGGGCAGAACGATAGGCAAGTCCTGGTGAATTCGATTTAAACCATTGACGAGTTGCTCAAGTTTTTTCGGATCATCCGTGTTTTCGGCCCGATGCAAAGTAGCGAGGGCATACTTCTCAAATGGAACATTGGAAAGCTCACTGCTCATTTCTTCGGATCGATTCGCATAAAACAACGCAGCATCGTACATCACATCTCCGGTTCTTATAATCTCCGAATCAAATTCTGAAAATCCTTCTTGTCCAAGATTATTCACCGCCGTATCAGTCGGGCAATACAAAAAGTCAGAAATCCGATCGGTTAGAATGCGATTAATTTCTTCAGGCATTCTCATATTGAAGCTTCTCAAACCTGCCTCCACATGGGCCAATGGAATGTTCAATTTTCTGGCTGCCAGTGCTCCTGCTAAAGTTGAGTTCGTGTCACCATAAACCAATACGACATCCGGTTTTTCAGCGAGGATTAACTTCTCGATACCCTCGAGCATTCTACCCGTCATCGCGCCATGTCCGAGGGCATTGACATCCATATTGTGCTTTGGCTTAGGTATCTGCATTTCTCGAAAAAAAACATCGCTCATATTGTCTTCGACGTTCTGTCCTGTATGGACAATGACTTC
>CAZWQX010000176.1:0-6564 GCA_964635965.1 uncultured Cryomorphaceae bacterium
CCCTCTGTATTAGTAAAGGAGGGGTTTCAGGGACCGTGGTGGATCAACGACTCATTTTCAAACCGGCCATCGAGAATTTGGCATCGGCGATTATTCTTTGCCACAATCATCCCAGTGGAACGCTGTATCCAAGTGAGCAAGACAAGAAACTAACGCAAAAGCTCGTTAGGAGTGGTGCTCTTTTGGATATTCCGATACTTGATCATATCATCTTCACTGATGAAGCGTACTACAGTTTTGCCGACGAAGGAATATTGTAGTTTTGAATTTGCATGGTTTATCTCTTGACTTCGCAGGATACGGCGAGACTTCGGTATGTAACCGACGTGATATTTGGCTTATGGCTTGATATTCCTCTTTCAATTGTGACGGAGTCTTCTCAAATTCCCGAAGGAGCTCAATTCATAACTTATGGAGGTTCTGATGCCAATGGACTCAGTATATATGCAGAAGGCCTGTTAGCTGAATCAGTCATTCGGGAAGACTTACCCGTGATCGCTGATACAGAATCGGTACCTCAAGTATTTATTAGTGATACTCCCGAATCCTTCGATGTTCCTTTCGATATTTTCTCCGGGGTATTCTACTGCCTTTCGCGATACGAGGAGTTTCAAATCAAAAAAAGAGATAAACACCATCGCTATTCAGCGTCTGATTCTCCTTTTCAGAATTGGATTGATATCCCCTATGTTGATAGATGGATCCGCCATTTGGAAGTTGAACTCAATTCTAGAGGGGTTTCCACCAATATCGACCGATCCCTCAAATGGCGGAATACAATGGATGTGGATATAGCTTTTGCCTACCTGGGGAGAGGTTTAACCCGAAATACGGGATCGATCTTTAGGGATATTAAGAATGTCGATTTGTATCGTTTAAAGGAGAGAGCATCGGTATGGTCAGGTGGTAAAGAGGATCCTTTCGACACCTATTCAACTTTCTTCTCTGTTTTGGCGGATGAGAATCTAATTTTCATTCCCGCGGGCCAAAAGAGTCAATTTGACAAAAACTTGGATCCGGTAAATGCCCAAATGCAGGAATTGATAACCTCGCTTTCCGACAAGACGATTATAGGCCTGCATCCTTCCTACGAATCCTTAAAAAATCAGGGAATGATTTTGGAAGAAAAGAAACGGTTAGAAAGCGTCACAAATAGTTCCATTGATAGATCCCGTCAGCATTTCTTGCGCATGATTTTACCCGACACCTACCGATATCTTCTTGATTTGGGAATTAACTCAGAGTATTCAATGGGGTATCACGACAGAATAGGTTTTAGAGCGGGAACGGCCTTTTCTTTTCCATATTACGATTTAGAAAAAGAAGAAAAGACCGATCTGATGATCTATCCACTCATAGCAATGGATAGCGCCATGAAGAATTACATGAAATTAACTCCTTCAGAAGCCGTAGAGTCCATCAGGAAACTAGTTGATTCAATGAAAAATTCAGGTGGCTGGTTAACTACGGTATGGCACAATCATTCTCTCAGTGAGGATGAAGAATGGAAGGGATGGAAGGCCGTTTATCTATCAATTGAGTCAACCGTTCGTCATGCGGGATAAATCAACTATTTTCGCCTAAACTCTGATCAGCGATATGGTTCACGAATTAGGAAAGGAAAACTCAATATTCAATCAGTTTCTGTTGGAGATACGCGACCACAATATCCAAAAGGACAGGATGCGTATCCGACGAAACATGGAAAGAATGGGTGAGATTTTTGCCTATGAAGTCAGTAAGACTTTTGATTATGAGACTCAAGATGTGATAACCCCATTGGGAACGGCAGTAATGAGGGTACCTCAGAAATTCCCTGTTTTGGCAACTATCTTGAGAGCAGGTCTTCCGTTTCATACGGGCTTCCTCAATTATTTTGATCAAGCAGATTCAGCTTTTGTTTCAGCATATCGGCAACATCTGAAAAACGAAGATGACTTCGAGGTAAAGGTTGAATACATGAGCAGCCCTTCCATCGAATCGCACGATTTAATTATCGCCGACCCGATGCTGGCGACGGGCACCAGTATGGTTTTGGTGCACAACGCACTCCTCGAAAAAGGAAAACCCGGTCATGTTCACGTGTGCGCTCTTTTAGCGAGCAAGGAGGGAATAAGTTATGTGAAGAAGAATATGCCCGCCAATGTGACAATTTGGGTTGGGGCTATTGATGATGAATTGACAGCTCAATCATACATCGTGCCTGGCCTTGGTGATGCAGGCGATCTTTGCTATGGCAAAAAGTAAAGCCAATGCCTGAAACGGATTTTCTTGAAGCGCTTTCCATATTTCTTCTCAGCGCGGTTAAATTCATGTGGGCCCCGGGAACTTCGATCGCCGCGGGTTTTACCTTTTGGCAAACCATAATAATTACGAGTCTTGGAGGAATGGTAGGGATTCTTTTTTTCTACTATTTCGGACATCTGATTTTCATGTCATTTGATAAATGGAGGTACCGCAATAAACCCAAGAAACTTTTCACTAAGCGAAGTCGGCGAATCATTACCGTTAAAGAGAGGTTTGGATTAATCGGATTCACTTTTCTGACTCCCGCTATTATCAGTATCCCTATTGGATGCGTGATTGCCGCGAAATTCTTTTACCAGAACAAGCAAACATTGCCTCTTCTCTTAGGTTTTACCATTGTCTGGTCTTTCATCTTGACAATTTTTTCTGTTTACATCAAAGACTTAATCTTTGGATGAGTAGGTACAACCATATCTTTTTTGATCTCGACCGAACCTTATGGGATTTCGATAAGAATTCGGGGTTGGCTTTAGCAGAGATTTTCAAGGAATTTGAATTGAATGGAAGAGGAATAGATTCCGCTGAATCATTTATTGCGATTTATCAGGAGATTAATGAAATTCTCTGGGATAGATACCGAAAAGGCTTGCTGAATAAACGTTTGTTGCGATCTCTTCGATTCACAAAAACTTTGGAGCACTTTGGTATAGAAGACGAATATTTGGGCGATCAGCTGGGGACTGCCTATATTGATATCAGTCCGCATAAAACGGCAGTTTTACCGAACTGCATGGAAATTCTCGATTATCTGGCGGGGAGATATGAACTACATATTCTGACTAACGGATTCGAGGAAGTGCAGAACATTAAGTTGGATAAATCAGGCTTAGCTCCTTATTTCTCGAAGGTAATTACCAGTGAGCAAGCTGGCGCAAGAAAACCTGATCCGCTGGCCTTCGATTACGCGCTTTCAGAAACGAAGGGGAGCATAGGAGATACGATCATGATTGGTGACGATCTGCGAACAGATATAGCCGGTGCCAAAAATGTGATGATGGATCACGTTTACTTCAACCCATCTAGAGATGATCACGATGAGGATATTCTACACGAGGTCAATGACTTGATCGAGCTTAAATCTCTGCTTTAGGAAGTACAGCAAGAACAGTTTGAGTGCCTTTCACCACCTGATCTTTCACCACTCGTATTTCAGAGCCTATTGGAATGAAAACGTCTACCCTTGATCCGAATTTGATGAATCCAAATTCGGTCGCCTGGGTCACTTGAGCATCGCGTTTTGCATAGCAGATAATTCTTCTGGCTACGGCACCCGCAATCTGCCGAAAAAGTATTTCTCTTCCGCTTGAATGCTTAACGGCGACCGTTGTTCTTTCATTTTCCGTACTTGATTTGGGATGCCATGCCACTAAGTACTTTCCGGGGTGGTATTTAAAATAGCTCACAATTCCACCTATGGGAAACCAATTTACATGCACATTTAATGGTGACATGAAAATGCTGATCTGGATGCACTTTGTCTTGAGGTATTCGGTTTCTTCCGTTTCTTCAATCACCACTACCTTTCCATCTGCCGGGCAAACGATCAAATCGTCACCTGTTGTCGGAATTCTCTTCGGAACCCGAAAGAACTGCATCACCAAAATGAGTAATATCGCGCTTAATACAAGCGATATGCTCAAAGCAGCAGGTTCTATGAGGAAATAGACCAGCGCGTTGATGATCGCTAAAATCAAAATGGTTGAGGTGATTATTTTGGTCCCTTCGCGGTGAAATTTCATGGCTTCGAATGTACAAAAAGCATGAGGTATGTAAATGCAATTGGGCTGGCAAGCAAGACACCGTCGAAGCGATCTAAAATTCCTCCATGTCCGGGAAGGATGTTGCTTGAATCCTTGACCTTGAGACTACGTTTTAGCAATGATTCAACCAAGTCGCCAAATGATGCAGATACCACAATGATCACTGCCAAAACAATCCAATTGAGCAATGAGATTTCATTGGTGTAACTAGCAATGAAAACCGCTCCTGTGAGGGCAGCAAGTCCTCCTCCAATGGTTCCTTCCCATGTTTTATTGGGGGAAATTCTAGGAAATAATTTAGTTCTGCCCAATAGCTTACCAAAAACGAAAGCACCGGTATCATTTAGCCAAAGCATAACGAAGAAACCAAGAACCACGCCTGGTTTATACTCAACGATGATTTCTTCGAAAGTAAATACATTGAGCAGTGCCAAAGGAGCCATTACATAGATAATGCTAATGATGGTATGAGCAATATTCGTAAAAGGATCCGGCCTTTTGCGGTAAAGCTCATAGATGAAAATGGCTATGAAGAATGGGATGCTCAAAGAGAGAATTCGAATCCCTGCAACTTGAAGCTTCACCAGTTCTATCGTCACATATAGCGCAGTACCGGTTATGACACCTAAGGTAGTTTGTGGATGAATCCCACCAATTTTGGCGAGGCTGTAGTATTCTAGCATTCCCAATACCCCAACCACATAAAATAACGAAGCAAGAGTATAAGGATTAAGCCAAATTCCCCCGATTACAATCACCAGGAATACCAGTCCTGTTAGAATTCGCAGCGGTAACTCTTTCACAGGTCTGTTTCGCTTATAATCTTCCTGGCGCGGATGAAATCATCCCCTTTCACCATCAAGTGAATCTCGCCAATAGTTACATAAAAAGAATCTTGCTTGTTCATGACAATTGCGCCAATCCCTTGCTCTCCCAGAATATGCTTTAGGAGCTCAACGTGTTGAAGATTTACGGAAGTATAAACCTTAACCCAATTCACAAAGGAAAGCTACTCCTTTTTCGGGAGATTTTCCTCATTTGAGTCTTCTGCCGAGACAGTTGACTCCTCACTTGCTCCGTTTTCAACGGGTTTTACCGGTTCAGGTTTTTCTTCTTTGACCTCGCCATTTACTTCTGTTTCTTCCTTTTTCTCAGGGCTATCGCTGGTTTTTTCAGGAATCAAGTGTTCTTCTTTTTCAAAAGGGCGTTTTCCGAAGATCTTAACGAGGTCTTCCTTGAAGATTACCTCTTTCTCTAAAAGTTGATTTGCTAATTGCCTCAACTTTTCCCGGTTTTCCGATAGAATTTGCTGAGCTCTTTGGTACTGGGATTCGACAATCTTCTTGACCTCAGAGTCCATTAATTCAGCAGTTTTTTCGCTATACGGTTTCTGGAAATTGTATTCATTTGATCCCGTCGAGTCGTAGAAACTGACGTTTCCTACTTCTTCATTCAACCCGTAAACGGATACCATGGCATATGCTTGCTTTGTGACTTTTTCCAAGTCACTTAGAGCGCCGGTACTGATCTCGTTAAAGATGATTTGCTCGGCAGCTCTTCCTCCCAAGGCAGCGCACATTTCATCCAAAATCTGGTTTGTTGTGTTCAGTTGCCTTTCTTCGGGTAAGTACCATGCAGCTCCAAGGGATTGACCTCGAGGAACAATTGTTACTTTCACCAATGGTGAGGCGTGCTCCAACAACCACGAAACGGTCGCGTGACCGGCTTCATGGAAGGCAATCACTTCTTTTTCTTTCTTGGTAATGATTTTGTTCTTCTTTTCGAGCCCACCAATAATACGGTCGACAGCGTCAAGAAAATCTTGCTTAGCTACTTCTGTATTTTTCTTACGAGCTGCGATTAGCGCTGCCTCGTTACAAATATTCGCGATATCTGCTCCGCTGAAACCAGGAGTCTGTTTTGCCAAGAAGTCTATGTCAATGGATTTTTCAACTTTAATTGGCTTGAGGTGAACGGCAAAAATTTCTTTTCGTTCATTCAGGTCAGGCATATCCACGTAGATCTGACGATCGAAACGTCCCGCTCTCATTAATGCTCTATCGAGAACATCAGCGCGGTTAGTAGCCGCAAGAATGATAACCCCACTATTGGTGCCAAATCCGTCCATTTCGGTAAGGAGTTGATTTAACGTGTTTTCTCGTTCATCGTTGGCTCCCATGCTCGCGCTCCTACCTCTGGCACGTCCAATGGCATCAATTTCATCAATGAAAACAATGGCAGGTGCTTTTTCTTTGGCTTGCTTAAACAAGTCGCGAACACGGCTAGCTCCAACACCCACAAACATTTCCACGAAATCAGACCCCGATAACGAAAAGAAGGGTACTTGCGCTTCTCCGGCGACGGCTTTCGCCAACAATGTTTTACCGGTACCTGGAGGGCCTACGAGTAAAGCCCCTTTAGGAATCTTTGCACCGAGCTGAGTATAGCGCTTTGGATTTTTTAGAAAGTCTACAATTTCTTGAATCTCTTCCTTCGC
>CAZWQX010000177.1:0-6550 GCA_964635965.1 uncultured Cryomorphaceae bacterium
GTCACACTCTCGAATTTGACTCCGCAAACAACAAGTCTGGAGCAGCGTTTTCTGGAAATTCTTAAAACAAGTGCAGATGCTTAGGCTCGTAAAAATTGAATTTCTAAAACTCAAGTCGAACAGAGCCCTTTGGATCCTGCTGGGACTTTACTTTGTTGCTATTGCCGCTGTTGCAATTGGAGCGGGTAGTTTTCTGGATTACCTTACTGAGCAAGGGGTAGATTACCGAGGTATCAATCCATCGATATTTCCCATTTATGATTGGGAAGATATTTGGCATAACCTTGCTTATTTGGCATCCTATTTTTCGGTTTTCCCTGCATTCCTCCTCATCATCTCAGTCAGCAATGAGTTTTCCTTTAAAACGCATCGTCAGAATATCATTGACGGGATGTCGAGAACGGAGTTTTTTCTTTCCAAATTGAGCTTCGCAGCTTTCCTTGCTGTTTGTTCCGCTTTGTTTCTCTTCATTTTGGGTTTGTTGTTGGGATTAATCGGATCTGAAGCACCCATTTCGAGAATTTGGGAATCGATGGAGTTCTTATTTGGTCATGCCCTCCAACTGTTTATTTTCTTTTTGTTCTCGATTCTTCTTGTACTTCTAATTAGAAAGTCGGGTATTACGATCGTTCTGCTCTTGTTGTATTCGGTAGTACTTGAACCCATTGGTGCTGCCATTCTCAAATATCAGCTTCCTGATTTGGGGCCTGTTTTGCCGCTCGATACCGTATCCTCCCTCATACGAATACCCTTTTCGAAGTATATATTATTGTATACGCAAGACTTCATCGCTGTAGCTGATTTAGCCCGAGCTCTCGGTTGGGGAGTTGTCTTTACTGCTTTTATCTTTTGGATACTAAAAAGAAGAGACTTCTAGAGCTCATCTCTGGTAACTTCCCATGTTCTATCGGAAAGTAGTTTAACAGATGCCACGAAGTGTTTGAATGCTGTTTTTTTACCCCATTCTTCCGGTGCAATCATCGACATAACAAATTCTCCTTCTTCTCGGGCGTAGAGGTGATACTCTTTTCCAACCACGGGTTCAAAATTCATGTCAGCAGCATAAACGGCCTTAGATACTTCAACTCTGTTTTTTAGCCTTTCAGCTTGTTTAGCAAGTAGTTGGATTTGCTCTTGAATTTGGTTGAGCTGCATATTGCTTTGCTCCTCCATGGCCTGCATTGACCTGCTCTTAATGATGCCTTTTTCGGTGGGGGCAAAAGCCGGACTTCCGATAGTATGGGGATAGGGGATTAGGCCCGGACTATCAGTAATCTTGTCAGGATCAATTGGATTGATTACTTCTTTTGCTTGAGATTTCGAATTCATTAATTCAGAGAAAACCGCTTTAGTCTGGCAAAGGTAGTATCGAAACGATTAATAATTGCTCCTCCAAACCCCCTCTTCTCCAGGTATTGGCGGTGCATTTGAAAAAGTCTGTCATAATCTTGCCTGTCCATCAGTTTTGCAATAGTCATCGCCCGAAAACAGCGCAGGTAACTATGTTTGGTCCATTTTGCCGACACCTTGGGAAGATCATTGAAGACATGATCCAACGCTTTTAGGCTTTTGTAATGATTCAAAAAGTCAAATCCCTTACGGTCCATGAATTCTATTGCCATATCACCTGCAACCTTTATATCAGAAATCTGTCTGCATGGCAACGAGCTTACTGTATTATCCGGATCTATTTCTTTCCAAGAAGGAAGCAAGGTGTAGCTGTGATTCTTGAAATATTCTGACATGCCAAATCCGTTTACCAAGGTTCGTTCAACCAAGTTGTGTCTTATTCCGGCAAAGACCTTGACATAAGCCATTTCGTTTGTTCCTGATACGGATACAATGAAAACTGAGCTCCCGAAAGTAGTTTTCCTTTCAAAGTGCAATTCATGAATCTCTTCATACCTCTTATGATCAAAGTAGGGTTGGAGATACCGGTGCAAGTAAGATTTGGCTTCTTTGATGTCCAAGATACCTTAAAAACAGTCAAACCCGCTAAATGTTGAGAGTTACATATGTAATCAATTACACTAGAAAATGTACATATGTATTCATGAAAATTCACTGCTTTTTGTAGTATTGTATACAGTTGTTAACCCGATAATTGGTATTTAGTCTAATGTCTTATAGTATTGTAAATAAGAAAGATAAATGCTATCAAATCAAGTGTGAAAAGAGATAGAATGTTCTATTTTCAACCCGAGCGGAAAGGACTAACGCCAAAAAGGGATTATAAATGTATACAAATGTAAAATGGAGTTTCCTGATCGATTAAGGACTATCATCAAAGTGAATAATCTCACACCTTCATCTTTCGCTGATAAGGTAGGAGTTCAGCGTTCGGGTGTATCCCATATCCTGAATGGAAGAAATCGTCCATCGATGGATTTTCTCGTACGCGTTTTGAAGGAGTTTCCGAGAGTGGATGCAGCATGGTTAATAACAGGAGAATCTCCCCGTAATGAACCAGGAAATTCTGAAAAGGGAGAAATAATTGAATCAGAATTTACCAAACCATCGGAATTAGAGCATCCGAGCCCCAAGGTGAAGAAGTCGGATATGGTAGAAAAAGAACCCGTGAGAGTTGTGATATTTTATTCTGATAATACCTTTGACACATATCTTCCCAGTTGAAATGAAAAAAGCCGTGTTCTTGGATCGAGATGGTGTTGTCAACCATGACCCGGGAGATTACACCACCTCTTTGAGCGAATTTGTTATTCTTCCCGACGTAATAGAAACCCTTGCCAAATGGTCAAACGATGGGTATTGTATCATCGTCATAACCAACCAAGGTGGAATTGCAAAAGAGCGCTATACCTTGGAGGACTTTTATGAGATCAACGACTACATGCGCGAAAAATTTGTTGATGGAGGAGTAAACTTCGTCGACACATTTTTTTGTCCTCACCACGACGCCATTGGCCACTGCTTATGCCGGAAACCTAATTCGGGAATGGTTGAAAAAGCAATTGCCATGTACAATATAGATCCCGAACAATCTGTAATGATTGGTGACAAATGGCGAGATCTTGAAGCCGCTGAAGCTGCGGGAGTTCGAGGAATTAAAATTGACGTTAACCAATCATTAAAGACAGTATCCTTAACGAAGTAGTCTTGTTCCTGCTCAAGGACGAATGTGAGACCAATTCTCGCCGGATTTAATTCGGTAAAGCTGCATTTCACTTATTCCGAACTGCTTGGCGATGATTTTCATTCTTGTTTTTCTATTGGGATCGAAAATCTTCTTTTTGATGCGCATCACATCCGTCGAAGTGAGTTTGTGGCCCTTCTGAGGTCTTTTAAATTTTCTTTCCTCTCTGCTCCTCAAAACAAACGGACTGTTCTGTTGGTGACTCTCAACTTCCTCCTTGTTCGCCCATTTAAGGTTCTTAATGTGGTTGTTTTTCTTGTTGTAATCCAAATGAATTACAAAAGTCTCGGCTTCTTGCCTTTCGGGCATGAAATGCTGAGCAACCAGTTTGTGGACATAGAAGGTTTTCGATTTCCCAAAAGGTCTGCAAACAAAGGTTGGATAACCTCCCAGAGTTCCACCTTTTAATAACCTGCCTTCTTCGGGATTGACGTCATAGCTAACAATCCTGCCGTAACTTGAAATCGCGTAATTGAGTCGAAGCGCCCTTTCATCAAAAAGAATGGTCTTCCACTCTTCATCGGGAAAAAATCTGATCATGGTAATTTGGTGATTAGGTATGTTTAGAACAGAATTTGTGGGCGATTGTTCTTTTCGTTGTTTTTTTGCCATTTCTTCTGCCTTGCAGATAACCATGTCAAAAAGCCCAATACTCAATAGATGAGCAAAGTCAAAAAGCTTCTTTATGCTGAATTCTGTTTTGATGGATTTGGCAATTCTTACGAAGCCTTTAAAAATATTGGCAGAGGTGGAGCTGTGTTTGAATCCAAAGGGCTTTTGACGACGAAAATGATGGGCACAGGGAGTGGAAATGGCTTTAGTGTCATTCCCGATTTTAAGCGTTATGCACTGCTCTTTTTCTTCGATTCGGAAAAAAGTGTAATGGCGTTTATAAACTCGAATTCACTATTCAACTGGTATCTAACTGCCTCAAATCAACATCTTGTGACCTTGCTTAATCCGGTGAACGGTCATGGAAAATGGGGGGGAGATTCAACCTTCGAATATGAGCGAAATGCCATGAATCAAAACCAGCCAATTGCTGTGATTACCAGAGCAACCATTCGTACTTCAAGATTGGTCGAATTCTGGTGGAATGTCCCCAAAGTATCAAGATTCATGCAATCGACAGATGCCGTTCACCAAGTGGGTATTGGAGAATATCCAATTTTCATGCAAGCTACTTTTAGCATTTGGACTAACCGAAAGGCGCTTGTAGATGCCGCCTATCGAGATACTGTTCATGCCGAAATCGTGAAAAAAACGAGAGATCGTAATTGGTATAAAGAAGAGCTATTCGCTGAATTTATGATCGACTCTGCTTCGTTTAGTGGGAATCTATACAGTCGACTTAGTAAATTTGACTTGCAACCACTCCTATAAGGTTTTGACCAGAAGATGTCTTTTTGCAGCTAGATCCTTGTAAATAGCATTTCTCTCTTTCCGTTTTAGAAATTGGAATTTCTTAATTTGTATAAGAATACAAGCGTTCTTAAATGCTCGATCTTTTTTCATTTGGCCAGGATTCTTCCGACAACAGACACTTCGATAAAACCCGTGTTGCGGGCCTCTCGCGCCTGTTGTCAGGTATATTAAGAATTCATCGGATTAATGATCTGCACAGAAAATATGCTGATTCAACCGATGATGAGTTTATTAACGCAGTCTTCAAGGAGCTCGATATTGACCTCAAAATCTTTGAACCTGAGCTGGGTTCAATTCCAAAGGAAGGAGCTTTTATACTGGTTTCAAACCATCCATTAGGAGGCCTGGATGGACTGATTGTGCTTAAGGTTGTTGCTGCATTAAGACCTGATCTGAAAATACTGGCTGAATTTCAATTGAGTGAGGTCAGGAGCCTTAATCATTTCTTCTTCCAAGGTTCGTTAAACGAATCCGAGGTCATTAACAACCCTAATATGTCCCTCTCGGAGAAAGCTCGTAAACATCTTGAGGCAGGCAAACCGATATGTTTATTTCCGGCCGGCGAGGTGAGCATTTACAATCTTCGTTCAAAATCTATTCGTGATAAGAGGTGGAGGCAAGAATATGTTGAATTCGTAAAAGAATCACGCGTACCTGTGGTACCATTTTATATTTCAGGTAGAAACGCCCTCTTATTTCATCTTTTACAATCCCTTAGCCCATCCATTCGATCTTCTTTCGTCCAAGAGAACTTGTTAAAGAGCCAGGATCGCTTGATTACCATTCGCATCGGCAAGCCCATATCGATTAAAGATCAGGATGAGTTTCCCAATCCATACGAATACGGTAGGTATTTGAGAATTCGTACTTATCTACTTGGAAAACCCATTAATGTTAAACACTTCTTTCGTCCAAATAGAAGCAAGAAGGGATATAGGGAAATTGTAGAACAACGGGATATAAAACTTCTCAATGAAGAAATCAGTTATTTGCGTGAATCAGGTTTCTTGCTCTATGAAAATGGTCGATATCAAGTTCTTTGGACTACTTCAGAGCGCTCTCCAAATGTGCTATATGAAATAGGAAGACTCAGAGAAATTACTTTTCGTGAGGTTGGGGAAGGAACAGGAAAAAATATTGACCTTGATGAATACGATCTGTATTACAGGCACCTGTTCATCTGGGACGTGGAGGAAAACGCATTGGTGGGAGCCTACAGATTGGGAATGGGTAAGGAAATAATTGATCGTTTTGGCAAAACAGGCTTTTATCTGAATTCATTGTTTAAGTTAAAAAGAAGATTTCTGGGAATTTTGGAACAGAGTATTGAGCTGGGAAGATCATTTATAACAAGCGAATACCAACTGAAGCCTCTATCTCTTTTTCTGCTTTGGAAAGGAATTTTGTATTACATCCTAAAGAATCCCGAATACCGCTATTTAATTGGTCCTGTTTCAATCAGCGGTGAGTTTTCGGAGCTTTCCAAGTCATTGATCATCAAACATATTCGTGAAAATCATTTCGATAGGGAACTGGCATCAATGGTTATTCCGCGAAAAGAGTTTATTCCTGATCAGGATATCAATGATCCCGATCTCGCCCTGGTAGACCGATACACGGGAGAAGACTTGAAGAAATTAGACAGGGTTATTGAGGATATAGAATTGGGAAAATTCCGCTTGCCTGCTTTACTCAAGAAGTATCTGGGACAAAACGCAAAGATTATCGCATTTAACGTTGATCCCGATTTCAATAATGCTTTGGATGGCCTCTTGGTTATGGATCTGTTTAATGTACCCATGTCTACATTGGAAGGCTTAGCTAAGGAATTCGAAGACAAAGAAGTACTTGCTAACATTAAAGAGGGCAAAATCGGTAGATAATCGATTCGAAAAAGTTGATATTTGATCTAACTTTTGGCACGAATATTCGTACCAATGCTCAGAAAAACAGTTAGTATGACCAGATTTC
>CAZWQX010000178.1:0-6499 GCA_964635965.1 uncultured Cryomorphaceae bacterium
CTTATATGTGGTGAATTCTGTACAGGAAGAAATTGGACTTCGCGGTGCTGAAATGATTAGTCGTACACTTGAACCCGACGTAGCCATAGTTACTGATGTATGCCACGATACCCAAACACCAATGATCAACAAGATTGAACAGGGAGATTTATTCTCAGGTAAAGGGCCTGTTCTTACTTACGGTCCAGCCGTACAGAATAACTTGTTGAAGAAGATTATCAGCGCAGCTGAAACGAAAAAAATACCTTTTCAACGAGCTGCTGCAAGCAGAAGTACGGGCACCGATACAGATGCTTTTGCTTACTCAGGAAAAGGGGTAGCAAGTGCACTCATCTCTTTGCCGCTTCGATATATGCACACGACGGTTGAAATGGTTCACAAGGATGATGTCGAAAATGTAATCAGCTTGATTTACGAAACCCTACTTACAATCGAGAAAAACGAAAATTTTAAGTACTTAAGCTAGAAAGGTTTACCAGCCTTCATCAAGTGATAAGCTTTGGTGAGCTCCCTCACATAAGCCGAAATGGCGAGCATGGCCAATGATGTTTCTTCAGACACTTCTTTTTTCGCCAGACGGAGGGTCAACACTCCATAAAGAGCTGTAAGAGCGGTTTCTATATCGCTCTTGGGAATGTTCTCTCCTTTTGAACGAAATTCCTCCAAAACCGCCTTAGCTTTCTCGTAAGCTTTAAGGAAAGGAACCGATCGAGTTACGTTCTCAAGCGTTTGTTGAAGTAGCGTAAGTTCGTTTAAAACTTCGTATGTCTCATAATGATGCCCACTAACATCGAGCTTATCCCTCTTCATCTCTTGAGCCATTTTTAACAGCCAAGCGCGAGTTTTTTGACGCTCAACCTCATCAGAAAGGCCAATCAAGATTTCTGATTCCAATCGATCAGGATCGAATTCAACGCCTCGTAAAAGGTCTTCCATCTGCCATAAAAAAAGGAGATACTCTGCTATGTTCTCCTCTTTTTTTTGCTGTGCAATTCGGTACATCAATTCTTTTTGGGTTCTTCCATATCGGCGTTAATATCACGCTCATATTCCTCATTCAATTTTTGAAGCACCTCGCTCGTGATATCATACGCATCGTTAATCCACAAAAGATTTCCTCCTTGCTGGAAATTCAAGATCATATCATATGTATCATCTGAATTATACTCTTCGAGCATCTCATTGATACGTTCTGTATACTCTTGTTGTAGCTCAATTTCTCTCTTTCTGAATTCACTCGCGAGCTTCTCTTGAAACTGCTGGATTTCTATATCAAGGTTTTGTAACTCCAATTGTGCTTCCTGAACTTGTATTTGCGTCATTGTTGCAGCTTGTTGTTGCAACTCCATGGCTCTTTTTTCTGCTTTTCGAAGTTTTCGATTGATCCGGTCTTCAATTACTTTTTGCTCTTTCTGAAGCTCTTCTTCAGCATCGATCAAAAAGGAATAGTTCTTATTTATTGTATCGCCATAGATGAAAGCAATTTTTAACCCTGGCAGATTAATCTCGGTTGTGTCTGCCTCCAAAGAAGGCTTATCGTTAGCTTCTTCAACGGCTCTTTCTTCAGAACAAGCAGCTAAAATCAATGTGAATAGTAGTAGGAAATATGTCCGGGATTTCATCAGATTTTTATCCTTTTAGATTTGAATATCGGTTTCTCCAGGTTTCAGCAAAATCCTTGCCCATATCGGCAAATCTTTTGAGGCATTTTATCAAGAATTCTTCGGTGATCATTCCATCAATTTCATCAAGACCCGATATCTCTTTTTCATCGATTTTATAAGTCTGTTCTAAATGTGCATCCTCAATCTTGATGATGTACTTATTATTCCAAGAAAAGACTGTGATCTTAAAACGTGGATGGGGAATTTCCTTAACAATGCGCATAGAGAGAGCGCGAAGATAAGAACAAGAAGGATAATTTAAGACAGCTTGACTGCGGCTTTCTTTTTGTTCTCGAGAGAATCGTATTCCTCGAAAAGAAAGTTGACCTCATCGATCATCAAGTTGTAGTCTTGACCTATTTCAAGCATGTCTTCGTCGAAACGCTCATACATCCATCTCACCAAGACTTGCGTACCTGATTTTTGTAAATCCGCTAGTTTGTAAAGAATGAACAGTATTCGTTTTGATGAAGCGATATTGAAGAAATCAAAACGGAAACAGAATTCGATCTTTTCAGGAGATTCCAAACTCAGTTCGTCTATTTTCGCTAGAATGGGTCTGTAAAAAACCTCAGCATCGATGGGAATTGACCTACCGGAAAGCACAAAAATTCCCTTCATGGCATCTAAATGCACGTATGGTGTTGTTTTTGTCGGTCGTCTTGTAAATGGTTCCATCAAAAACTCTGTTTCGATTCTAATAAGTAGTACTCAATTCCTTTACTAAGGTTCGAGTTTTTGACCTAATTGTCAAGATAAATTCTACCAACAACGGATAATGGCAGACTAATTAAGTTCTTCAGGAGACTAGAGTATCGTTATTGACTAATAACGGTGAAAATCAAAGATCAGAGACTTAAGAGATCTTTGAATCTGGCAGATTGTCTTCTTGAAACCTCGAGCTGTTCACCTGTTTTTAATTTGATTTGAAGTCCTCCGTTAAACCAAGGTTCTATATGAATTACTTCTTTGAGATTCACGATAAATTTCCTGTTAATTCGGAAGAAGTCTTTTTCATCCAATCTTTTTTCGAGGTTGTTCAGACTTTTCAAGATGAGGGGCTTACTCGAACCGAAATATACTCTCACGTAATTCCCTTCTGATTCGAACATCCGTACGTCCTTCAGAGTCACAAACCAACACTTGTCACCGTCTTTTAAGAAGATCTGATCGTCAGGAGTCAGCGGCGAATCGTTCTCTTGCTCTTCTTCAACACTGGCTCCATTTTGTTCAATTCGCAAACGAACGCGAGAAAGGGCTTCTTCGAGTCGTTTTTCATCAACAGGTTTCAAGAGATAATCAAGTGCGTTAACCTCAAATGCGCTAATTGCGAAATCGTCATAAGCCGTCACAAAAATCACTTCAGGTGCTTTATCCAACTCCTCCAGAAGCTCAAAACCAGTCTTTCCCGGCATTTGAATATCGAGAAACATGAGGTCGACCTCCGTTTCACTCAGCAAGCCTATGGCTTCATCAACATTTTGGGCTTCTCCAACAATTTCAATATCATCGAACTTTTCCAGAAGTCCTGTCAGTTCTTTTCGAGCTAAACGTTCATCATCAATTAATGCTACTCTCATGGTTTTCTTTTTGACTTGTTAAAGGAATTCTTACATCACAGACTACCAGCTCCCCTTCTCCATAGATATTAAGTTCGGCTTCACCTCCATACAACAGCTTTAGTCTTCTTTTTGAGTTTTCCAATCCCACTCCTGTGCTATCGTGACCATTTCTATTTCGCAAATCCAGTTTACCTGAATTGGAGACCTTAATTAAAAGATAAGAAGCACTATCAGATCCAACTTTTACAGAAATTTCTCCCCCTTCAGGCAAATGTGAAATTCCATGCTTAATGGCATTCTCTACAAGCGTTTGAATTAAAAGAGGAGGAATTTGAAAGTTCTCGACCGCTCCTGACACCCTTAATGAAAATCTTAGCCTTTCTTCGTATCTGATCTTTTCAAGCTCCAAATAATCCTTCACCACACTCATTTCCTCTGATACCGTAACAAATTTCTTCCGGCCAGATGAAAGGCTGTTGCGCAATATATGGCTCATTTGCGTAATGCTCTTTTTAGCCAGAACAGGATTTTCATCTACCAAAGCCCTAATACTGTTCAGCGCATTAAATATAAAATGAGGATTCATCTGAGACCTGAGATTATTAAGTTCAACCTCATTCATTGAAGCCGTAAGCCTTAAATTCTTAACCTCTTCTCTTTCGTAGTTTTTCAGATAGATTGCAGCGAAATACAATATATTCCAGATTAGGAATATAGTAATGAAAGGCATAATCAGCTCAACTATGATCTCATACGGCCATTCCAGAAGATCTTCAATGTCTTGAAAGAATATGTCTGAAATCAAGCCGTAAATCAGCGCAGCACTTATTCCTGTTATTATGGAAAGAAAAATTACTCGAGGAAGAAGGCGATATATCTTCATCCTGAGAAAATCGAATCGGATAATTACATATCTCATCAGATGAGAGAGGCCTATTCCCAAGAGAAAATTCGTTATCAGTACCTTAACAATACCAATTTCGACGTTTCCAACCACTAGGTTCTGAAAAAGGATAAGAACGATAAATCCGAACCATCCGATTACCTGTGATAACCAATAAAGCGCTTTTTCGTCGCTCATGTGGCTAAGATAGCAGATGGAACCATTTTAAATGATTTCCTTCGCTAAATAGAAAGGTTTGAAATTGAATTTTTTGGCCCATCAATATTTGTCCTTTGAGAGCGAACCTATAATGGTTGGCAACTTCATTGCAGATACGGTACGCGGTCGCGAACTGGAATCCTATGCAAAATCCGTTCGCGAAGGAATCTTGCTACATCGTTTCATTGATACATTCACCGATAGTCATCCTATTCCACTGAAATCAAGATCTAGACTTTACTCTTATTTCGGGAAATATGCAGCGGTAGTACAGGATGTTTTTTACGACCATTTATTGGCTTCGGAATGGGAATCATACCACTCTGAAACCTTAGGTCGCTTCACCGAATTCGTTTACGCCGTTTTAGGGAAAAATCAGACAGTCTTTAACGAAAGGGCGAAAAGGACTTTCCATTATATGTCTACCCAAGATTGGTTAAAGGGCTATTCAACCATGGAGGGAATAGACAGGGCCTTAACGGGACTTTCGTCGAGGGCTTCTTTTCACTCAGGTATGGACCGTTCGGTTCCTGCACTGGAAAGGCACGAAAAAGAACTTAGAGAAGACTTTGCAGAATTCTTTCCTCAACTAGAAGAAGCTGCCAGAAAAGAGTGGAACAAAATTCAAGAATGAAACCTGTGAGGTTCGGTTCCGTATAGTGAGGTTGGTTTGAGCGATAAAAGCCAACCGAGCATGCTGAAGCATTGCACCCATATCAGCAGGTTCTTCATTCTCGTAATTATTCTATCCTTGATTGGATGTGATAAAAGAGAGGAAACACCTGAGTTAATGGCTCCACCAGAGGTCCTTTCTGTAGCGGAACCATTGACCGTTGATCTTACAGAGATCAAGCGGAAGGGGAAAATTACAGCCCTCACTCTCAACGGATCCACATCTTATTTTATTTATCGCGGACATGCAATGGGATTCGAATACGAGCTACTTGAACGATTCGCTAAGAGCATTGATGTTGAGTTAGAAATTCGAATTATCGATGACGTCAATACAATGTTCGATCTTTTGGAATTAGGAAAGGGTGATATTATCGCTTGTAATCTCGCGATCACGGCTGATCGCCAGAAGAAAGCGTCATTTAGTGAACCATACAACTTCACAAAACTGGTATTGATTCAAAGACTACCTGAGGAACATCACAAAATGGGACCAAATGCTATTTCCAAACATTTAGTGTTAAAACCATTGGAATTAGCAGGTAAAAAAGTATTCGTAACTGAGAATTCCCCTGCCTACGAGAGGCTGCTGAATTTGCAAGAAGAATCCGGAATTGATTTTGAGATTGTAAAGGCACCTACCTATGTCGATCCTGAAAGTTTGATAGAGAAAGTTGCTAAAGGAGAAATTGATTTTACCGTGGCTGATGATAACCTGGCCAACCTGAATGCAACCTATTATTCAAATTTGGATGTGTCGGTCCAGCTAAGTTTTCCGAGGAGAATAGGATGGGCAGTGCGAAAATCCAGTCCCGAACTTTTAAGTGCGGTAGATGAATGGTTCAGCGTAGACAGAAGAAACTCTGTTCACGCATATCTCTACAAGAAATACTTCAAGGCTCCAAAAGAGAAATGGAAGGAATATAACGGAGAGTTTTCGTCTCTAAACGGAAATAGAATCAGTCATTATGACGACCTTCTAAGAGAGTACAGTGAAATCATTGACTGGGATTGGCGACTACTGGCTGCCCAGATGTATCAAGAAAGTAAGTTTCAGGAAGACGCACGGTCTTGGGCAGGTGCCTTTGGTCTTATGCAATTCATGCCCGAAACGGCAAAAATGTATGGCGTAGATCAGAGTTCGGCTCCCAGAGAGCATATTCGCGGGGCTATTCTTCATCTCAGTCGACTCGAAAACTTCTGGCAAGAGCGAATTCCCGATCCAGAAAATCGAATCCATTTCACACTTGCTTCATACAACGTAGGACTTGGCCACGTAATAGACGCTACTCACCTTGCAGCAAATCTTGGTTACGATCCTATGATTTGGGAGAACAACGTTGCCGAGTGTATTCTACTGAAGAGCAGAAAAGAATACTACACGTCAGAGGTGGTTAAACACGGTTATTGCAGGGGTGAAGAACCAGTTATGTACGTGAAAAAAATCATCGATCAGTACAAGCACTACAGCATGGTTATCGACCGAAGCTAGGATCGAA
>CAZWQX010000179.1:0-6428 GCA_964635965.1 uncultured Cryomorphaceae bacterium
GAACCATGCGTACATTCTGTAGTGGTATTTCCACTCCCACTTCTCCTCTGGCTACCATTACCGCGTCTGTTTCTCTTATGATGTCGTCGATATCTTCTATCGCCTCGGGCTTCTCGATTTTCGCAACCACCCTAGCGTGTTTTTCCTTTGTCCTAATAATGTGTTTGAGTTCAATGATATCCCGGGCCGAACGAACAAATGAGAGCCCGATCCAATCAACGTCGAGATTTAGTACAAACTCCAAATCACTAAGGTCTTTCTCTGTGAGACACGGAAGTGAAATTCTCGTATTTGGAAGGTTTACTCCTTTCTTACTTTTCAAAAGTCCTCCGTGTTTGACAATCGCCTTCACATCACTTTTTCCATCACTCGAAGCGGTTTCCAATATGAGTTTTCCATCATCCAAAAGAATTCTCTCACCCACTTTTACATCCTTGGCAAACTGAGGATAGGTAATAAAAATCTTTTTGTCATCCCCTGGCTTTGTAGTAAAAACCAGTTCTTGGCCGTCATTCAATTGCAGTCCTTCACCCTCAAACTCGCCTACTCTTAGCTTTGGACCCTGAAGATCCGCCAATATTGCTGTATGCGTTCCTAATTTCTCATCCGCTTTTCTGATATTCAGAATTGTTTTTTCGTGATCCTCATGGCTTCCGTGTGAGAAATTTATTCTACACACGTCCAAACCC
This sequence comes from uncultured Cryomorphaceae bacterium, assembly GCA_964635965.1. Lineage (GTDB taxonomy): Bacteria > Bacteroidota > Bacteroidia > Flavobacteriales_D > Cryomorphaceae > JAKVAV01. The sequence goes on from CAZWQX010000179.1 coordinate 690, forward strand.
TGTTTGATCATCGCCGAAATCGTTTCTACGGAATTAGAGGCAGGACCGAGGGTCGCTACTATTTTCGTTCTTTTATCCATTACGCTGCCAACAAAATATTTTGTTTCGATTTAAGAGAATCCAACTCAATCATAAATGAGAGGAGAATAATATTTGATTTTCGAATCTTCGGGATTAATTCGTTCGGATTCAACTCGTCAATTTTATCCATAATCAAGAGATAATCCGCTGTATCGACTTCAGGCAGAAACAAGCTCCCGCCACGTTTATTTTCTACCAACCGGTACTTCAACAACAAGTTTTCATCAAGAAATGAAAAAAAGGAATGAAATCTAGCCGTCTTTTCACGCCCAATAATTTCCAAATCTCTTTCTCTTTTCAACTCTATTCCCAATAGTCTGTTCAAGGTCCAGCAAAGCCTGTGGCTTTTTGATGAACAAACCAAACCAATGACCTCATAAGAATAATCTTCCTCAAGCTCCAAGGTCATTTTGGCCATAGTACTTGTCATTTTAACACGAAGCTATGAAATATTAATTACTGGCGCTTGAAATAGTTTTTAACGCCTGTTCTGAGGCTCTTTGTTCGGCCTTCTTCTTAGAGGATCCGAGTCCGTTTCCACCCTGCTTTCCATTGAGGAAAACATCCGATTGAAACTTGTGTCTTCCTTTCTCCGCTTGTACCTCTTTGGTTTTGAATAGAACGTCAATGTCTTTCTTATGAGCTTCTTCGTAAAGTCGACTTTTGAAGTCTCTTTCCTTTTTTACGCTAGTTTGAAGGTCAGCGTGTTCCTCAAGAAATCGTATGGTAGCTTTTCTTGATTTTTCGTAGCCCTTATCCAAATAGAGTGCCCCGATTACTGCTTCAAATGCATTCCCCGCAATTGATTCTCGGCTGGAAGTAGCTTGTTGGTCTGTTTCAATCAATTCGTGTAGATCAATTTTCACAGCAACAGCATTGAGGTTTTCCCTGCTAACAATTCGGCTTTTCATCTTGGTCATCTCCCCTTCACCAGCTTCGGGAAATCGTCGGTATAACAGATCGGCGATAGCCGTGTCTATCACGGCGTCTCCTAAAAATTCGAGACGCTCGTTGCTCAAATTAGGGTCTCTGTGAATATTCTTAGCCGCCGATTTGTGACAAAGAGCCTGTGTATACAAAGAGAAATTGGATGGGCTGATTCTAAAAACGTTCCGAATGAGTTTATAGAGTTCCCTTTCTCTGTGACTTTTGCCCTTCAGTTTAAATATTTGAAGAACAAAACCCACTTTCAACTATTAACCTTCGAATTTTTTGAAGACTACACTGGCATTATGGCCACCAAAACCAAATGTGTTGCTCAGCGCAATTTTTACGTCTTTTTGCTTTGTTTGATTTAAAGTGAGATCCAGCTTGTTATCGATCTCCGGATCTTCTTCTTCGTGATTAATCGTCGGGGGAATAGCACCCTCTTGAATAGCGAATATACAAGCCAATGATTCTATTGCTCCGGCAGCACCTAAGAGGTGTCCGGTCATTGATTTTGTGGATGATATTGAAAGGTTGTACGCCTCTTGTCCAAAGGCCTTTTTAATAGCTGTAATTTCAGCAATATCCCCCAGGGGTGTTGAGGTTCCGTGAACATTAATGTAATCTACATCTTCCGGATTAATTTTGGAGTCCTTCAGCGCTGCTTGCATAACCTCGATTGCCCCAAGACCTTCAGGGTGTGGCGCAGTCATATGATGTGCATCAGCTGTCATACCTCCTCCCAAAACTTCGGCATAAATTTTGGCCCCTCTCTTTTTGGCATGTTCAAGATCTTCCAAAATAAGTGAAGCAGCCCCTTCTCCCATAACAAAGCCATCCCTCTGTCGATCGAATGGTCTGGATGCGATTTCAGGCGCTTCATTTCTTTTACTCAAAGCATTCAGTGCATTAAAGCCTCCAAGACCAACGTAGGTGACCACAGCCTCAGATCCACCGGAAACAATGACATCTGCTCGTCCCGTTTGGATGAGCATCATTGCATCTAATATTCCATGGGTAGAAGACGCACATGCTGAAACCGTAGAATAATTCGGCCCTCGAAACCCATGTTTAATAGATATAAGGCCCGGAACTATATCAATAATTGCCTTGGGAATGAAAAACGGGTTGAATCGGGGGGTTCCGTCTCCACTGAAAAAATCCCGCAATTCTGATGTTACCGTGTTATACCCGCCTATTCCGGAACTGTATATAACACCAATGCGTCTCGGATCAACGTTTTCCGCATCAATCCCTGCGTCTTCCAAAGCCTGATCTGCAGTAACAGCACCAAATTGCGCAAAGAGGTCCATTTTACGGGCCTCTTTGCGTTCAATAAAGTCTTGTACGTTAAACCCCTTTACCTCACAGGCAAAGCGAGTTTTAAACTTGGATGCATCAAAACGGGTGATGGGAGCAGCTCCACTAACACCTTCAAAAAGAGCTTTTTTATATTCCGGAGCTGTATTTCCAATTGGCGTTAGCGCACCAATGCCTGTTACAACAACGCGTCGAAGCTCCATAAGTGTAGTTTAGTTAGTTCGAGTTGGACTCAATATACTCAACGGCCTGTCCCACTGTACCGATCTTTTCTGCTTGATCATCAGGGATGGCGATATTGAACTCCTTTTCGAATTCCATGATTAGCTCCACCGTATCCAAAGAGTCGGCGCCGAGGTCGTTCGTAAAGCTGGCTTCCATTGTTACTTCAGATTCGTCGACACCTAATTTATCAACGATGATCTTCGATACTTTTGACTTAATGTCTGACATTTCAGTACAGTTTAGGTTTACAAAATTTGGACTGCAAATAAATAAATAATGGTCTTAACTACAAAATAGCTATAAATAATGGGAATAGACCTCATGAACTCCCTTTCTTTGAATGTCGGGAACTTTTGTCCCTTCTTTTGGATAGCCAACGGGGAGTAATAGATAAGCGCGTTCATTTTCCGGTCTGTTTAGAATTTTCGAAAGAAAGTTCATCGGGCTGGGGGTGTGTGTTAGTGTGACGAGTCCTGCATTTTGCAGAGCTGCGATCAAAATACCCACCGAAATTCCCACACTTTCATTGACATAATAGTTCTGCACCTTTTTTCCTCCTTCCAAGTCATACGGCTTCTTAAAAACAACAATTAAGTAAGGCGCTTCTTCCAAAAAAGGCTTTATATGATCTGTTCCTAAAGGCTCAAGGTCAGCCAGCCAGCGGTCGCTCATTCTTTCTGTGTAGCTGCGTAGCTCCTCCTCTTCAGCCTTTTTTCGAATTTGCGACTTTATTTCTTGATTTGAAACCAAACAAAAATGCCAAGGTTGTTTATTTGCTCCTGAAGGTGAGGTACATGCAGTTCTAATTGCGTTTTCGACGACTTCAAGGGGAACAGGCTCAGAGCTAAATTCTCTTATGCTACGTCTCTTGCTCATCGTGTCCCTGAACAGTATGGAATTATTGATCATCTCATTTTCAATCAACTTGTTGTATCTATATTCTATAAAAGAATATGATTTCTCGTCTTGATGAGAGTTAGGTGAATTAGTTGTCATCATTTAGATTTGGCCAATAAATTTAGAGAATGTTTAAGATTGCCATTTTTGCTTCAGGTAATGGGACGAATGCGGAGAAAATAATTGAATATTTCAAGAGTTCTGCAACGATTAAAGTAGACTTGGTGGTCTGTAATCGAAAGGAAGCAGGGGTTTTTGATGTGGCTGATCGCCATGAGGTTGAATCGCTTTATTTTCCGAAAAAGGAGTTTGATTTATCGAGTGAGTTATTGATTGAAAACCTTCAAAAACGAGAGGTTGGATTACTCGTATTGGCTGGTTTTCTCCTAAAGATGCCTGAACTGATCGTGAAGAGGTTTCCCGATAGAATAATAAATATTCACCCGGCTCTTCTTCCGGATTTCGGCGGTAAGGGAATGTATGGCGATCATGTTCACAGAGCAGTCTTGGAATCCGGAAGATCAGAAACGGGCATTACTATCCATTTCGTAGATGAGGAATACGATCACGGACGAACCATTTTGCAGGAAACGATCAAAATAGAAGATGGTGACGACTTGGATTCAATTAAATTAAAGATCAGGAAGTTAGAACATCATCACTTTCCAAGAGTTATTGAGAACCTGATTAATACCATAGACAATTGAGGGTGGTCATTTATACGGACGGCTCTTCCCGAGGAAATCCCGGCCCCGGAGGTTATGGTGTGATCCTCATTTCTGAAAAAGGACATCAAAAAGAACTCTCCGGCGGGTTCCGAAAAACCACAAATAATAGAATGGAATTGCTTTCGGTGATCATTGGGTTGGAAGCTTTAAAAAAACCGTGTGAAGTTCAGGTGTTCAGCGATAGCAAATATGTAGTTGACGCAATTGAGAAAGGATGGCTCTTAAAATGGCGAATGACAGGGTTTGCCAAGAAAAAGAATCCTGACCTCTGGAAAAGATATTTAAACGTTGCTCAAAACCACAAAGTTAAGTTCGATTGGGTAAAGGGTCATGCAGGTAATGAATTCAATGAGCGCTGTGATAAACTGGCGGTAAAAGCTGCACTTAAAGAAAACTTACCTGCGGATAAAGGTTATGAAGCAAGCGAAAATGAGCTTGATTTTCCTACTCAACAAGGATAATATCAAAGTCTACTAAGTCGACAAAAAGCTGAATTCGGCGATCAATTTCTCCTTCGTCCAGATTTAATAGTCTCTCCGTTCCGAATTCCTCTACAGTGAAACTGGCCATGGCCGACCCCAGTATTACGGCTCGTTTCATATTCTCAAAAGACAGATCTCCTGATTGAGCCAAATAACCAATGAATCCGCCGGCAAAGGTATCACCTGCGCCTGTGGGGTCTTTTACTTCTTCTAGCGGAAGGGCCGGGGAGAAAAACATATTTTCATCTGAAATTAGTAAGGCGCCGTTCTCCCCTTTTTTGATGACCAAATATTTCGGGCCCATTTGAAGAATCTTTCTTGCCCCCTTAACCAGTGAATACTCCCCGCTAAGCTGACGTGCTTCTTCGTCATTGATTGTGAGGACGTCAATTTGACTTATTACCTTCTTCAGCGACTCCAAAGAATTGTCCATCCAGAAGTTCATCGTATCAAGGACAATCATTTTCGGGCGCTTGTTCATTTGGTTTAAAACCTCAAGTTGGACGCCTGGATCCAAATTGCCAAGCATTACAAATTCTGCCTCCTTATATGATTCGGGAAGAATGGGTTGGAAGTCTGCGAGTACATTAAGTTGTGTATCTAATGTATCCCTCGTATTCATGTCGTAGTGATACTCTCCCGACCAAAAGAAGGAATTCTCCCCTTCTTTAATTTGCAGTCCTTCCAGATTAATTCCTTTAGACTCCAAATCCAATAAAAAGGACTTGGGGAAATCATCTCCAACGACAGAGACAAGGTTAATATTTTCGGTAAGGTAAGATGCGGCAAGCCCGATATAACTGGCTGCGCCTCCTACGATTTTATCAGATTTCCCGAATGGAGTAGCAATCTTATCAAATGCCACTGTTCCTACAACAATTACACTCATAATGTGCGTGAAAATTTCGCACGAAGATATTGCTTATTCACAAGTTTTGGTGTAATCTTGCACTCCGATTTTCGGAGAGGTTTTTCATATCGTTGGAAAATTCCGAAATTCGTTGATCAAAAGATTTCTATTCCTCCTTAGCTCAGCTGGTTAGAGCATCTGACTGTTAATCAGAGGGTCCTTGGTTCGA
>CAZWQX010000180.1:0-6384 GCA_964635965.1 uncultured Cryomorphaceae bacterium
AATGCGTGGGACTTCAGGAGGAAGAATTGATAAGGTTTTTTCAGCAAGTACCAAATCCTCAGGTCCAGCGAGAGCGATAATTGCTGAGTTTTTCTTTTTTGCAAACCAGTGGTGTCGGCCATGTCCGAAATTTCTATAATCTGCAAGCAATATGGGAAACAGAGCTGCTTCCACCGACTTGGACTCTATATCGCAGGCAATTGGTTTTGTATTTCCATTATAAATTACGGTTATGCACGAGTCAGTTTTAAGTGCTGAAGTAAACTTAAAAAAGGTAGCACTCTCCTTATCATTAATTCCTGCGTATTCAACTTTATTCTTTCTTGATAAGGCCCTCGAGAGAATTGCAAAATAAGCTATTAATGAGTTGGTAGCTAAGAAGCCGTCTTTGCCAACAGGGAGAGAATATTCAAATATTCTGCTTAAGCTGTATTTATTTGATAGACGGGATAATTCAGATCCGTTACTCATGCAAATGCTTAAAATTCGCTTGGCTTCGAATTTGATCGCAGTTTTAAAAGCGAAAATTATATCTGAGTTTCTTCCGCTGGCGCTGATGAAAATCACGGTTGAATTCCTCAGACTGTCTCTTGCATGATACAGCTCAAGTGGGGTTATTGCTTTTGAGAATCTCCCTGAGTTTTCGAATAATAAAGCTCCCAGATAACATGCACTTAAAGATCCCCCTGATCCAACAAAATATGTCGGAGTATCTATACCTGATAGTTCATCCTTCAAGTCACTCAATTCCAATGTGTTTGACCAAGCTATAGTGCTCGGAATTTTCTCTAACTCTGACTCAAAAGGTTTTCCCATAGTTCTATGTTTAAGACCTCACTAAACTACTTAATTTGCCTTCGAATTTCGAGTTCATTGGATTGTATGATTTGATAATTTTCTGTTTTCGGTGAGAAACAGATTGCAGTAATAAACTACATAAGTTTCAAAAGCTACAAGAATTATCAATCATTCTTGATTTTGATCAGATTACGGTAGCTGTTACTCCTAAATAGAATTTGGAATAATTCTCAAATTAAGACTGTTCTCTTTGATTTAATTGCCTTGAAGACTTATGAATAAGACCATACCTTACATTGTTTTTTCCAATCACCACGTATTGGATTTAATCTGACTATATGAATGATTAATAGTTGGTTATGTACTATGGGGAATTACGTTTTTTGGCACAAAATCCTAAAACTTTCAAAGCGATTATCTGAAAATTTTGATATATTTATTGCATACGATGAACCTTTTTAGACGATGAAATCTACATTACTGATTAGTACAGCGAGATTGATAAAGACTAATGTGCTAATTGCCCTGAATCTGGATTACGATAAGCTACCGAAAGTATTACGTTACCTTGTTTAGTTTCGGCATACTATTAAGTTTAGATACGAAGTTTCAGAATCTCCTTACCAGGAATATGTCTATTTAGGTCCTCATATGCTAACAACAGAAAATATTATCACTGCATAAACCAAAACCCTTTAACCATGAGCAGACACTTTATTTTCACCAATCGTGAAATTACGAAAAACCCAGGGATAGAGAGTAACTACCTGAAGGTCAATGATGAAGAATACCTTCGAAAAGATGGAAAGGAGCTTGCTCTAGAGAGTATTCGGGTAGGGACAATTGAGATCAAAGGCAATAAACCAAAGATTACAATTCTGAAGGAAGAATTCGATCTATCTGAACAACATTCTTTTTTAGGCCAGTCAAAAAGGAATCATTTTCCCTCAAATACCTGTTTTCGTGAATTGTATGAGAGCATGAAGTCAAAAAAGCCTTACCAAGGTGAGGTGTTGGTATACATCCATGGCTACAACTGTGATGTTGATTGTTGCTTAGAGTTAGTAATGAAACTTCATAAGAAATATGTTGATGACGATGATTGTCCTATCGAGCATCTCGTTCTTTTTTCTTGGCCTGCAATGGACAAAGTCTTTGAATACCGGGATGACGCTAGAGATGCTAAGCAATCTGGATATGCCTTTGCACGATCGCTAAGAAAACTTGGAGAATTTTTGAATAAGGAATTGAGGAATGAAGATAACTGTGACCAACGCATTCATTTAATGGCGCATTCCATGGGAGGGAGAGTATTAGAATCAATGATGAGTGAACTATCCGATGAGGAGGAGTTCCAACTTACAGATCTCTTTAGTGAAGTATTATTGGTCGCAACTGATGTTGATTCCGATGCCCTTGAGCGACCTCGACCGATGTATGATTTGATTGATATCTGTCAACGCATCCATGTACTTTACCACAAAAAGGACGTAGCTCTTGGAATTTCCGAGAACACCAAGAATGCCTTTAAACGCCTTGGAAAGCATGGCCCTAAATCTTCCACCTTATTGGCCGACAATGTTTATGCATATGATGTTACACATACACGAGATGATAGGGATCAGACCTTAATCCGTCAACTAGGAAATCATTGGTACCACTATTCCAGTTCAGATGCCGTTGAGTTGATCATTGACATTTTGAACGATTACCAAGAAGATTTGGACTGAAATGGCAGCCAAGAACAACTATGCCGACTTGCATTGCCATATCAGTTTAAAGCAATATGTAAATAATAAACGCAGTCTGTGGCACCACAAGGCCTACGATAACAACAGAAATAAAGGTCCTAGATCAGGTGCTGAGTCCTACTCACAATCTGATGTTACTAGTTTGGTTGACGGAAGGGTAGACCTCGCGGTGGTCGCATTGCACCCTTTGGAAAACCTTATTGATAACAGTGGATTTTTGGCCAAATACCTGGCTAATTCAATTTTCTTTCAATTCAAACTTGGGCACTTGAAGAGATTGCGCAAGGCTTATGATACCAAGTTTAAATTACTGAACTATGAGTTGAACTTTGTAAAGAGAGGTCCTGTACAAAACGGAAGACGAAGATTTCACCTTGTTGAAAACAAGCATGATTTAAACAAAGAGGGAACAAAGGTTATTTTGAGTATTGAAGGTGGCCATTCCCTTCAAGGGGAAGGAAAATCTCTGCAACTGATGCACCAAGAGCTTCCCGTAAATCTTGAGAAAATTAAAAAGAGTCTACCTCCTTGGAACCTACCGGTATTTATGCTAACGCTTTGTCATTTTGAGTTCAATCAGCTTGCGGGGCAAGCATGGGCTCTGCCGCTCCCTGGCGTTGCGAAGCCGATTCTTAAAAAAGCACGAGAATTGATAAAAGTTCCCAAAGGAAGGGAGGGTATCACTCCTCTGGGAAAGAAAATTGTCAATCAGGCTTTAGATAATAATCATGGCAGGAGAATTCTGATTGATTTAAAGCACTGTAGTGTACAAGCCCGGCAAGATTACTACCAATTGGTAAGAACGCAGCATGAAAGTGAGAACATACCAATTATATTTTCTCATGCTGCCGTTTCCGGTATAAACACGTTTGAACAACAATTAAACGATGTGGACAATCAAAAGGCCAACATCGCGAAGCATTTCGAGAAATTTAATCCGTGGGCTATTAACTTATGTGATGATGATATACGAGAAATTGCGGAGTTGGGCGGCCTCATTGGTATCACTTTAGACGAGCGTATTTTGGGATCCAAAAATGCCAGTCACATTAAACACATCAGAAAAAATCTTAGAAGAGCCGGTATTGCAACAAATAAGTGGAATGTGCATGCGATGCTCTTCTTAGAAAATGTTTTTCATGTGGTAGCAGTTGGTGATCGAAACGAAATGTGGTCAATTATCTGTATAAGCAGCGATTTTGATGGTATAATTGATCCGATAGAGTCTTGTCCTACAGCGAAGCACTTGGACAAATTTGAACGGTTACTCGTAAGAATTGGCTGGCAATACTACCAAAGATGTGATTATTATAAACGAGTGTTTTTAACGGGAGCTTCCGACTTCAAGAAAAAAATTAGAAAAGTGATGTTCGAAAATCAAAGAGATTTCATCTTCGAAAATTTCCCTGAATAGGTTTTGCAAACAAATACGGTATCTCGTTCAATTAATATTTATTTAACGAATAAGATGACAATTTTAAATAGTGCTATCGGTCGCAAAAAGTTCAATAAACTCCTTACTAGTTTTATATTTGGCTGTGGTGTGACCGTTTTGTTCTTTTTAATGTCATGCTGTTCATGCGCACAAACGACCGTTACCTTCACAGTGGATCAACCCGCAGCCCCCACTCAAATAGATGCGGGAGAAGATCAGGTCTTTGATGGAGAAGGACAAGTCTTTTTAGGAGGTACACCTTCTTTTTCGGGAGGATATGGAGATTTTTATTCGTACAACTGGGAGGTCATTGAACCTTTTGTTGATGCAGAACTTTTCCTGAGTGGAACGAATATTGCCAATCCTGAAGTGATTTTTCTAGATCAGGAGCGGACATTTCAATTTGTTGCTATTGACGTTTTACCCGATTTATCATTTTGCGTCAAGGTTGATTCTGTGACGGTTTCCTTTCCTCTTTCAACTGATGAAAAACATGGCATCACCGTAAAGCTGTATCCAAATCCCTTTAATGATTTGGTTGCGCTTAGTACTTCTGAGGGGATTACTCACATAGATGTTTTTGACCTTTCGGGGAGGCTCATGAAGCAGGTAGACGCTAATCACGTAATGCATTTCCAGTTTTCCTCGTCAGATTTACCCAACGGGTTTTATTTCTTTCAAATCCATTTTGGTAATGAGCAGATAAAGACAATCAAAGGATGGAAAAGATGAGGTTTGCTCTTACTATTTGGATTTGTGTTATAATGGTCAAGCAGGGGTTCTGTCAGGATATTATCTTATGTGAGGAAGATGAAGTGACGTTTGAGTTGGCTGCTGATTACTGGGGGACACCTGTTATTGAATACTCTTCAGATTTAGAAAACTGGATACCAACATCCATTCAAATTAATGAAAGTTTTCTCTTTACCGAGGAGCAAAACGGTTTTTACCGTCTCAGGATGATGGATTTTGATTGCTTGGATGAAGGAGCAGCATATGGAGAACAGATTAAGAAAGTCGAAGTTGCATCTTCAGATTTTGAAATATTGACGGACTTTGTAGGAGATAGTATTCCTCTGGAGTCCAATCTGACATTTTGGATCACCAATGTCTCGCTATATTCCGATATCACGTTTTTTATTAATGACGTCGCTTTTGGATCAGAAAACGGAGAATTTCTATTGGAGAATATCACTGAAAATTTCTCTATTTATGTTTCTGTGGTTTATTCGGGGTCAGAATGTATTTTCTACTCAGATACACTTGATTTTGCCGTTGAGTTGCCTTTTGTATGCGGCCAAACCTTCGAAGACCCCCGAGATGGAACCCTTTATTCTACTGTAGAAATTAATGGACAGTGCTGGTTCGCTGAAAACCTCAAGTATGCAGGTTCAATATTGGAAATTGTGGAATCGACGGACTGGATCTTGAACAATACGTTTCAGCAACCGGGTTGGTGTTGGTTCGAGAATGATTCAGCGTCATACGAATTGCTGTATGGTAAATTGTACAACAGTTTTAGCCTCGAGGGAGATTCTCTTTGTCCCAATGGATGGACGATACCTGAGGAGGATGATATAAACTCTTTATTGGACTTTCTCGGTAACGAAGCGGGAACGAAGTTAAAGGCCGGCACTTTATGGAATTCTGATGGTGTCGCCGGCACAAATGAAAGTGGATTCACCGCATTCCCAGGTGGGAAAAGAGAATGGTTTGCTCAATTTGAAGGTATTTCGGACGAAGCTTTTTTCTGGACATATAACGAAGCTTCCGAGATACAATCTGTTTTAAAACTGACCTTCGATTCGAATGAAGCGGATATTGAAGTCGGAATCAATAACTCTGCGGCTTCATGTCGTTGTATTATGGAATAATGACCTGATGAATTCCCAAAACCCAATACGATAAGGGTAGTTCAACGAGAATTAATCAATCCTGATATGGTAAGAAAATGAATGATCAGTTTAGTCAGACTACACCAATTTATGATCTGCAGTCATAGGTATCCTCAAAAGCCCTACATAAAAGGAATAGCGCTTGGGACAAGAAGAACAACCACATTTACCGGTAAAAACCGTTGGTTTATAACTTACCTTCTAAATGCCTGTTTTAACTCTCATATTCAAAGGTCTGTTGCTCAATTGTTTCTCTAAAGTATATAAGTTTATACTCATTTCCAAAATTAGGGTTGCAAACTTAATTCTATCTACTTTTTATACAAAAAGATCTTGTATTTCTCCCCTGGTAAAAAAACATCTCTGTTAATATAGGATTGGCGTTCACCATCAAAAATTCCGTTTGCATAGAATTTATTACGTCCAACTTCAGCAAATATTGCCTCTATGTTCGGACATGTTTTGATGTAAACAGACAAATCATCTACTACATTACTACTGTTAA
>CAZWQX010000181.1:0-6325 GCA_964635965.1 uncultured Cryomorphaceae bacterium
GACTGAAGCTGCACGTGGTGCGCTTGCTCACTGGATTGAAGTGAAAGATGGCGTCATCAAGAACTACCAGGTGATGGCTCCAACTACTTGGAATGTGGGACCTCAAGATGGTAACGATGTTCCCGGGCCAATCGAAGAAGCTCTGCTGGGAACGACTATCGAGGATCCACTAGATCCGGTAGAAGTTGGAATCGTAGCTCGATCATTCGATTCATGTTTGGTATGTACGGTACATGCCCATGATGCGAAAAGTGGATCGAAGCTCTCTGAATTCAAGCTATAATTATCACATGAATACCTAAATGACTCCCCTGAACAAGGGGAGTCATTTTAATCTACGGCATGATGAAGACGGCAATAATGGGTTTTGGAAACCCCGTGAGGAGCGACGATGCAATAGGAATCTACGTGATTGACCGCATTCGCGAAAAGTTCGGTCAACAAGAAAACATCAGCATTTTCGACATGGGCACGGCAGCCTTTGAAGTTCTATTCGGACTCAAAGGGCATAACCGAATTATTTTGGTAGACGGTGTGGTGAACAGTGGTGAGGCCGTCGGTACCGTTTTTAAACTTCCCGCAGAGGAAGTGATGAAAGCACCGCAAGACGATCCCATGGTTTTCCTACATGGAATGAAATGGGACCAGGCCTTGTCCTACGCAAAGAAAATATTGCGTGAAGAATACCCTGAAGACATTCAGGTATATCTCGTAGCCATTGAGAATACCAAACTCGAAGTTGACTTAAGCGAAGTAGTTCAGAAGGCAGGAGATAAGGTGGTGAGTCATATTATTGAGGACCTTAATCACGCAGTCACGAAGTGAAAGGGATCTCGCTAAAATCTTCGCATATCTACCTGAGTGGGGAAGTAGCTAATCCGATCTTTGGACGATCGATATTCGCTTACACTGCTTATGTGAAGGAGCAAGAGCGCTTATTGATCACACCGGTTTCCAGCTCTTGGTTCGTGAAGATGTATGAACCCAATCAACTTATGCTGAAAGAGAGAAACCTTAAAGGTGACCGAACAATGGCGATTCATGAGATCATGATCGATCATGAATTGGACACCACCGACCGTGAATTGGAATTTGAAATAATAGAAAGAACCAATTTGATCAAGGTGAAGATGAAATGAGCAAGGGAGAGGAGAATAAGGATTGGTTGATGGACGCGGAAGTGCAATACCGCATCACTGAAGTCAAGGGGAGATGGGAGGTTTCTTTGGTTTTTATCAATACCAAAGATCCTAGAGAGGTTTTGATAAAGACAATTGGCGATTATCGAACAAAGAAATTAGCTGAAATCTATGCCAGGAACATGCAGCAAACGGCTGCGAAAGATCCTAGAGGAACGCAAAAAGTAGATAAGGATGCTTACGATATTAGCGACAACTGAGTATAAACCGGTAGTAGAATCAGCCATCCAATCCATTGATCGCTTGGATGAGCTGGTTTCTGTGATGGAAGAGCCCGAAGAGTCAAATGAAGCAAGCACTCTGGTGGTGAGTGAAGGAGCGATTATTACTCCTTTTGATTGGTATGACTCGGAACCTCCGTATTCCATGCCATCAATCGATTTCGACACAGATAATCTCCTGGCTTTGGTTTTTTTCAAATTGGGAAATCACCAAAAAGCATTTGAGTTTTTGCAAGAGGGGAGTTTATTGTACAATCATTTGCTCGCCGCGACAAACCTCCAGTTCGGATATGAGCAATCCGATGATCTAATGTCATTTGTTCAGGATTCCTCCGCTCACAACTATGCCATTGTCAACTACTACGGAAACGTACAAAGTCAAAAAGATCCACAGTTTCTCCGTGAACTATTCAAAAAGGCTTTAGAGGATGCGCCAAACGATGAAGCGCGGATCTTTACCCTGAAACACTTCATCAACTTGCTCTTGGATTTGAATCGAAAATCAGAAGCGAAAAAGTTGATTGAAGAACATCGAGATCTGGCCATTTCGGATGAGGCCAAGATGGCGCTCGATCTACATCTTGCTGCTATTCTGAAAGAGGATCTCACCTTGCCGTATGAAACGGAAGCGCTAAATGAAATTCAAAATATTCAATTGAGAGGTGTTGACTTTTATGAGGCCAAAGGCTTAAAAACACAAGCAGGGCTTCTGCTGATGAACGCCGCTGAGGTAGCGAATTTCAAGGAAGAATTTATCAGGTCCAAAGAACTTATCAATAAAGCCATTCAGTACTTTAAAGAAGAAGATATACCCGAGTTTCTCGGAGAGGCGGGCCTCAAAAAGGCCGTACTACTTTACACTTGGTCGAAGAACGGAAGTCCTCAGTATTACAAGGCGGCAATCAATGCTTTTCAAGACGTATTGAAGGTTTTTAAACGCGATACTCATCCTCAGCAATTTGCCGATGTACATCACAATCTGGCTTTAATCTACTCGGAAATACCGGTGAGTGAAGAAGAAAAGCCCATGTGGACGGCTTTTTGTGCTTCTTCTTTCAAAGAGGTATTGAGCTTTTACACAAAGGAGTATTATCCGTATGAGCATGCGATGGCGAGTCATAATTATGCAACCGCACTAATGGAGTTTCCTCCCGCGAAAATGCACGATAATTATCAGAAAGCCCGAGAACTATTCGAGGTGGCCTTGGCAATTAGAACCGCAGATACCTATCCTTTTGAACGGGCGTTGACTCTGCTCAATATGCTGGAGTTAGGTTGGCTCACCCACAACGAAGGAAAGGAGGCGGAGCTGAAAAAATACCAAGAGATGAAGGCACAGGTTGAGGAGATTAAGACCCTTATCTCTGACCCTGATTTGATTCAAAAAGCCGAATCCCATCTCCCTGAGCTAGAGAAGTTGAGAACCTTAATTGAAGAAAAGTAAATGCACGAAACGTCCATAGTCAATAGCATCATGCGCACCCTGGAGCTTGAGTTCGAGGCTGAAAAATTGGCAAAGCTCTCGGGAATCTACCTGAAGGTTGGTATCTTGTCTAATATTGAACCGCGCCTTTTGCATAATGCTTACAGCGCTTTTCATTTAACGAATCCAGGCTATCCTGACGCAGAATTGCATATTGAATCGACCGAATTGAAAATACAATGCAATGCTTGTAACCACATCACACAGGTTAAGAACTACCGTTTCATTTGTGAGAATTGTGGACTACCGAGCAAGAATGTGATTCAAGGAGAAGAAATGCTTATACATAAAGTAGAGTTTAACGATTAAAACAGAGAGATATGAGTACCATTGAGAAATCGACAAAAGCGGCAAGAGGTACTGCCCAGTGTGAGAATACCAATATCAATTTGCTCAAGGCAAATGATTTCGTAGCTGATATTATCAGAAAGGAGATGGCCAAGAATAATACGCTCCTTATCAATGTCACTTCTTCGGCGGGTAGCGGAAAAACCACGCTGATGCAGAAGACAGCAGAGCGTTTAAAAGATAAGCTTACGATGGCCGTGATGGTTGGAGATCTGGAAACGGAGCGTGATGCAGCTCGTATCCGTGAAACGGGAATTCACGCCCTACAAATCGTTACCGGCGGAATTTGCCACCTCGAAGCTCAAATGATCCATCAGGTACTCGACCAGTTTGATCTTCCATCCATAGACCTCCTCTTCATCGAAAATGTGGGGAATCTTGTATGTCCGTCTTCTTTTGATTTAGGTGAAGACTATCGAGTGACACTGATGGCTACCACTGAAGGTGATGACAAGCCAAGAAAGTATCCCAAAATGTTCCTTACCAGTGATATGATGCTAGTATCCAAGTCTGATCTATTGCCTTACCTTCCTTTTTCGGTGGATGCGGTTGTCAAAGACGCTAGGACGGTAAATCATGAAATTGAAGTGATTCAGGTTTCGTCTGTTTCAGAAGAGGGATTGGATGAGTGGTGCGATTGGCTCGTGGCAAAAGTCAAAGAGAAGCAGGCGCAGGAAGTACATGCCTAAAACCTTTGAAATAGTCCTTTCGGGACAAGTTCAGGGTGTTGGATTTCGACCTTTTGTATACAATTTGGCCCAAGTTTTTGGGCTCAAGGGGACGGTTTGTAATAACTCCGTTGGGGTTCTGATTAATGTGAATGCCACGGAAGAGCAGGCCAATTCTTTCTTCCAATCAATTCTCGTAGACGCTCCGAAAATATCGAGGATTCTAACTTCTTCGCTGAGAGAAATTGAAGATCAAGAGTTCAAGGGGTTTCAAATCGTCCAATCGACTTCCGGTCAAAAGATCAACCTACCGCTTACCCCTGATTTCGCCATTTGTCGGAATTGCCAAAGCGATATTCGCAATCCTGAGAACAGGAGGTTTGGTTATGCATTTACGACTTGCACTGTTTGTGGGCCGAGGTATTCAATTACGACCAAATTTCCTTTTGAGCGAGCACACACTTCCATGGCTGCTTTTGAAATGTGCAATGAGTGCATTACCGAATACGAGGATCCTCAGGATAGACGATTTCACTCTCAAACAAACTCTTGTCCCACTTGTGGAATCTCGATGAGCTTATGCAATAGCAAAGGTGAATCGATAGAGTCTGATCAGAAGCGAATCATTCGCAAAATGGCCGGGTTGATTTTGGATGGGAAAATCCTCGCTATTAAAAACACAAATGGATATCTCCTCTGCTGTTTGGCTGGAAGTGACGGTGCTGTCAAATCTCTAAGAGAACGAAAGAGAAGGCCGTCAAAACCATTTGCCGTTTTATATCCGAGTCTTGAACATATCGCCAGAGCTTATCAGGTTAGTAAATCAGAAGAAGAAAGCCTTACCTCTTCTGTTGCTCCAATCGTTTTGCTCAAACCAAAGAATAATGATCTCGAGATCTCAAAAGGAATAGCACCTGGACTTAATCGAGTTGGTTGTATGCTACCTTCTTCGGCTCTGCTCACTCTTTTGATGGATGAGTTGCAAGAACCAATAGTTGCAACCAGTGGTAATATTCATGGTTCTCCAATTATTCATTCTGAGGCCGATGCCAACAAACAATTAGTTGATGTTGCAGATTACTTCTTGCATCACGATTTGGAGATCACCTTTCCCCAAGACGACTCGGTCGTTCGGTTCGTTGGAGATCAGCAAATCATCCTCAGGAGATCAAGAGGAATGGCTCCCAACTATTTCACTTCACAAAAGAGTTCAAACGAGAGAGTACTTGCCATGGGTGCGCATCTTAAGAGCACTATCACTTTTGTTCCAAACAACCACTCCTACATCAGTCCTTACTTCGGAAATCTAGACTCCTATGAAGTATTAGAGCGATATAAAAGAACAATTTTCGATTACAAAAACCTCTTTCAGGCCCAGGCCGAGACAGTGTTGATTGATCAGCACCCGCAGTACCAAAGTACCCTATTGGGAAATGAGCTTTCCATGGAATGGAATGCTAGTGTTTGGAGTATTCAACACCACAAAGCTCACTTTGGAGCTGTATTAGGGGAGCATGATTTATTTGAGACCGATGAAAAAGTCCTCGGTGTCGTTTGGGATGGAACGGGACTCGGAGAAGATAATGCCATTTGGGGCGGGGAGTTCTTCTCCTACGAAGACCGAGAAATGGAGCGCTTAGCTCATTTTGAAAATGTGCCTTGGATAGCAGGAGATAAGATGGCTAACGAGCCGCGTATTTCACTTCTTGCTCATCTGCCCAAGGATTTTGCTTCCATTGCAAATGAAAAGTTCGAAGAGAAGGAGTTCAATCTTTATCAAAAGCTCATCGAAAAGAACGGCTTGTATACCTCCTCGGTAGGGAGACTTTTTGATGCTATGTCATCCCTACTTGGACTTTGTGATAAGACTAGTTACGAAGGCGAGGCAGCTATGATGCTCGAGGCTCTGGCCGAAGGAAATGGGGAACCACTCGTCGATTTCCTGCCGAACTATAAGGAAGGTCAAGTCCCAACGAGAGAATTGATG
Organism: uncultured Cryomorphaceae bacterium; assembly: GCA_964635965.1. Lineage (GTDB taxonomy): Bacteria > Bacteroidota > Bacteroidia > Flavobacteriales_D > Cryomorphaceae > JAKVAV01. The sequence continues at coordinate 5,907 of CAZWQX010000181.1, forward strand.
TCTAATATGGTTTTTGCCCTACAATCAGGAACTTCGAAGGCTCAAGTAGCTGCTGGTTTTGTTTATACCCTTGCCTTGGTTATTGTGAAAATAGCTCGCGCGAATGACTTCAAAATCGTAGCCTGTAGTGGTGGTGTTTTTCAGAATGGTTTGTTGGTGAAGCACCTTCTGGAGCTTTCTGAAGAGCAGGGAATTGACTTAAAACTAAATCGTTTATTATCTTGCAATGACGAGAATATTTCATTCGGTCAGCTTTGTTGCTATCGATACCTTAAAATGTAGAATATGTGTTTAGCGATACCCGGGAAGATTAAAAGTATTGATCTGCAATACAACGGCCTTGTTCGCATGGCGAAGGTCTCTTTTGGTGGAATCACCAAGGAGGCAAGTTTGGAAATGTTACCCGACGCTGAAGTCGG
>CAZWQX010000182.1:0-6199 GCA_964635965.1 uncultured Cryomorphaceae bacterium
TCAGCAGAATAATCGATTCTCAAACCGTCTTCATCTGAGAGGGAATAGCTCACCAGCAACCTTACATTTCCAGGATAACCCTCTTCCCCATCAAGGGATATCCGACTAAATACAATTCGAGAATCCGTGAATTCTTCGACATCCCAAATTCGAGCATGAAAACCTCCCGATCCTCCATGGATATGGTGTTTGCCGTGGTTCTTCTCCAATTCATACTCTTTATCAAGAAGCGAGAATCGGGCATTGGAAATTCGGTTTGCGACACGTCCGACAAGAGCTCCAAAAAAAGTCTCTTCTCCCTCGAGGTAATCCCCCATCTTATCAAAGCCTAAAACGATATCATCCAAATTCCCATTCTTATCGGGAACCAAAAGGGAAATTATTCGGCATCCATAATTTGAAACAGAGCAGTGCAAACCACCCTGGCTTCTCAGCTCAAAAGTCTTTATGTCCTCAAGAGAAAAATTGGGAGACGTCAACCGGAAATCTCGGTTCGAATCACCCGACATGTCAGAGTTCACCGTATTCTTTTCGAATCATTTCCTCGGTCTCAGCCAAAGATTTGAAAACGTCGAATGTCTTTCCTTGTGTACGCTGAGCGCCAAGGGCATTGGCAAATTTGGTCGCACGGATATAATCCCAGTCATTTCCGAGAAGCCCATACCCAAGTCCTCCGGCAAAAGAATCACCGCATCCTGTGGTGTCAACCACGTGTTCGACTCTTACCGCATTGACCAATTCTTGATGTACCTCGTCATCTTTCTTGTAGAAAACGGCACTACCGTGCGAATCAAGGGTAACGATCAATGACTTTGTCCCTTTGGCGAGCGCATGCTCTGCAAAAGCCGGGAGGTGGCTGATATCCTTCTCATCAAAAGGTTGCAGCTTCTTTTCATCAAACTCCTTTTCGAACCAGCAACAGTTTGACTCTTCAATGTTCATTTTGAGCACATCGATATAAGGCAACCATTGATCTCGATCTATCCAAAACTTCAGGATTCGGTCGCCTAAAACATTTACGGAATTGGTTGGACCATGCGCATCAAAAATGATCGTTCCTTCACTGTTTTCCTTGATATACTTTAACGTTTGCAGTGGAACTTCGTAATCGGTGATCGGAACACAAACAAAAGCATCACAATGAACCAGTTTTTCCAGATCAGCGGGAATAATAGGGTTCATGAAACCTGTTTGTTTCTCTATTCGATTATTCTGATCGACAAATCGAAGGCGAATAACATCTCCTTGATCGGCGTCGGAAGTAATTGAATCAGTATTGATATTTGGATAAGCTGATAGTACAGACTTAATCTCTTGTTCATCTTGTTTCCGCACGTGAGATACCACATGGACGGTTCCCTGACCTTCGAGAAGTCGAGATAAACCAATGGCAGTATGCATGGCACACCCATACTTTTCAATTACTTCCCCTCGATGGGTAGTGATATGGTCACGAGGGATGGGTCCAAGAACGGCAACGTTATATTCTGACATGATTTTTGGATGAGGACCCAAATATAGTGTTTTGACGGTCCTTTGCTTGCAGAATAATGGGAGTGAATGGAATCACATCTAATCGTATATTGTTAATCCAGTTTTGTACAAATACTGAGAAAAAAGTCCAGAATCCACAAGAATGAAAAGCAAACGTTGGTTTTAACCTTGAATGCTTGTTTAATATCGCCGAGATGCAACGGAAACTGATTCAAAACATTTCAGAGGTGATGCGAATTGACGTGAGTTCCTTACCTCAAGGTGTTTTTGTTATCTCTTTGATAAACGGGTCAATTACCATCCAGTCAGAAGTCCTAATAATTTCGAAATAAGTCCGACAAAATGAAATGGATTCTAGTATTAATTATTACAGGTATATCACTTTCGCTCAAAGCTCAAGAAACCCCTCAATGGCTTTTTTGGCTGGCATTTGAAGATGCGACAGGGGCAAAAGATACGGTATGGATTGCTATGGACGAGGAGGGCACCTTTGGCTTGGATGAGCAATTCGGTGAAATGCCCCAAGAAATGAATGAAGAAGAATTTCACGTTTTTTTTGATGTGAATACAGAAGGGGGGAAGTCCGATATATTAGTCTTGCCAATCTTAATACCGCCTGACGGTGAAATCCGTGCAGCCAATTATGAATACCCAATCATTCTATCTTGGGACACCACGTTGTTTAATGCGCCAATCCTTCTGAATTCAGTAGAAGGGCCTATTAACAATCCTTTACTGGATAATGAATACTTCTTTAACTATCACGAAGGATTTCCTTCTTACCATATGCTATTTGAAGAAAGTGTCGAGATGCCAGGGTTCTCTTTTGGATCAATGGATCATTTTCCATTGTTTTTTAGTTTCAATCGAGGCTTTGGTCCTCCATTAAGCACCTCAGAATCACAAGAAGGAAAACTTACCTTATACCCCAATCCAACTAACGATTATATTCATATCTCGGGAATGGAAGGAATCGAACGAGTCTCAGTTTTTTCTTTGTCGGGAATTTTGTTGATGCAAGAAGTGTTCAAAGAAAATCACCCCATCGATGTCTCGCACCTTCCAGAAGGTGCCTACATTCTACAAGTGCAAACCGAGGCGGGTACAGTTATCTCAAAATTTGTGAAAGCCCGTAAATAACTTCTCAAGTGTACAATTTGTCCAAAAGCACCATCCGAAAACAGGATGGTGCTTTTTCCAACTGGTTTGTCCACTCACTTCCGCACATCCCGTCACCTCAGAAAGTTTGGAAACTCTTTAGTTTTGCGACTATGATTGAAAGGAAACTCGTAATTTCAAAAAAGGAAAAGCAAAGACTGATCCTTGCATTAATTGCCTCTCTTACATTGGGATTAGCTCCTTTTTTTCCCGAACCTCACTTGATCGGCAAATGGCGTTGGCTGCTGGGAGGAGCGAACGGTATGCAGCCTATGGATTGGTTTGACCTTTTGCTTCACTCTGCACCATGGGCAGCACTACTCATCCTCGGTACAGGAATTTTAATGAAACTGCAAAAAGGATATAAGTGGGGCAATCGCTAAAGGCTAAATTACCTATCTCGCAAGTCCATCATCGGTTTTTCAAAGTATCGATAGATTAAGGAAGAAACACCAATTACCACAACCCAGTAAATACCATATTTCATAATTCCGTCCCAACCACCCTGAGGCGGAAAATTGTCGCGAATTACCGAGGCAACCAAAGCGAGGTTGATCAGGTACATCGAGTAAGAAATCTTGCTAATATGAGTGACTATTCCCTGCCACACGCCGGATTTTCCTCGATAAAGTGCAAAAACGGGTAAAGTGAACATAACCGCCATTGGAGTAACGGAGAAGTAAAATGTTTGCTTATAAAATGACCCGGGAGGTTGGTGGAAGTTCACCTGAAATACAATGAGGGCCATCCCCAAGAAAAAGAGATACCACTTCCGTTTTCTCCAAAACTGTTTGTGATAAAAGAATCCCCAAGCCAATAACAGTCCATAACCAATACTATCCAATCGGCACAAGACGGTTTTTCTAAACGTCACATCCCACCAAAAACTGCCCATTTCCTCATCGATTATTGAAATACGATAAACCAATGGAATCACAATCATTAAAGAGGCAGCCAGCAAGTAAGAAGATTTAGGATTAAAAATCCTTAGAAAAAAAACGATTAGAACAGGGCTAATCAAATAGAACCATTCCTCGATAGAAAGGCTCCATGACTCCCAAAAAAATCCATAGAACGGTTCTTTGAAATTTTGGGTGAAAATCAGAAAGTCCCAACCGAATTGGTCGATATCTTCATTGATAACGCCATACTTGACAACCACGTAATTTGCGGCCAAGATTAAATAGTAGTTGGGTAAGGTTCTGAACCACCTTCTTTTCCAAAATGTCAATAACTCTTTACCGCGAAAGGGTTTTTTACGGTTTATCTCCTTTAAGAGAATTCCACCGATCAGAAATCCACTCAGGACAAAAAATACGTCTACTCCATCGATCATGGGGAAATTAGGAAACCCTTCCAGTGGAGTATCATTCAGAATAAATCTGCCATGCCCCAGAACTACCAAGATAATTGCAACGGCTCTTACGATATCAAGGCCGAGAATTCGTCTCGAATAGGGTGAATGTATTTTTGAATCGGACATAAACGAAGCGATCAAATATACTCCTTGAGTTGTACCAGTCTCAATAAGATTATTGAATTCGGATTTAAATCAAGGAAATCAAACCAACGGAAGAGATTTGTATTTTGGCTGTAAATCCGATCAATTGAGACGGCTAATCATCCTAACCGCATTTTTACCCCTCTTCGCCATGGGTAATGGCAATGACCCTGCCGGGGCTCGTCCTGCTGCAATGGGAAATGCAGCTCTCACCTTCACCGATATTTGGAGCAGTTTCCACAACCAAGCGGGATTAGGCTACATAGACAAATTCACCGCAGGGGCATTTTACGAAAGTCGATTTTTGATCGATGGCCTTGCTTTTGCAGGGTTTGCCGGTGCGACACCATTGGGGAAAGGAACCATAGGTTTGAATTATTCCAATTTCGGTTTTGGTGCTTACAATGAGGGAAAGGTTGGGTTGGCTTACGGAATGAAACTGGCCGATGGATTTTCAGTTGGTGTGCAATTGAACTACCACAACACACAGATTTCCGCAGAGAATTATGGCAGTACTGGAGCACTCACGGCAGAGGTCGGATTTCGAGTTGAAGTTTCGGAGAGAGTATCAATAGGAGCCCATTTGTTTAATCCAACTCGAACTACTTTGATCGACAATGGAGATTTAGCCATTCCAGATGAAAAAATTCCAACAGTAATCAGACTTGGTGCAGGTTATCAAATTAGTGATGAAGTTCTTTTCGCCGGAGAAGTAGAAAAAGATATCGATCAGGACGTACTCTTCAGAGGAGGCATCGAATACCACCCTGCCGACATTCTTTACCTAAGAATGGGAGCTTCCAGTGAACCAAATCTTTTCAGTTTTGGATTAGGTCTCAACTTTGATCAATTTAATTTTGATCTTGCCACCAACTACCACAGCCTATTGGGTTATTCACCCCAGATCTCGCTGACATACAACCCGGGCAGGCAATGAAAAAGGGGGTGGTATTCATCCTTTTGATCGTAAGTCTGGGCACAAAAGCCCAAACGGATTTGAACGTCGATCGAGGGAACATCATCGAGCAACGAATAGAACAAATTGCAGAAGTCGTTGAAGATGAAAACATCGATTATACCACTCTCTTCGAACAACTCGCCATCTATTTGGACTTCCCTTTAAACCTCAATGCGGCCACCATTGACGAGCTATATGGATTAGGTCTTCTCACGAATGATCAAATCATCAAGTTCATCGATTACCGCGAAGAGTATGGCCAGCTGTTTTCGATCTATGAATTGGCATTCATAGATGGTTGGGATCAAGCTACAGCCGAGCTAATTCTTCCTTTCGTTCAAGTTTCAACCGACGAAAAGCAAGACAAAATCACTTGGCAGAAATTGCGCGACTATGGAAAGAATGAATTGGTTTTTCGATGGCAAAGGATTCTGGAAGATCAACTTGGTTATGCTCCCGTAACCCAAGAACGGCTTGAAGAGAATCCCAACGCGAGATATTTGGGTTCACCCGATAAAATCTTTGCCCGATATAGGTATCGATACGGTGACAGAATCAGTTTCGGGATGACGGCTGAAAAGGACAACGGAGAGGAGTTTTTCGGCGGGAGTCAACCAAACGGATTTGATTTTTACTCAGGACATATCTACCTAAAAGATTTTGGTAAAATCAAACTATTGGCCATTGGTGACTACCAAGCTCAATTTGGCCAAGGGCTCACGTTTTGGTCGGGTCTTGGATTCAATAGAAAGAGTTCTTTTACGGTAAGTACTGCCCAAGACGGGCGGGGATTGACACCCTACACTTCGATAAACGAAAATCTATTTCTGAGAGGAGGTGGAATAACGTTGAGTGAAGGAAAGTTTGATTTTACAGCCTTTTACTCTGGAAAAAGAATCGACGGGAATTTAGCGAATCTCGAACCCGATTCCCTTGGGCTTGAACAACCTGAGGTTCTGGTTAGCAGTTTTCAAGAGTCGGGATTTCATCGCACACAAAGCGAGATTGAAGACAAAGACGCCATTTTTCAAGAGCATTTCGGAGGTCATCTGCGTTATCGCTCTGGGAGACTTCGATTGGGAATAACT
>CAZWQX010000183.1:0-6187 GCA_964635965.1 uncultured Cryomorphaceae bacterium
CCTGTTTACGACAAACCCATGATTTATTACCCTCTCTCTACACTGATGAGTGCGGGGATTAATGAAATACTGATAATTACTACTCCCCATGACAACGAAAATTTTAAGCGTCTTTTAGGAGATGGCTCCAGGTTAGGGTGTTCATTCTCTTACGCTGTTCAAGCCGAGCCTAATGGACTTGCACAAGCCTTTGTTATTGGTGAGGAGTTTATCGGAAATGATAAAGTGGCTTTGATTTTGGGGGATAATATCTTTTATGGGCACGGTTTGGAAGGGCTTCTGGAGCAAAATACAGATCCTCATGGAGGGATTGTTTACGCCTATCACGTTTCGGATCCTGAGAGATACGGAGTTGTAGAGTTTGACGATCAAATGCACGTTTTGAGCATTGAGGAGAAACCTGAACATCCGAAATCGAATTACGCGGTTCCCGGACTCTACTTTTACAATAACGACGTAATCGAAATTGCAAAGAATCTCTCCCCAAGTGCTCGCGGAGAATACGAGATTACCGATGTAAACAAAGCTTATCTCGAGCAAAACAGGCTGCAAGTTGCTGTTATGGACAGAGGTACGGCTTGGTTGGATACAGGTACCTTTTCATCTCTGATGGCTGCTAGTCAATTTGTGGAAGTAATAGAAGATCGTCAAGGTCTTAAAATCGGGTGTATCGAAGAGGTAGCTTTCAGAAAGGGTTTCATTAATGCCGAGCAATTAAACCAAATTGCTCAGCCATTCGTTAAGAGCGGGTATGGACAATACCTCCTTAATCTAATCACATGACCGCCACACTTCCCGACTTCCGAAAAGAAGTAGAAAAAGCCGTTGGGGCCTACATTCAATCCCTTCCTTCTGACAGCCTTTTTGAACCAATGAGATACATTTTATCTCTCGGTGGTAAGCGCATCAGACCAGCTCTAGTACTTCTGGCCACCGATGCTTTTGGTAGTTCCGTTAAGAATAGCATCCCTGCCGCCCTGGCCGTGGAAATATTTCACAACTTCTCCCTTGTTCATGATGACATTATGGACGAAGCACCCTTGAGGCGAAACAAACCAACGGTTCACACGAAATGGGATGATAATACAGGGATTCTTTCAGGTGACGCAATGCTAATTGAGGCATATAAACAGCTCCAATCCTATCAAGGGAAGGCTTTGGCAGATTTGTTTTACATCTTCAATAAAACGGCTATGGAAGTTTGTGTAGGACAGCGAATGGATATGGACTTTGAGGCTACATACACCGTAGATGAGGAACAGTACATTGAAATGATTGGCTTAAAAACAGCGGTATTGCTTGGGTGTAGCCTGCAAATGGGAGCTATTATCGCAGGCGCTTCGGAAGAAGATCGAACTTCAATTTATGAATTCGGTAAGGCTGCGGGAATCGGTTTTCAACTGCAAGACGATTATTTGGATGCCTTCGGAGATCCCGAAACATTTGGGAAACAAGTTGGAGGTGATATTATCGCCAACAAAATGACCTATCTTATAATAAGAGCAAGGGAAAAGGCCGATATCAATCTTTCCCGAGAATTGAATTCGATCTATTTTGAAGATGGAATTAAGGATCCTGAGTTGAAAGTTGAAAGAGTGCGAGAAATTTTCAGAAACCTGGAGGTGGATCGAGACATTCGCGAGAAAAGTCAAGAGTATTTTAGAGTCTCAGCCGATTTGCTATCAAGGATGAACATTTCTGATTCGGGAAAGAAAAACCTGCTGGCTTTTCTGGGCATGCTCAAAGGAAGAAAAAGCTAACTTTTAAGTAAATCCCTTAAGGTATCTCCTAAATTGGGATAGTCAAAAGAAAACCCTTTGCCCTGCATTTTATCGGAAGATACGCGGCTTCCCTCCAAGACCAGATCACCCATTTCTCCAAAGATCATTTTTAGCACGAATGAAGGAACATTAGGTAACCAAAGTGGTTTGCCAAGGGTCTTGGCTGCGGCTTTTGTTAAATCGCTATTTGTTATGTGATCACCATTCACCGCATTAAAAACACCCTCAACTTCATTTACCATGCAGAAATAATACATCCTGACTAGGTCATGGAGATGAATATATGGAACCCATTGGCTACCCGTTCCCAGCGGCGCACCAAAACCGAATCGGATAGGTTTAATGATCTTTTCCAAGGCCCCTCCGTTCTTTGCCAGAACAATTCCCGTTCGGAGTTTGACGACTCGAGAGTTTTCGGTGAATTTATCCGCTGCAGCTTCCCATTTTACACAAACATCACCGATAAACTCTTCAGATGGAGGGTCATTTTCACTAAAAATATGGTCAACGGTTTTCAAACCGTAGTAGCTTATCCCACTAGCAGATATAAAAACCTTTAGAGAAGTGCCTCTTTTATTTATTTGATCGAGTAATAGTTCAGCGCTGTCAACTCGGCTTGAAAGGATAAGTTCTTTTTGCTTAGGTGACCACTTCTTATCAGCAATTCCTGCGCCGGCCAAATGGACAATGACATCAATTCCATCCAAGGCTCCATCTTCAATGTATCCTTTTCTAATATCCCAATGATAAGTGCGAACTACAGCCTGCTCAGCGGGTTTTCTTGAGAGGTGAACAACCTCATGCCCTTTCTTTAAAAGAAACTCTGTAAGTGAAGAACCAATTAAACCTGTTCCCCCTGTAATAAGTACTCTCATAGCACAAAAAAAGGCAATTCGGAAAAGTCTTCCGAATTGCCTCTTCACGTTTTGTTATCAATTTTTATAGTGTTGGAATCAACACCTTATCAATGGCGTGTACAACACCATTGGTTCCCTGAACATTTGTAATTAAGACAGTTACTACTCCGCCGTTGACATCTGTAATATTTACTGTAACGTCATCAGCTCCAATGCTGAAGACGATATTTTCTCCCTGAAGTGTGGATTCAGGGCCAACAGAAATCTGCTCTGCTCTTACTTCATTTCCCGTAACGTGGTATTGAAGGGTCTGCGATACTTGTTCTGGAGAAAGCACATCAAGCGTACTTTGAATTTCGGCAAAACCTGAATTCAAAGGAGCGAATACCGTTAAAGTAGCATTTTCATCGCTTAAAGCTCCTACGAGTCCTGCGTCTACAACCAACTGGGTGAGCGTAGAGAAATTCGAATTTGCAATAGCGTGATCAACAACATTTGGTAGTTCCAAGACACTGTTTACTTCGTGAATGACCCCATTAGTTGCTAAAATGTCTGCAGCGACGACGGAACCTCCTTTGCCTGTCCCGCCATTCACATTAACTGATCCACCGGCAGGCTCTACTAAGATTGTAAGTGCATTTCCATTTGGTGAAGCCGTGCTTGAAGTTGGAGAATAAATTTGTGCGGTAATATCCCCTGCTCTCACTTCTCCAGCCAATACATGGTATAACAATAGATTCGCAACTCCATCAGCTCCTAGTTCGGCCGCAGCGTCATCAACGCGACTGCCATCATTGTTTGCGTCAGTTATGCCTTGATCGTCAAAATACTGATTGAATGCATCGTTGTTCGGTGCAAAGACAGTAAATGGACCATTCTGGGTTAGAATGCCTGTCAAATCCGTTGCATTAAGTGCATCAACTAAGATGCTGAATCGGTCTGTATTTGAGGCGATTTCCGCAATATTCTGAGTCGGGCCTGATGGTGCAGGCATTTGGTCATCATCTTCGTCATCGTCACAAGAGGTAAGACCCAGGGTTAAACTCAAAAACAATAAAAAAGAAAATTTGCTAAGATCTTTGATCATGGTATATTTTTTAAAATTAATGCCATCTTAACATGCCCACTATCTCCTTGTTTTAGCTGAAATCAGTACAAAACTCAATAACGAGGAATCTCAAACGTTCTTTTTTCGTGCTACACTTTACGAGAAATAAACCCCCATTCCGCACGTCGGATTGTTTGAAAATTTAGACCAATCGTTCAATTCGGAGGTTGAAATGAAGTCATCTTTAAAATCTGAATAATTGGATTCCGTAATGAGTTTTTCCACTAGAATTAGGCTACAGTTCCTTGCCCTTTTATGTCCCACCCTGCTGGCAGCCCAAGATCAACCATATGTTGATTTCTGGGACGACGACAACAGAATTAAACGATCTGAAGGTTTGTACCGTCGAGGTGTTGAGCACGGCCTATGGAAGTTCTATTACAGTGATGGATCGATAAAAGAGGAAAGCGAGTATTTCTTAGGTCGGTTGAATGGAAAAGTCATTACGTACTATCAAAATGGACAGATCGAAGCCGAAGGATTTTTCGATTGGGATAAGGCGGATAGTACATACACTGCCTATTTCAGCAGTGGAAATCCAAAAGAAAAAGGTGAATATGTCGCCGGGGAAAAGACGGGTGAGTGGCTCTATTGGCACCCCGACAGCACTTTACAAATGAGAGAACAGGTTATTTCAATCGATAGTAGTCGCCTTCTTTATTACGCAAATCAGGGCGAAGAGCCGATGATAGTTGATGGAACGGGACATTTAGAAACATTTTACGAAGATGGAAGTCCCTTGGCCAAAGAATCTTATACCGAAGGGTTGTTATCAGGTTCTTCTATCTCTTGGTATCCGAATGGGAATATGCGCACCAGTGGGTTTTATTCTAATGGTGCGAAGGATAGTACTTGGACGTACTACTTCGAAAACGGTGAAGAAATGAAAATCTCGAATTTTGATTCGAACGATTTGGATGGAGATTTTCTGGAGTTTTATGAATCGGGGACCAAAGCCATCATGGGCTTTTATGAAAGTGGTTTAAAGGAGGGTGATTGGATGTTTTATCGGAATGATGGATCTCTTGAAATGAACGGGACATTTAAAGACGGTCTGCAAGAGGGTAAATGGTCCTATTATTATCCAAATGGAAACATCCAATACGAGGGGCAGTGGGTAGGTGGAGAAAAGAACGGTGAATGGGATTTTTTCTATCCCGAAGGCCAGAAATGGAGAAAAGGCAGTTTCGTAAATAACCAAAGAGATGGAATTTGGATCACATGGTTTGAGAATGGGGAAAAACTCCAAGAAGGAAACTATTTCGAAGGATTCGAAGATGGCTTGTGGAAGTCTTGGTATGAAAATGGAAACCGCAAGGACGAAGGAAGTTTTGAGAAGGGAAAGCTCATAGGAAAATGGCGAGGATGGTTTCCCGATGGCACCCCTTCATACAGCGGGTCTTGGAATGGAGATTTAAAAGAAGGTAACTGGGTTCATTTTCATCCTAACGGAAAGCAAGACGAAAACGCTTGGTATAAGGAAGGAAAGCTTAACGGACCTTATGCCGAATATTCAGAATCAGGGATACCAATTCGCGAAGGTTCTTACACTGAAGGAAAACCAGATGGTAAATGGGTTTATTTCTTCCCTGAAGGGGGTAAGATGAGAGAGGTTACCTATAAAGAGGGAAAGCAAAATGGAAAAACCACAACTTATCACCGCAAAGGGGGCAACCCCGAACTGGTTGAAGAGTTTGTAAATGGCAAACGGGAAGGTATTTCGACAACGTATTCTCCACGGGGAAACGTGGTCCTGAAAGTCGAATTTAGAAATGGAAGAAAGTATAAAGTACTTGAGGACAACAGAATGAATGCGAATTAACTCGAATCTCGTTTATTTTACTACCTTTGCACTCATAAATGAGCAAACCAGACGAGGGGCCGAAAGCCCCTCTTTTTATTGCCAAGTTTTGATTAAGGAAAATACCATACGCGGATTAATTGCCGAAAAGATTCAAGACACGGATTATTACATCCTGGATTTAGAAATTAAACCAGGGAATGATATTCGTGTTGAGCTGGAGAGTATGGGGCCTGTTTCCATTGAAGATTGTGTCGAAATCAGTCGTCAAATTGAGCACAACCTGAACAGGGATGAGGAAGATTTCTCCCTTCGCGTGAGCTCGCCTGGTCTTGATCAGCCTTTGAAAGATTTTCGTCAATACATAAAGAATGTTGGTCGAACGCTGAAGATTAAGCAATCAGATGGCGCTGAAGTAGAGGGAGAGTTGTTAGCGGCGAATCAAGATGGCATTGAGCTTTTCACAAAAAGAAAAGAGAGAGTGCCGGGCAAAAAGAAGAAGATTACCATAGAAGAAAAAATTAACATGGCCTACCCTGAAATCAGGCAGGCAAAAATTAAAATCACTTTTAAATAAGTATGCCATGAGCGACGTGAAATTGTTCGATTAATTTGCGCCATCCGAAGAATTTAAGTACAT
>CAZWQX010000184.1:0-6139 GCA_964635965.1 uncultured Cryomorphaceae bacterium
GGATGATGGCGGTGCAGATAGTACCTCTGGACTTATCAGCGAACTATGTGATAAGGACGGTTCGTTTACGGGAGTTTTGTTGTCGCGGAATTTCGGTCATCAAAGAGCTCTGAGTGCAGGTTTTTCCGTAGTGGATGCCACCGAATGTGTGGTTGTTTTAGATGGAGATTTGCAAGATCCCCCAGAATTACTGGACGATCTGTATCGAAAACACAAGGAAGGGTTTGACGTTGTTTACGCCGTTCGTAAAAAACGAAAAGAGGGAATTGCCAAAAAAATGGCTTATAAGTATTTCTATCGACTGATGAAACGAATTTCTTACGCAGAAATTCCACTTGATTCGGGAGACTTTTCGCTTATCAGTCGTCAAGTGGTAGATATTTTGAACAAAATGCCCGAAGAGAGTAGGTTCATCAGAGGAATGCGCTCTTGGATCGGATTCAAACAAACGGGATTAGAATATGAAAGAGCAGAAAGGTTTGCAGGAGATTCAAAATATTCATTGAAAAAACTCATAAAGCTGGCCTTCAACGGAATCTTCAATTTCAGCGAGTATCCGGTGAAGATTTTAACCCGATTAGGGGTATTCGCGATCGTAATTTCAAGCATTTATCTCATCTACACCCTAATTATGAGGTTCGTATACGGGACGGTGGACGATGGATTTACTGCCCTTTTATCGGTTATCATTCTATTTGGAGGAATACAGCTATTAGCACTAGGAATGATTGGTGAATATATTCTTCGAATATTTTTCCAGGTAAAAAACAGACCGCTATACATTATCAAAGAAGTGATCAAAAAATCATCTGATGAATAAGGATTACTTCAAGGAGTACTATCATCTGGAAAGGAAACACTGGTGGTTCACTGCGAGGGCCGAAATTTTGGAGAACAGAGTTAAGAATTTACTGAACGGACAAGCAGAACCAAAAATTCTGAATGCCGGGGTTGCAACGGGAGCCACTTCGGAAATGCTCGGAAAGTACGGCCATGTTCATTCTCTCGAATTCGATAAAGATTGTTGTGAATTTCTAGAGTCAGAGCTAAAAATGGAAGTAGTCAATGGGTCACTCACCCAACTTCCTTTTGAAGACAACTCTTTTGATCTTGTCTGCGCATTCGATGTGATTGAACATATTGAAGACGATCAAACTGCAGTTAATGAAGTTTATCGTGTGCTCAAGCCCGGTGGTAAATATTGTTTAACCGTACCTGCGTTTCAGTTTCTTTGGAGCGAGCATGACGAAATCAATCATCATTTTCGGCGCTACTCAAAAGACCGGTATCTTAAATTGTTTCGGAATTCTAATCTCCAAATTGACTATTCAAGTTATTTCAATTTTTGGCTTTTTGCTCCCATTGCCGTTGCGCGTTTGATGAGCAAATTGATTAGAGGGAAAAGAAATAAAAATAGCCCTCAGTCGGATTTCAGTAAGATGAAGGGAAATTCATTAACGGATAGAGTTTTCTTCAGCATTTTCAGGAGCGAAATAGGCCTTCTCAACGCGGGTGTAAAACTTCCTTTTGGCGTTTCTATAATTGCTGAAGGAAGAAAATCAAATCATTAGTGTTCCTGCCTAATTCCATAATAAAGAGAACCCACAGCAAAATTTAATGCTAGGTTTGTCATACATCCACCAACCGAGTCTGCCAAAATTCAATGCTCTTTAGCAGCTATTCTACATTCATTTATATCGTTGCTGTAATTCTGATTTACAATCTCTGCAGGAGACTGATCAAAGCAATTTGGATTCGCAACGTTTTTTTAATGCTAGGGAATCTATTGTTGATTCTCACACTGGTTAAAGAGCATACATTTATTGTTCTCTCCGTCCTTAGTCTGATCGTATTCTTTATTGGAAGAATGCTTCAAGTCAAAAAAAGTAAAAGCCTCCTGTCTTCGGCATTATCACTCGTTTTGATCTTGTTCTGCATTCGGAACTATCCCTATTTACATGAGAATCTGGAACAAGGTATTCTATCGTTCATTCATGCACCCATTATGTCCGTTCAGAAGTTGGGATTGTCCTACATTCTGTTTCGTTTTGTTCACTTCATTGTGGAGTCGCACAGAGGAAGTATTCACCGCTCGAACTTCTTGGTATTTTGGAATTACATACTCTTTTTCCCCACCATACTCGCGGGTCCTATTGATACCTATAACAACTTCAGTTATTGGATTGGTCGACAACCGACTGCTTATGATCGGTCCCTTTTCCTTGCCGGCATTACCCGTATATTTTTCGGTGCGGTAAAAACTTTGGCCATCGTTCCTCTGATCATAGAGCCAGGTACCGATTACTCTCTCTTCTTAGAGGATTTTTCCCCATGGGCTGCCCTCTCAATCAGTTTACTGGCATATTCGGGTTACATCTATTTCGATTTTGCGGGATATTCGGATATCGCAATCGGTACGGCTTATCTCATCGGCATCAAGACACCCGAAAACTTCAGCAATCCCTACATTTCAAAAAGCTTATCAGAGTTTTGGAAGAGGTGGCACATAACCTTCTCCAACTTCTTAAAGATTTATGTCTTCAAACCATTTATTAATCTATATAACTCAATTATCAATCCGAAGTATCGTCTTACAGTGACAATAATGGCATATCTGACCACATTTTTGATCTGCGGTCTCTGGCATGGGGATAAGATCAACTTTGTATACTGGGGACTTTGGCATGGTGTAGGCCTCTCAATCAATAAAGTTTTTTCAGATTACATAAAGCCGAACTTGCGATTTTCGGAAACGAAAACGTACAAAACTGCTAGTGTCGGATTGACATTTGTTTACGTTACTGTTGGCTGGATGTTCTTTCATTATACGCACGATGAATTGATTGAAATCTTCAACTTAGTCCTATGAGTTTTCTTAGAGAGCTATATAAAACAGAGGAACAGAGCAGCATGGGAAGATTCATCTTGATAATTCTTGGAATCCTTCTGCTGGTAGGATTACTCATCCCTGATTTTCAGCCAAATGAAAGTCGCGAGCAGATTTACACCATTTCGGGATTATCAACGAAATACAATGACAGAGCAGAAGTCACTCACTTCCTGAATTCTATAAAGAATAACAACGGATATCTTATTCTCGGTACTTCCGAGACTACGTCTTTACCTGGTGGTAATTACTACGACTTTCTGAATTCAGACGAGGATCTTAGCGAAATGGGCTTTTCGGTTCTTGCAGGGGCTGGAAGAACCTGTGGGAATTACATTCCGATTCTTCTGGCGCATCAAGAAGAAGTTCGAGGATTGAATCTAATCTACTTTGTGAATCCGGTTTATTGGCGCAAAGACCTGTGCGAAGTAAACCTGGATTACGGACAGCGCTACCTCAATTATTACATGACTACCAAACCAGACCTTAGCGAAGAAGAGGAAAAGAAATTCTATTCGCCTATTACTGAATATCAGGCTGAACTGAATCCTGCCATCAAGGCATCTGAATCGATTGAATACCTTATTCGTAGCCTCTTCCGAAACTATAATTTCGACTTGAAATATGGCTTTTTGGGCAATGATTTAGAAGAGACACTAACGCTTGTTAAGAATAAAGAGTCTTTAAAATTCAGCGAGCATGATTATCAGAACCGACTGACATCCATCGATACCGTATTCAATATTCAAGAGTCTTTCACTCATAAAGATTGGTTCAAGCCCATAAACGAAAAAGTAAACTATAGAACTGAAGAAATAGAGGCATTTATCGCCGTGTGCAAAGAACTTGAGGTAGAGGTGACATTTGTATTGGGACCAACGAACGAACGTTTTATTGAAGCTTATTCATCCTCAAGTTTAGAAGGATATCAAAATGTCTCGGAGAACATTGAAATGCTTCTTGAGGAGGGCGGTGTCACCTATATTGACGCTCGAGAGATCAACTCCGAATTAGGGGCTTTTTCAGATCACCAGCATCATTCGACCTACGGTGCATTTCTCATATACCAACTGATTAAAAAGAAAATCTATGAAGAGAAGAAATAAGGTATTGATCAGATTCCTAGCCGCATTAGGATTGATCTACTTATTACTGCAAGATCATGCTAGTGATATTATCTACCTCTACGCTAATTTCTGATTCAGAAAAAGCCACCTGCCTGAAGCAGATGGCTTTAATAATTGAAAAGAAGATTTCAAATTAAACGTATAAAAGCTCATAATACTCTTCAAGCATTCTCTTCACGGCAAATTGGTCCTTACAGTCAAGAATACTTTTCTTCATCATACTTACCCACTTATCTCTATCATCATAATAAGTAGGAATAACTTCTTCCAGTAGTACTTTGTACAGCGCATCTCCGTCGTGCTTGTCGTGTTCAGCTTCCGTTTCACCTACAAAACCATCACCAAACTGCCAGCCATTTTCGCCATGGTCACAAGCTTCCGGCCACCAGCCATCCAGTGTACTGCAATTCAATACACCGTTGATCGCCGCCTTCATTCCAGAAGTACCACTAGCCTCTTTCGGACGTCGTGGATTGTTCAACCAGACGTCTGAACCTCGGGTGAGGGCAGAACCGGTTGCCATATCGTAATTTGGAATGTAAACAACAGCATTCGGGTATTTCTTGCTGAATCCTACAATCTCTTCGATTAGCATTTTTCCACCATCGTCAAGTGGGTGTGCTTTACCTGAGTATACGATTTGAAGTTTGCCTTCATTAAGCAGAGGGTCGATCACCTCAGGGTCACGGAATAGCAAGTTTGCTCTCTTATATGCAACTGCTCTTCTTGAGAAGCCCAAGGTTAAAACATCTTCATTAAGCTCTGCTCCCGTTCGCTCCTTAACGAAGGCGACAAGATCACGCTTGTTTTTCATGTGACTTTCCCAGACATCACCTTTTCCTTCAGCTGCATCGGTCATTGCCGAATCAACCCAAGTCGGTCGGTGAATAGCATTGGTAATAGGCACTATTTCAGACGCTCCATCAACGTGTTCCCACATTTTCTGGGCAGTTTCACCATGAAGCTGAGCTACTGCATTTGACTTTTTTGACATTCTGAGGGCTCCAACAGTCATGTTGAATGGTGCTCCACCGAGGTTAACCATTTGCTCCACAGTCATCCCCATATTCGCACCCATGTACATCAATCTGTCAATGGTGTGGGATTCATTTCCCTGGATAACGGGCGTATGGGTGGTGAAAACTATTTCTTCTCTGCTTGCGTTCACTGCTTCTTCAAATGAAGAACCTTTTTCACGTTTTTCTCTAACCAGTTCGAATCCTGCAAAGAGCGCATGGCCTTCATTGAAATGATAAAGGTCCACATCAATTCCAAGAACTCGAAGTGCTCTCACACCACCAACCCCAAGAACCATCTCTTGTGCAATTCGTTCTTCACCGAACCAACCATATAATTGCCCGGTAATCCAAGCATCTTCGTTTTCCGGCAGATCGGTATCCAACAAATAAAGAGGAGCATTGCCAAAGGCATCACACTCCCAAACTTTTACATGTACATCTCGTTGACGGATTTTGACCGTAACGGTTACACCCGTATCTTTTAGGAAATCGTAATTGCGATTCTTGTAGCTGTCGAAAGGCTTCCCATCAGAATCGATATACTGATCTGTATATCCTTGTTTCCATTTCAAGCCAAGGCCTACAATTGGAAAATCGTGATCCTTGGCCCCTTTCATGTAATCCCCTGCAAGAATACCAAGTCCTCCCGCGTAGGTTTTAAGTTTATCGTCGAGTCCATACTCCATGCAGAAGTATGCTATTTTCGGTTTAGTCTGTGCCATGTTGTCATCAGGTTTTTGCGCGTCAAATATAAGTGTTAAACCGACAATAAGTATGCGAAAATTGAGAATTAAATCCCCTCAAAAATAGACTGGTAAATACCTTTAAACTACTTGAAATAAGACCGCCGCATAGGCGAAGAATCTGGCGATTCGGAAAACACCAAGAAGAGCAAGAGAGCGAAAAGAATACTTAAGCATTCCCGCACCCAGGCACATGGTGCTAAATGGTAATGGAAACAGAGCAGCGATTACAATAATAAGTCCACCCCAGCTTTTAAGCATCGAAAACTGCTTTTCGAATTTCACATGGATGTAATGCTTAAGCCTATCGATAGCTCCTAGCTTAAGTCCCATATAATAGGCCAACAAACCGGCACTGTAGCT
>CAZWQX010000185.1:0-6125 GCA_964635965.1 uncultured Cryomorphaceae bacterium
AGGGATCGACCTTGGTGGCTCCTTCGAGCCAAACTTGGATATCGTCCTCAGTGAGCACACCCGCCAAACGGATGATGATGAAGGTAGAAGCGAAAACGAGTGCCAATACCATGATAATTCTTAGTAATGGTTTCATTTCTCACCCCCGTTTTTCATTATCCTGTCGGCCAATGCAGGGCTCAAGCGGTTGATAAGTTTTAAGAGCTTAACCTTACCAATATTGAGCTCCAACTTGTCTTTTCGAAATGCGGTGATAAATTCATCGACCAAGTCCTCAGGAGTGATTTTACCCTTTCCTCGCCCAGAGGTCATTCGGGTATCTACCAATGGTGGTATGATCTCGAAAACTTTGGGATGTTCCAGTTGATAACGCAGGGCTTTGGAGAAAATATGAATGCCCGCTTTGGTGCCGCAATACACAGGAGCCTGTTTTTTGGGAGAGAGTCCCAGCCCTGAAGATACATTGACAATGGCCGCATTTTCATTGGCTTTGAGGGTGGGCAACATCAAGGCAATGAGCTTGAGAGGTGCTAAAAGGTTTACATTGATTTCCTGTTCAATTTTCCCGAGTAGTTGGGGATCTTCCGTAAAGAGGTAATTGTACTGAATACCGGCATTGTTGATGAGAATATTCGTATCGGGATGTTCTTGTTCTACAAATAGGATCAGTTTGTCCAAGTCCTCCGATTTGGAAATATCGCAGTTGAGCGGAATTACCCCTTTGTCTTTTTCTGCAAGAGCTTGCAGTTTTTGCTCGTTTCTTCCAACGGCGATAACTTGATTACCAAGACTTAGAAACTTGTTGAGCAAAGCCTCACCAATCCCTGCAGTAGCTCCCGTTATAAATACTTTGTTTCCCTCTAACCGCATAATTCCTTTTGTATTGATTTACATCACAAAAGTCAGGGCGATGGAGAACGATTCCATTTACATATGTAAAGGAATGAAGGAAGTCGAGCAATTTATTTTTGAGCTCGTATTCTACTCAGTTGGGTAGGGCTTACTCCCAGATAGGAAGCAATATGATATTGCGGAATAAGCTGTTCCAGATTCGGATGTTCTTCCTGAAATATGGCGTAACGTTCTTTAGCTTCCAGAGTAACAAGCTCAATTTCTCGTTTTTCTTTGCTTACAAAAAACTGCTCGGCCAAGATGCGTGCAAGACGCTCCACTTGGGGAAACTCCTCATAAAGTGCAGTGATTTTCTTGTATTCAGCTACCATTAGAGTACAAGGAGTTAAACAATCAATATCAATCAAATTTTTTTCACCTGTCACGAGAGATGAGTAAGCTCCCAGAAAGCTGTTTTCTGTAAAAAATGTCTTGTTGTATTGCTCTCCTTTCTGATTGCTGTAGTAAGCCCTCAAAACCCCCGACTTCACAAATGCTATCTTTTTGGAGTATTCGCCTTTTTTGGCAAAGATCTCTCCCTTACTGAAACTGATTTCAGAAAACAATCTCACGAACCGCTCAAGTGTTTCAGCGTCGAAAGAAGTTATGTTTTTTAGAGTTTCTTTTAGCATTTGAATGTAATGCCGCAATACAACTAAATAACTGCAACTTGTTCCTATTGTTTGGTGATGTCGAGGATAACAAACTCGTTAACTGAGCTATCAATTATGCGCTGAAGTTATCCATAAATGGGTTCAAATCTCAGAAAGCAATCGCACAATCATTGATCTTCGCTCACTTGATTTTGGTTAACTAGCTCCGCAGGGTAGCATACCCTGCGGAATCACAGCAAAATCGTAATCATCCTTAACCTGGAAATACGCTCAACAAGATGACTTGGTCTTAGGAGAAGTAATTTTCATTCTTCCGAGCTTGATTCCGCTTTGATACTTTAGGGTTTTAGTATTGCCGCAGGGTGGCATACCCTGCGGAGCGAGTGTTTTAAAACATGTGTCTCGCCGAATCAGCATAAGTGGTTGAAATCATGCTTAGAAGAGCGACGGTCTTACCATCCAAAATCTACAACCAAACCCAAAGTTGGAATTGGGGTTCCGTCCTGCGTAGGGTTCGCAACAAGAGTTTGAGGTTGAATGATGTTTCCTTCTCCGTCTGTAGCTAAGTTGTAAGTTGGAGGCTCAGGAGCCACTTGCGCAAGAATGTTCTGCACTTCAAAGAATACATTTAAAGAGAGTTTTTTGAAATTCCACTTCTTGTCTATTCTCACATCCAATTGGCTGAAAACACCTAGCTTTTCTTCACCGAGTCGATCGTAATCAAGGATAAGCTCCGGGTAGGTGATTGCAGATGCTTCTTCATCAACGGGTACGAAAGGTGTCTCACCCGCAAAGCGCCATCGAGCGCTTAATTCCCATTCCCTCTTGAGCTTGTAACCTCCCGTGAAGGAAATCAAGTGGCGGCTATCCCATACGGAAGGAGTGTACTCGTCGGTATCAAACCCTGCGAATTCACTAAAGAAATAAGTATAAGAGAAGATGCCGTAAAAATTATTGGTCAGCTTTTGCTGAAAAAGCAATTCTAGACCATAACTGCGACCTTTTCCGACGGTAGCGACGGCTTCATTTCCCAACACTTCAAATCCAGCACCCTTATTAGCCAAGGATACACTATCCCTTACCGAAACCGGATAATCACTGTATGCCTTGTAAAAACCTTCGAGGGTAATATTCGAGGCAGGCCCCAAGATTCGCTCGATTCCAAATACGAAGTGATCACTTTGGGTATAATCTGCATTCTGATTCACTAATTCTCCATTCTCACGATATCCCAAGACAGTGTATGGAGCAATCTTGTAGTATCTTCCTACTGTTCCGTTCAATCGCCATTTTTCAGTTAGACTATACGATAGTCCAATTCTGGGTGAAATGGTTTGAGTTATAGTGTTGTCTTTGGTGAAAGAGTCGCCATCAGCCCTAATTCCGGCAGAGACATCAAATCTATTGTTGAAGAACGACTTTGTTACATTGGTGAAGAGCCCGTATTTCAAGAAATTAATATCGGTTTCATACCTGAAATCTCGGTTTAAATCTTCCGTCGTATTGGTATAATCACTGCGCTGAATATTGAATCCCGAAACCCATTTCCAGCCATTGTTGAAATAATTGTAGGCATAGCGAAGCTTGGTCTCCATTTCTCTCGAATCGTTGTTGAAAAACCTACCTTCTTGATTTTCATTGTCACGGTACCTCGAAAAGTCATTAATGAGAAAGTTATTGCTCAAGGTAGTCGTCATAAAACCCTTTTCGTTCTTCAGAAGTCGTTTCCATGTAATACCAATCGCGTTCGTTTGCTGTTGAATAAAGGGCACCTGTTGAAACAGTGATAGTTCTGCTTGCTCGAGATCATCACTCGCTTCTACCGTAAAATCGTCTATGGATCCCACTCCGACCAGACTTAAGGTATTGTACTTGTCTATTTTATGAGTCACCTTGTACTGGTAGTCATAGTAATCCGGTCGGATAGGTAAGCCAATTACTTCGAAGAGAAATTGCAAATAGCTTCGCCTTACCGATGCGATAAAACTTGTTTTACTCTCTTCCTTTCCGTTTTTGAAAAGCGGGCCGTTCAGGGTCAGAGCCGTCTCGCTTGCACTCACCCTCAAATTGGCATTGTAATCTCTAAAGTTCCCATCTCTCTGTTGGAATTGAAGTACTCCTGAAAGTGGATTATCATACTGTGATCCGAAGGATGAAGCAGACAGTGTTACATCCTCGATAAAGGAAACATTCAATAGTCCCACAGGACCTCCTCCTGCTCCTTGGGTCGCAAAGTGATTGATATTGGGAATTTCTACTCCATCCAGATAATAGACGGATTCATTGGGTGCCCCACCTCTGATGATAAGGTCGTTTCGAAAGCCACCAACAGAAGGAGATACTCCCGGCAAGGATTGGGCTACCCGCACCACGTCGTTGTTCCCACCGGGGTAGGTGGCTATTTCATTTGCGGATAATGTTTGTGCAGAGACCGGTGTTTCTTTTGATCGGCTTATTTGACTTTCTTCGGCCCTGATCACCACCTCATTGAGACCAAGTGAATTTTCTTGGAGCACAAAATTGTAAGGTTGGTTTCCGACCGATTTTATGGGAATATTGAATTGAGTTTGTGGCTCATAGCCAATGAAGGTGGCGACCAGATTATAGGTTCCCGGTTCAATATCGCTTATGGCATAATAGCCATCCACATTAGCCGATGCTCCTATAGTGGTTCCTTCCAGGTATACCGTAGCTCCAATAAGGGGCAGACCCTTAATGTCTTTCACGTAACCTTCAATTTTTCCCTTTTGAGCGAGAGTTGAATGTGCCAAAAAGAACAAAACCGATATAATCCCGAGTTTAGTGATTTTCATGTCTTTAATTTGTAGTTGATTAGAATTTTGTACAAAACTAAACTAATTAAAAACGTAATTGTTCTAAATTAGTACAAAAAAATACTTTTATGAAGGAGAGAGCGCTATTGAGGGATCTGATAGAAAGGTGGACGGAGTATCTTGAAGAAGATCCAGATCCGAGTATTGAGCGATTTTCTTCTTGGATAGCGAAGAGAAAGCACGAGAAGGAAGTGAAAGAAACCTACACCTCGGAAGATGAACTGGCTTTAAAGATGGAGCTCGGCTACTACTTGGGTAGGATCATCAATTTTACGGAAGTATGGGGTAAGCTTGCCTTCAAAGACCTTCCAATCAAACAGTTCGAGGATTTTGGAATTTTAAGCGAAGTCAAGCGAAAAGGGAATCCTTCAAAAATGGAAGTGGCCAACATCCTCATTAATGAAAAGAGTACGGCAATTGAGCGAATCAAGCGCCTTGTTAATCAAGAATTGCTCAAGGAGTCCATAGATCAAAATGACAAGAGGATCAGAAGGATTGCTTTGACTAAAAAAGGGGAGGAGGTACTGTCTAAAGCTTATGATCAAGCCATGAAAGTTTCTCAATTGATTACATGGCCTATTCCAATGAATGAAACGGCTATTCTGCTAGATCAATTCAAAGAACTCAATAGTTTTCATACCAATATTTATGAGAACAAGCAGTACAAATCCATCGATGATCTTCTGTGAGGTTCATTGCTCGATTTAGTGAAGAGATTTATGATAAAAGGAAGATCATTTTTTAATAATTTCCAATTCTGTTCTGTTGGGGTGAGGAAAATGGTCAAATCATAGCAGAGAGTGCTTTAGGGTCTTCTATAACTTTCTTGGTTTTGGGAAATGTTCTGGAATGAAAGAAGGAGTTTCTATCTCTGTTATAGCTACTAAGTATTTATCGTAAACGAAGCCGTCAAACCCACGCTAAAGTTTCTCGGGAGTTTGTCTACGCCGAATATGGCCCGAGTATGCCGACCGCGGTCTTCCAGGATTTTCACGAATAGGTCAGAAGCTCCGTTTACCACGGCCGGAGAGTCGTCCCAGCTTTCTCCAGCTTGAAAATAGGCGTCGATATGATTCAACCCGATAAGGCGATCGAAACCGATTTTTTCTTTGGCTTGGGCCAAAACGTTGAGCGCACACATTTCCATCGCTTTGTAACCTTCTTCTGTGGTGAGGTCATCTCCCAACCGACCTTGATAGAGAAACTCCCCATTCAAAATGGGGAATTGAATGGCTATATAAGCAATGTTTCCTCTGATATTCACCGAAACGTAACTTCCACCGGGAGTGGAGGGGGTCGGTAATTCGATTTCGTGTTTTAGAATGTTTTCTTCAGGTGTCATCTCGGTTTGCTTTAATTTTTCTTAGCGCAAATTACTATCGATCTTAAGGTCTGGCAATGACAGCAGAGAATTAATTCGATTTTATTTGGAATAAACGTTCCAATATGTGTATGTTTGCAATCGGAACGATCGTTCCAATATAAAACGAATTTAAATCCAAAAGAAAAAATGAACAAACTAGAAGGAAAAGTTGCCGTGGTTACCGGAGGTAATAGCGGTATTGGTTATGCTTCGGCCAAAGAGTTAAAAAGTCAAGGAGCTCAAGTAGTTATCACAGGCAGGAACGCTGATAAAGTTCATTCAGCCGCCGCCGAACTTGGCGTAAAGGGATTGGTTGCCGATGTAAGTGATCTAAACGCAATAGACCGTTTAGTAGGGGAGGTAAAGAGTAGTTTTGGAAGCGTCGATATTCTCTTTGTGAATGCAGGGATATTCAAACCGGCA
>CAZWQX010000186.1:0-6069 GCA_964635965.1 uncultured Cryomorphaceae bacterium
AGGACCTCGGTGGTGATTCTATCTTGGTTCACGGGAATAGCGGCCTGAAAGTGAAGGCGCGCACTGCGAATCAGCGCAAGCTAGTAGAAGCTTCGGATGCAAGTGATTTGGTTTTTGCAATTGGTCCTGCGGGTACAGGTAAAACCTACACTGCAGTGGCCCTGGCGGTTAGAGCGCTCAAAAGAAAAGAAGTCCGTAAAATCATTCTTACCCGTCCCGCTGTTGAGGCAGGAGAGAATTTAGGTTTCCTACCTGGTGATTTAAAAGACAAGCTAGACCCATATCTGCAACCGCTGTATGATGCCCTGCGTGATATGATTCCGCCTGAGCGCTTGAGAGACTATCTGGAATCAGGAACCATTCAAATTGCTCCTCTTGCATATATGCGAGGAAGAACACTGGATAAGGCCTTTGTTATATTGGATGAGGCCCAAAATGCCACGATTTCTCAACTCAAGATGTTCCTGACCCGAATGGGTCAAACCGCAAAGTTTATCATAACGGGAGATTTGACACAAGTAGATCTTCCCAAAAAGCAACAGAGCGGATTAAAATACACCATAGAAAATCTCAAAGACCTGGAAGGAATTCGTTTCATCTTTCTCAATGAAAAAGACGTAATCCGTCATCCACTCGTAAAGCGCATAATCCGCGCATTTGAAAAAGAAAAAAACAACCAAGAATGAATGCTCTTACCAACACGGAATACTCTTTTCCAAATCAAACCTCGGTCTACCATGGAAAAGTAAGAGATGTCTATGGAATAGGTGAGGATCTTCTCGTAATGGTTGCGAGTGATCGAATTTCAGCCTTCGATGTTATTCTTCCCAGAGGTATTCCAGGAAAAGGTTCTATCCTTAATTTGATCGCGGCTAAATTTCTGAATGCCACCAGGGACATTTGCCCGAATTGGCTCATCGATGTTCCTGCTCCGAACGTTGCGGTTGGTCATAAGTGCGAACCTTTCAGGGTGGAGATGGTCATTCGTGGTTATCTTACAGGACACGCTTGGCGTGAATATCGAGATGGCAAAAGAAAATTGTGCGGAGTTCCTCTTCCGGAGGGTATGAAAGAGCACGACCGTTTTTCGGAGCCGATAATTACCCCCGCAACTAAAGCCGAAGAAGGCCACGATGAGGATATTTCAAGAGAAGATATTCTGAGTCAAGGGATCGTTCCCGAGCACCATTACATAAAAATGGAGTCGATAACCAGAAGTCTGTTCAAACGAGGAACGGAAATGGCAGCTGAAAAAGGCTTAATACTGGTCGACACCAAGTACGAGTTTGGCTTGCACAATGGCGAAGTGATGTTAATGGATGAAATTCATACTCCTGACAGTTCGAGGTATTTCTACGCCGATGGTTACGAAGAGCGGCAAGCAAAAGGCGAACAGCAAAAGCAGCTTTCCAAAGAGTTCGTAAGGGAGTGGCTGATTGAAAATGGTTTCCAAGGAAAAGAAGGTCAAAGTGTTCCTGAAATGTCAGATGATCGAGTGGAGCTCATTGCATCCAGATACAGAGAGCTGTATGAAAAAATCACAGGAGATCTATTCAATTCGGACGAAAGCATCCTCTCTTCTGAAGAAGTTTTCGAAAGAACCGTGAAGTTTTTAGCATCTAATTCAGAACAAAACGAAAAGGTAGTATGAGTAAAGCCAATTGGAAAAAGGTAAAGGACTACGAGGATATCACATACTCAAAGTCAGGAGGAGTAGCGCGGATAGCATTCAACCGTCCCGAAGTGCGAAATGCTTTTCGTCCGAAGACAGTTAAGGAATTGTACGAAGCGTTTCTGGATGCAAGAGAAGACACTTCAATCGGAGTTGTGCTTTTATCAGGAGAAGGGCCATCGCCAAAAGACGGCGGATGGGCTTTTTGCAGCGGTGGAGATCAGCGCGCACGCGGACACCAAGGTTATGTAGATGATGATGGAATGCCGCGTTTGAATATTCTTGAAGTTCAACGGTTGATGAGGTTTATGCCTAAGGTTGTGATTGCTGTGGTTCCGGGTTGGGCGGTTGGTGGAGGCCATAGTTTGCATGTGGTTTGCGATCTTACTTTGGCTAGCAAAGAGCATGCTATTTTCAAACAAACCGACGCCGATGTAACGAGTTTCGATGGCGGATATGGCTCGGCATACTTAGCTAAAATGGTTGGACAGAAAAGAGCACGTGAAATCTTCTTTTTGGGAAGAAATTACTCCGCCCAAGAAGCCTATGAGATGGGAATGGTGAATGCCGTGGTTCCGCATGATGAATTGGAGGATACTGCTTACCAGTGGGCTCAAGAAATACTGGAGAAGTCTCCTACTTCTATTAAGATGTTAAAGTTTGCTTTTAACCTGACCGATGACGGAATGGTTGGCCAACAAGTCTTTGCAGGGGAAGCGACAAGATTGGCCTACATGACAGACGAGGCCAAGGAAGGTCGAAATGCTTTTCTGGAAAAACGAAAACCGGATTTCAAAGAGATTAAATGGATACCATAAAAAAACCCGCCGAATGGCGGGTTTTTCATTCTTTATGAAGAATAGGGATTAGTGATGCGATTTTAACTTGTCCTTTTCTTTACCCAATATCACCTTGAGTCTGTCAAAGGTTCTTTGAGCCGCACTTTTGAAGGTATCACCCTCAGACTCAACGAAAACATCTTTACCCGGAAGAAAAACTCTCACCTCCACTTTCTTTGATCTCTCAGGAGTTTCTCTCAGTGATTTCAAGTAAATATCGGTTTTAACGATTTGGTCATTGAAGCGAGTCAACTTGTCAAATATTTGGTCAATGTGCTCAATCAATTCCTGACTGGCGTTGAAGTTTACAGGTTCGATGGTTTTATCCATGGTCACGTTTTTTCTTGTTCGATACTAAATTAGCCATTCGTTTGACTTAGAAACATGATTTTTATCACGTCGTTGTTAAATTAAGCCAATGCAAATTGCCGACTATTCTTATTCATTAAACCCATCCCAAAAGGCAATAATCAGGTGTCTGCACGATCTGATCATGGAAAATCCGGGCATCGAATTAAAGGAGCGGTACAAGCTTCCTTTTTATTATCGGAAGACCTGGATATGCTATTTCTCTGCCACTAAATCAGGTAATATTGAGTGGGCTTTCACACGAGGGAACGAAATGAGTAACGGCACGGAATTACTTCACGACAGAGGCAGGAAACAGGTTAAGAGCGTGATCTTTAGCTCCGTTTCGCAAGTTGATATAGCCGAATGCAGAACTTATTTACAAGAGGCTTTATTATTGGATGAGCACATCCCTTACAGTGTAAGGAAAAATTCAAATAGCTGATTTTCAGATTATCTACTTCCGCAAAACATGCATTTGCAAACGTAGAATCATCATTTTCAGATGGGCGATTCGTCATTTCATCTGTAAACCCCGAAAATGAATATGAAATTTTTTGGGTCACAAATGTAACCCTCGGAACCACGTTTGCGTAATAATGCAAAACGCGAATAAGAAACTATGCAAAAAGTGAAAATCGGATTACGTGGATTGACCCTTACTGATAAGGTTCAAAAAGCTATCCAAGTAGAATCCGGAATTCGCAAATGCAAAGTTCTTGGTAACAATAAAGACTTGATCACAGAATTAACATCGGCTCGTGAATCCCTGGAAAAGGCAATGGAAATGGCCGCATACGGAGATCGTCGAGCTATTGCTGCTCGAAATTTGTGTTTGAAGCGAATGGAAGAAAAGCTGAGAAAGGCAGCGGCTTATGTAGATGCCTTTAGCAATGGTGATGAAGAGCTTATTCGGAATGCAGGATTTGAACTTAGGAAGAAAAACAATCAACCGACACCGTTAAAACATCCTGGAAATTTTAGAATAAAAAGAACTGAGGTTTCGGGAGAGCTCACTTTAACATGGTCTCCCGTCACAAACGCAAAAAACTATTTGGTCCAGTCTTGCAGAAAGAAATCACCCAGGAAAGCAGACTGGCTGACTATTCACTACAGCACAAGAAGTCGTTGTACAATAACTGATTTAAAACCTGGAAAAACATATTATTTCAGAGTCCTAGCAATCGGTGCCGGGGGAATCGGCCCCCCTAGTAGCATCGAAGCCATAATGGCAGCCTGACATTTTACCCCTTAAGCTGTATGTCGGTATGGACAAAAAACGCTCGAGTTCTTCTCGGGCGTTTTTACTTAAAAAAAGCCCCGTCTCCGGGGCTTTTCAACGATATATTTGTTCAATCCAAATTATGCAAACTCCATTTTATTCAAAAAGAGCACTGAAAATTTGGGTCTGCAAAAATACAAATTAACGTCAATCTATATTAAACGTCTTTTTGGAGTTCCGACCAAGGGATTACGATCTCAGTAAATCCCATACTATATGGTGCTACTTCGTATTGATTGTAAAAAAGTACGAGTCCATCCTCAGACACACCGATATTCTCGGGAAGGATAAAACCCGTATCGGGGAAGATAAAACCCGCTTCGTTTAGTGACTCTTCGGCAGAAAGTTCGTATCGATCACGGAAATACTTTTCGGCAATATCGAGAAGAGACCCATCGTGAAATGCATCAATATCAATAAGGTTTCCCGTGGATAATGAAAAAGTGGATAAGAGGGTAGTTTGATTTCCATGCGCTCCACCCATGTAGTCGCTGATATCCACTCGAAGAGTGAAGAGTGAATCATTTATCAATTGACTTTCGTCTCCCTTGATATTGAGATACCATGGTGTCGAACTGTCCGGGAACTCCAGAACAAATAGATCATATCCGTCAATAAAGGAGGACATTAATGATTCGATACTGCCCATTGATTTTGGCTCAGGCAACCGAGAACCTAATGTTTCTCGGTAAAGGGCATCAATTTCTGCATTTAGACTAGCCGTGATTGAAGAGTCTCCCCCACTTAATCTTGGATAAGAAACCTCAACCTTCGTACATATGCTATCTGTGCAATTCTCATCCTTTTCAGAAAAACTCGATAACTCAATTTTCACCGGAAGAGTAACTTTTTCTACTGTTGGAATTTCTTCACATCCGATCAGAATCAGGGAAGTAAATATGAGAATGGGAAGGCCTCTTTTCATTACAAATTGTATTGCGTTTTTAATACGGATTTCAGTTGGTCAAGTACGGGCGAATGCTCGGCATCAGGATTTTGATCAAGAAAATCATCAATATCCAGCATCGCTTGTTGAACCATATCAGGATCTGTGAACTCATCCGTATTTTCAAGAACCGTCACTACCTCAACAGCTACCATATAATCCCCGCGAATAGCATTTTTGATCAAAACATCCATATCGTTGCTGGGGTAAATTCCCGAGTGCCAGAATGATGAAATAATAAGAGCTCGTAGATCATCAAAGGCAGGATCTTCTAATGCATTAATCAACTCAGGCACGGCAGTTTGAGTCTTTAGCTCACCTAAGATTTTCTCGACCGCTCCTCGTACTTCTTGGTTATTCCAAGCGAGATAGGTACGCAAAAGAGGAGTAATAAGAGTGGCATTACCGGCTTCAGGAACTTTCTTGAGAGCGGCTAAAACCTTTGCCAAATCAGTTGAGTGTAGGTCAGCCATCAAGGCTTCGACTTTCTTATTCTTGGTGTTCTTTGCCATGAATTCTATTTAAATATTGCTGATCCGATCCGAACCATGTTCGACCCGGATTCTACGGCTATTTTGTAATCTCCCGTCATTCCCATACTCAGGGTCTTCATATCGATGTTCGAAACCGTTTCAGTGGCAGAAATGCGATCAAAAAGAGTCTTCAAATGATCAAATTCAGACTTCACCCGATCCATGTCCGATGTATTTGTGGCCATTCCCATCAAGCCTTCTATCCGAATGTTTTTCAAATTCACAAGATCAGGAGCCTCAATGAGTTCTTTGAGTTCAGCTTCGTCCAACCCGAATTTTGATTCCTCTTTAGCGATATGAATTTGGAGCAATACAGGAATAATTCGATCGTTCTTCTCGGCTTGTTTGTTAATTTCTCTCAACAACCTTAAACTATCAACCGAATGGATAAGATGAATGAAGGGAGCGATATACTTGACCTTATTTCTTTGAAGGTGGCCAATAAAATG
>CAZWQX010000187.1:0-5978 GCA_964635965.1 uncultured Cryomorphaceae bacterium
GGAATAGTTGATTCGGTAGTTGTTCCGCATGGCCACAAGAGGGATACCTGAACAGGCCCTGAAATGGCATTTGAGGCGAAATCGACTGTGATCTGATTATTGTTGTCGCTGACTATTTCAGCGCCAAACGGTAAGCTCCATATGTAATCTGTTACCCCTGGTACAGCAGGAATGTTATATGAAACTCCTGAAGTTCCTGCGCAAACAGTAGTCGGACCCGTTATGGGCGAGGGATTTTGAACTTCAACAACATCTACATTTAGCAGATCAAACAGAAAAAAGCCACAACTACTCACCGCGAGATTATGAATTGCCTGGTTTGGATTGTTCCAGATTACGTCAATGCAATTTGTGTAAGGTGGTGTATTCAGTATTGTTCCATTATTAATAGACCAGCTGTAAATAGGGTCAGGGTTGAGTGATTGGGGTATACAGTATTGATAGACACTTCCTTCACAGGCCGACGTGCTCCCCGATATTTCGAGTGGTTGAGCAGGGTAAGTAGGCATAACAATTACGTCAAGAACATCGGGATCATCAATGTACGGCCATTGTGTATTATTTTGGAACGCATTATCGAAGTCACAGGACGGAACCAGTAATGGGATCCCCGTTGCTTCTAGTAGAGTGAGTCTGCTATGGACGGTAACTGTCTGAGGACCAGGTACGCTCCAGCTAAAACACCTTTTGTAATTGAAATCCTCATGAACTCCGACTAGAGTAGGAGAACCTGTAACTTCCCACCCTTCGGTACCCGGACCG
The DNA here is from genome assembly GCA_964635965.1 of uncultured Cryomorphaceae bacterium. Classification (GTDB taxonomy): domain Bacteria; phylum Bacteroidota; class Bacteroidia; order Flavobacteriales_D; family Cryomorphaceae; genus JAKVAV01. The sequence goes on from CAZWQX010000187.1 coordinate 763, forward strand.
TTATAATTTAGCGGATCTCCACAAGTTAATTCAGAAAGATCGGCATCATTACCGTTTCCAAAGCAAACAGTTTCGCATTGATAAACGTAAATAGGGTTAGGTCTGTTATCGTCGTTTTCAAGCAAATTTGTCATGTACGGATCATCAAAAGTACCCGTACCCCAGGGATCTTGTCCTAAAGCGCTCTGACTACTTCCAAGTGCAATCAACACAAGGAAGAATAGCACTAATGTCCTGAGAAAAGACTCGAATGGTGAGGTAAGGTTTTTCATCGTTCTCGTAATTAAAAGGTGGATAGTTTCATATTTTTTGACGGAGATCTTCGAATTGATAACTGTCGTATTCAGATTTGTTGAATTTCAAATCATGAAAAATTTGTAAGGGTGATTTATTTAATAGGTCGTCAGGGACAAGAGAATACTTAATACTTAGTATCCTGGATTTTGATGATTTCAAATAGTCATGATCTTTGGAAAAGGATAGACTAACCTCCATCAAGGCCCTGTCATAGTTTGGAATTCTGTAAACCATTTGGTCAGGACTATTGCGGTTCGCCTGTTCTGAGATATTTGTAAATCTTATTTCCGTAATCACTGTGTCCTTATTGGTTTCTTCATCGCAACTTGCTATTTGGTAACCATCAAATAATGGAGGATCGCTTACAAGTGGATTCTGCTTGAGATCAGCCAAATTCGGAGGAGATGTGAGGATTAGAATTCTTCTCTCCAAATGATTTATAGAAAGCGTTAAGAGGCTGTCTTGATATACTTCGATATAATCAGACAAGAAGTAATTACGCCCGAGATACGAGTAAATTTTTGAAACTTCTCTCTTGCTCTCTCCTGTTTGATAAATTGTCTCGGTTTCATATTCGAGATACAGCGATTCTTCGTGCTTCTTCGCTTCATAAAGCAACCTTTCTTCTTCTAAAATGTCAATAAGCCAATATTTACAGGAATCCTGAATTTGGCCTGACGCCAAAAGGAAAGAAGCAAGAAAAACAACCGTGAATATTGTTTTAGTCCTCATTTCTTTCAGCTCTGTAAGGAACATGTGCATTTGACTCCGAGAATGTTTTAATTCCTCGTTCTGTTTCCTTCAATTTTCGTTTGAGCTTGCCTTCCGTACTGTATTGAAAAAGCAAAGCAAAATTTTGGTCATCAAGTTCAGCTACAATCCTATTGTCTTGACTTTCATAAACTATTGCTCTCATGGTGGAATTTTGCGGCTGGATCCGTAAATCGTCTATTATGATTTGATCACCAGAGTTCGTAAAATCATAGTAGATGAAACTCTGCTGACCATTGATTAATTCCGCAGGAGGAATCAGGCATTCGTACAATGACCATTCGCCTGAATGGGTGACGAATTGAAAATCATAATCTTCGTAGCCATTTTTATTGATCCTAAATTTGAGGTTCTGAGCAATAGCCTCTTTATTTTCTGAGTCTGTATAAACCCAAACTCGAGAATAAATCCCTTGGTTCAGTAAGTCCTCCTGATAAGGGAGGTATCCTGTAAAAAATCCAGTTTCCGACGGTTTCAGTCTCAAAGAAAAGTCTCCTGTATGTGCAATTCCCGATACCTCCGAAGCTTCGTCATTAAAGGGGATATTATCTTCGAACCAGGTGCCTGAAGGCAAGAAATACCGTGTTTCGAAACTCTCGAACAGGCAAGATGAATAGCCGCTATTTTGGGCAATCAAATATGGAAGATCTTTATCATAACCATATTTTACGCAACTTTCATTTCCAAGAATATTTTCTTCTTCTCTCGGAAATCCGTTTAAGGTATATCCGTTTATGACGGATGATCTTTTCCAACCTGAAGAGCTCGGTGGGGCCGGATTATTCCAGTCAAATATTGGCATACTGAATACTCCGCGATTGTAATTTTGAGGTACAGATGAGCCATAGTCCGAATGAAGGCCTAAATCATTTTCATATAGATATGTTGCGCCCGAACGCCATTTACCGAGCATTCCTCTTTGGTATGGGTTTTGGAAAATTTCTTCAGGATTCATCGACGTGATGAGATAGGCAAATTCTAACGGAGTCGTTGTGTTGCCGTAGGAACTTTCATCCGTGAAGGTTTGGAAAGAAGCCGATACTACATTTTCCAAATAAGCTGCCGACGGTTCCCCACAAAAAATGAGACAATTCACATCGAATGCGGCACACGGGTTATTGGCAGGGAAATATTCCAATTGATGATCTTCCGCTGAGACGGAAAAATTACCTAGACCTCCATCCGGCAGCTCATACGAGCAAATTAGATTCTCGCTCGCCAAAATGTCGCAACTGATCACAGTCTCCCACCAAAAGCTTCCTGGCCCTACCACACATTGACCATTGAACGAAATACACGCATCTCCATCACAATCGCCTGGAAAAGGATCAAATCGAACCGGTAACGTTCCGTCATATTCACCGTAAGGAATTCTATCTAAGCTTTGGTAATTATTCGGATTTGAAGTCTCCCCATATACTATATCGAAAGTTGTCGGATTACTTTGATTGCAATCTAATGCAAGCACGAAATAAGACTGGCCGCAACCCCCTAAAATATCTCTTACAATTACCCGTTTATTCCTGTAATCATTGCCATCAAAAATTACATCAGGTTCTCTTGAAAACGGTTCAGTATTTCCTGCACATGTAATCGGCACTTCATCATCGTAAAAGACGGGTTCAAATAGATCATAGGTGGCGAAGCCAAGATTATAATTGTCTTCAATCAGTGGACAGACTTGTTCGTCTACAACATCAAGAATGCTTCTCGAAAAAATCTCATTTGCTAAATCCGCTAACTCAGGTTCAGTGGGAGACTGGCTATCGGGTTCTCTTTTATTGTAGTAATGTGTTGCACCATTTAACACGGCGCTTGCATTTTGACAATTAGAAGGTGAAATAAATGGATCCTCAATAAGGAGATTAAATCCACGTTCAAAGTATTCATTTAAGTAATCCGCCATGTTTTGTTTCGTGGCATTGCATAGATTTAACCAAGGAACAACTTCGACCTCATAAATATTGATCGAGCCGTTTTCAAATTTTATGACATAATCGTCAGGAAAAGTGGTACAGCCGTTCCCAAAATCGAAGTTTAAATTTTGGCTAATATTGGCGCCGTTTATGGAACTTCCTTCACCTGACGAGAGAAGACCATTCAAATCAGTAGCCAGATTGTTTCTATCCACGATATTTGCAGGTACGGGCAGTTGAATGCCTTCCAATATTTCATTTAAGACGCCATTTCCATAGGTAATTAAATGGCCCGCCTGTTCTGAAAGTTCATTGGTTTTTCCACTCTTGATAACAAAAAGGTCGATCAAGCTATTGGGAGCAGCTTCTGTATAATTTCCAAATGAGACAGTTGAAAGAGTAAGGATATTTCCTTCTTTTCCGTTTATATGAAAAATGTTTTGATCTGTTTCATAAGAACCTTCATTTGGTAGAACCTGAATTAGATCTCCTTTACCGAAGGTGTTCAATGCATCGCATAAAATCGATGGATCCGCACCCGGTGCCAGAGCGAGCTCCACACTTTGATTAGTTAACCTCCTAATTTCCAGATTCTCGTTTGATTTTATAGTAACCCTTTCATTATCTGACATCTGACCCATCGATTCATATATAGATGATGCGGGGAAATTGAAAGAAGTGTAAAATCCTTGGTGATCGATCGATGTTTCGAGCTCAATAAAAGGATTTGGATCGCCTTCAAAGCTAAAAGGGGTGAAATCATCGTATGATCTCGTTATCACCGGTTGGCCTGTATTAAAGTCATACGCTATATGTTCTGTTTTGTGCCAAGCTCCTTCTTTGAATATTGCATGACTTTTTAGGACCGAAGGAGATCTCACGACCTTACTGGTCACGTGAGTGTAGAGGTGGTTAGTATTCGAGGAATAGCTTGGTGATGCACTTAACCATGGCAGAATTACCAGTCCATATATTGAAACTCCATTGTCACTATCGATTGCCAAGGATTGATAATCATCTTTGACGGCTTTGGACTCTCTGCTTACATCCATTTCAGTCCCCAAATACTCCATTTCTATTGGCGATAGCGGAGATTTGACAACAGGAATTTGTGCTTCAGGTTCATGATATTCGAATACCTCTTTTGCAAATAGTAGTGGTTCTTGTCCTTCACTTACATCATAAATACCTTCATAGTGAGCGATTGATTTTTGTTTGCCATTCATGGAATTAATCTGAAATGTAAATCCTTGAGTGAGTTTTGGTTTATACAATGAAAAATTGATTACTCCTGTCATGGCTGCAGCAGGAATAAGATTGTCCTCGCCATAAATCTGGCTATGGTTAACGGTAGAATTTTCTACGAGCACAGGATAATCACGATAGGAGTAATATTCATTTACGGTATAACCGGAAGTTGACTTTCCTTGGTGAATATCTCTGCATACTACTCTGGAGTAATTTACTTCAGCTCCGGGAAGCAAAAACTCTCCGAGTGGCCCTTCCATTTCTTTGCGATCCTTACCTGCAAAAATTCTACTACCAAACCCTTGCTTATATCTGTCCATAAGATTTACTAAAGGATTTTCTTCACGATTACCGGCGGGCTCGTTGCTCGCAACTCCTGAGCTGATTATCCTGCCATTGTGTTCAATTTGATAGAAGTATTCTTTGCCATAAAGAGACGCCTCTTCAATAGGACTTGATGGATTATACATTAGCAACCGTTTCACTCTAACTCCACCTCCTCTCTTGGCTTGAATCATAGGAACCCTCAAGTAGGAGTTTGTCCTATCAATGTTCGCGCAAGTCGAGGTAGCTGAGATAGGATTAAGACCGGAAACAAAACCAAGCAACCTCATGATAACCTCTACAGCGTCTCCCGTATCGTCGAACGAACCTGGATTACTGGGATCGCAGTTACCTGAAAAATTAACCATTCCTCGCCGCTGTGTCCCGAAAAAATCTCTACAAACTTTTTTAGGAATATTGCTTCCTGAAAAGGTCACTTCGACTGAATATACTCCGCCTCCCTCATCGATCAAGTCTACACTAGAAGGGTTTGCATATCCTGTAATATATTCAGACGCACAATCGTCCAATCCTGCTTCCCCAAATCCTTGAAGTTTGTAAAGGATTTTGAAATACATCTTTTCGTTAGTGCTGATGTACTGATCTTGTATTGATAATCAGTATTATTGTGATGTACTCCAATTCCTATACGCCATTCTA
>CAZWQX010000188.1:0-5960 GCA_964635965.1 uncultured Cryomorphaceae bacterium
AAGTCATCTACACTCGCATTCAAATGAACAGTGTTAAAATCTTGAGATAGAACAGGTAAAGCATGCGCTAAGCATGCCAATAGGAGCATCCTTTTCACATCATTCTTTCGTCTGAACTAAAAATAGAAAAAAATGCTGAAAATCAGCACTATGCAAAGGTCACTGAGACAGGAGTCAAAATTGTATTGATTCGAACAATTAGTGGTTACCAAAGAAGTATTCGCGATGAAGGAATAAATCCTTTCTATTGATTACTTGATTTTTTTTGAGTGCTATTTCCGTCCTTTGTATAAAATAACCGTCATGCGTCTGCCGATAATCAAACACCTCAATGAATTTGTCAAAGAAAACGACGAAGACTTCATTCATGAAACCATCCAAGTCCTCGAAGCTTTAGCAGAAGCTAAAGGAATCAAGGACGAAGAGCTTGATGTAATGGGTGAATTGCTCTCCAATATGTACGGAGCTCTCGAGGTTCAAAAACTAATTTCTGAGGATGGAATGTCAGATAAAGACGCCTTGAACGCTTTTATGAAAAGAGTCCAAGGCGCCATTGAGAAATAACCTGGATTTCGAACTTTAATCGAAATCAACGGTCTTTACATTGTCATCTATCACCCTTTCAATCAGCATTCTTCTAGGGTCAATGGCCGCTTTTGCCGGAAGGCTGTCAACGACCATGAAGACGGTGGATTCCTGCTCATCGAAACGAACCCTTCGCCAAGCCATGAGTTCCTCCTCATCGCTGTCGGCATAAACTCCGATATCCACCCACTCTTTAAGGTCGACCTCGGTTTCATTACCAAGCGTGTCTGCATACAGTTTTCTCGCCATTACGTCCATCTCTATGCGGTACTTTCCGCTTTCCATTTCCACTGCTCGCGCTTCTTCAAGCCTGAAGTCGTAGAGGGTTATTTCCTTAAACCAGTCATCAATCAGGTAGTTCAATGAATCGGGGACACGAGGCCCTAAATGATCTAAGAAATCATAGGCAGTCGGGTAGGGTGGTTCAGCATACCTGTATTCCTCCAAGAATGATTTAAGAGCCGCATTTACCGAATCCACACCGATATAATCTTGAAGGGCATATAGTATAACGGATCCTTTTCCATAATGAATGTATCCTTGATTTTCTACCTTATAAAGAGGGAGCTCCTTTTCAATTTCTCTTGTACGTCCTCTGAGATATCGACTGAAGTCGTACTTCAAGAAGTTCTTCATTTTGATGTCGTCAGCTTCGCGTTTCATCACCATCAAACTTGAGTATTCGGCAAAACTCTCCGTTAGCATGGTGCCTCCTTGCATATCGGCGGGAGTCTCCTGATGCGCCCACCATTGATGAGCCATTTCGTGAGCAATTACTGCATCCACCACGTTGTTTTCGCTTTCATCTTCTAAATTGGTGATAAAGCCAAAACTCTCTGAATAGGGCATCGTGCCGGGAAATGCCTGGGCAAAAGTTGAGTACCTGGGAAATTCCACGATTCTAGCCTGTTTGTGGTAGTATGGACCGAAGTGCTTTTCGTAATAGGCGATTGATCTTTTCACTGCGTCAATGAACTTCGGTACGTTCACATCATGCTCAGGGTGGTAGTAAATCTCAATATCTATGTCCTTGTACTTCTCTCTGGCCACCTCAAATCTGGCAGACATGAAGTTGTAGAAATTCAATGAAGGTTGATCGAGTTTATAATGGAAGTACCTTCTTCCATCTTCTTCCCACTCTTTCACCAATGATCCCGGAGCGACGGCAATCTGATCAGGAGACGTTGAAACAATCGATTCCACATCTACCCAATGCGCCAAATCGGAAGTGATATAGTTGCGGTTGCACAGTTCATTGCATTGCTTTTGCAGATCGGGGGTTCTCTTTTTGCGAGGAAGACCATATTTCTTGCGATCACTTTTATCGCTAAGCTCAGCACTTGAGGAGTAACCCAAGCCCGGCAAAATTCCACGGTTGTTTAAAAAGGTTCCGTTAGAAAGGATAGAGGTGTTACCTCTGCCATTAGTGAAACCTTTGGTAACATATTTATTGGAAATAACAATCTCTTTCTTTTCACCGGGTTGCCAGGGCTCCTTCATGGTGAAAATTTGAAATCCCAAAATTGAATCATTCAATGCTAACTCTGCTCCCGGGATGGTGATTTCAGTATCCCACGACGGGTCCAGATTCCAGAAAATTGAATCGAGAGCCACATCTTCGTCGTTCTCAAAAATGGCATTTGCTTTAACGAAAACGTCTCTTTCTTCCGGATAGATATCGATTGCATAATTGATCGATTTCATTTCAGGAAGGGGATAATCCTCATATTTCTTATAAGACAGTTCGTAGTCGAGGGCAATTTGCTCTCTCTCTGCACTGCTGTTGTATGGGTTCAGTACTTGTGTATTGTAGTACACCCATGCACCAACAGCGATCCATACAGCTCCCAACGCAATCATTCCCTTGCGAAAGCTTCCCGTAAAATTCGCCATGGCCATTTTATACTTCTCTCGAAATCCCGAGACTACACTTCGGTTATAGAACAAGGCTGCTTTTGCCAAAAGAATAAGCGCAAACAGTATCCAGTAAGCATTAAACCAGAGGGTGCCAATTACACCCGGACCGAAACCACTTATGTCTGAATAGAAAATTCCGGGGGAAGCTCCCGGCAAAATCATATTAGAACTGATCTCTAAAACGTCCTGAATCAAAATACCCCAAACAATGTAGAAGAGAATTCCAACGAAATATCCGACATATCGATTATTCACTAAAGTCTGAATGAAGAGAAAAATCGAGGCAAATACAAAATAACTTGGCAGGCTGTCAACGAAAAAATCAATGAGATATACATCTAATTTGATATCCGTAAATCCGCGCATCAGTTGAGAACAAACTCCCATGAAAATGAAGAGGAACTGAAGTAACGTCACAGATACAACCAGTGAAGCCATTTTGGCTAAAATCGAGGCAAAAGTGCTGTGAGGAGTTGCGTTGATAACCTCCTGGATGTGAAAAGTTCGGTCTCTCCAAATCATCTCACCACTGAAGAATGCCATGATTATAATCAGGAAGAGTTCAGTACTTCCCGAAATATCACCCATCACCTTGTAGGTTACAGGGTAGCTCTGTAACCCATAATACTCGTAGCCTTGGAGAAGGCTTGTGAACAAGAGGATAATTCCAAAGACTGATAAGATTTTAAAAGCCGAACTCTTTACAATGCTGAGAAAACTGGTCTTGAAGAAACTGATGAAGTGAAGCTTTCCGAGTCCCTTTGAGAAATTTTGCACAACCACAGGTTGTGTCAATTGGGTGCTAAACGGAACGGTTTCTTCGTTTTCGGATTTTTTTCTCTTCTGTTTGAGGCGTTCCTTGAAAGAGAAGAATCTGTAGGAAAGAACCGAAATCACCAATCCGACGGAAATCCATAATAATCGATTCTGCATTATGATACCATCAAAAGACGGACTCAGGATATTTCTCTCAGCAGGAGTGAAATACTGGCTGTATACGGAATATGTTCTGAATGCGAACGTGTCAACCATTCCCGCAATGGTTTCGTTATCGATGTCGGATAAGAAAGGACCTGAGGCAATATATCCCACAATAAGCGCCATCGCCCCGACGAAGGAGATGATGGTACTCTTAAAACGATGGCCCAAAAAGAAGATAATTGAACCGGCCAAAAACATGTTGGGCAGGATGAAGTAGAAATAGTTGGCTAGTATTGTCTCTAGGAAAAACGGACCGATTCTATCAGCATCTACACCACCGGCGACCGGACCCAGCATTGCTCCGATCCATGCACCGAAAAACACTCCTAACATCGGGATAGTCGAGAGAACCAATGCTCCCAAGAATCGTCCCCAGAAGTATCCGCTCTTCTTGATGGGAAGGGAGAACATGATCTCGTTAAACTGGTTATTGTGATCTCTTAGTGCCGCATTATTGAAAAATGCGGCGGGGAAGAGCAAACCGAAAATTCCGAGAATCAATACGTAATTGGTTAGTGTATGCGGACTATTTTTATAAACGTTTCCAACGGCCCCTCCAATGATCACATTATCAGTCGCAACTCCAAGTCCGGAGAACAACGCCACCAAAGCGAAGAAAATATAGATCATCGGACTTTTAAAAGCCGATCTCAACTCTAGCTTAAAAAACTCTATAAACATGACTTAAGCTATTTCAGGTTGATTGATCTTTACAAAGAACACATCCTCAAGATTGGGCTCAACTGCCGCAAATCCATCCCCGGGATTTGTATCACTTAAGACATGAATCTGCGGTTTACCGGCAACCATCTTGTCTGAGATAACGTTGTGAACCGCTTTGATTGATTCAAGCTCGTCTCGATCGACGGATTTCATCCAAACTTTTCCTTTGAGATCGGTAAGTGCATCTTCAGGAGATCCTTTGTAAACAATACGCCCAAGGTTCATAATGGCGAACTCCGAACATAGCTCTCGCACGTCATCGACAATGTGAGTCGACAGAATCACAATAACTTCTTCGCCCACATCGGCCAAGAGGTTATGAAAACGGTTTCGTTCACCGGGATCGAGACCAGCGGTAGGTTCATCCACAATAATCAATTTAGGATTGCCGATTAAGGCCTGGGCAATACCTACTCGCTGTTTCATACCACCCGAAAATCCTTTTACACTCTTGTTTCTCTTGTCATAGAGATTCACCTTCTGCAAAAGGTATGATACCAATTCTTTTCGCTCTTTCTTGTTTTGAATCCCTTTTAAAATGGCAACATGATCCAATAATTGTTCTGCCGTAACTCTTGGATAGACTCCAAATTCTTGCGGCAAGTAACCCAAGATTTTCCGTATCTCGATCGGTTGATTCAGCATGTCGATATCATCAAAAAATGCTGTTCCTGAATCGGCCTCTTGAAGGGAAGCCAAGGTTCTCATCAATGATGATTTACCCGCTCCATTTGGCCCTAGCAGACCGAACATGCCGTTCTTTATTTCAAGGTTCACATTGTCGAGGGCTTTTACCCCGTTAGGGTAAGTCTTACTAAGGTTTTCGATGCGTATTGTCGCCATGTGTTTGGATTTTTGGATGGTGCAAAATAGACATGACCAAAAAGAAAATGATCATTAAATGATGATCAGATAAAATCAATCCATGATTGGTCAATTTGTGTTTTAAACGGATAAAGTGAAACCCGATTTTACGTCTAGGACGGATAAGTGTACGAATTGTTACTTCGAAATACCAAATGAGGGACAATACATAAGTTTGGACAAATCATCGAAACCATCAGTTTTCAAATGTGAATGGTATGATTTCACTGGAGACTTGTCATTCTGAAGTAGTCGTTAGTATAAGGTCTCAGGAGTCAGGGTTATTCTACAATGAAATACTGATAGGACCTTTTTTCTTCATCTTGAATCGAAAGTACATACGCTGCTTGAGGGAGTGTTCGATCAAATTCTAAACGAAAGATCTGACTGGTAGTAATCCTACTTTCTTCAATCAGTCGACCACTCATATCACTAATCCTTATTGTCACTTGTTCCGACCAAGCCTCCTGATCTATTTCCAGACTAATCCATTCTCCGTTGTTGGGGTTTGGAAAGACATTCAGTTCATTGTTTTCAATCATGCTAAGATTAGAATCTGAAGACTCAGGATCGGCTAAAACTTGATTGATCAGGACAGGGTTGGGAACTACAAAAGTCGAATTAGGCTCCAGGCCCGACCAATTTGTGTAATCTGTTCCATCTTCACACAAACATCTGACCTCAAAACCATAGGTCTTGTTGGGGACAAAGTAAATTTCAGGATTGTTGTATAAAGGTATATTGAAGAGGAGGGTAGATCCGTTTGTCTCCATACTCGTTACGGTGTTTGCCATGTTTGCAAATTGCGGATTATCAGTTCCGGCCGAAACATCGGATATGCGTCCACCCCTGACTTCACAAACCGAAGTTCCATCAGGGTTGACCCAAGT